>DJEL01000013.1:0-9210 GCA_002432425.1 Lachnospiraceae bacterium UBA5899
ACAGGAAATCCGCACTCATTCAGCACCTCAACCTTGGTCTTGTAAGACTTCACCAGTTCAATCCCTAAAGCCTTGTGTACTTTCTGATTGCCCTTATCCTCTACTGCCGATACAGATATAGCAGGAACATGAATGCCTATACTGTGTAACCAGATAAACAATGTGATGCTGTCCAGTCCGCCAACAGATACATGGCATCCTTTTCCTCTCTTCTGCATTTCCTCGTAGAACTCATATGCCTTTCCCTTTTGCCGTTCCAGCTTCTCCTCATATGGCAGCTCCTGAAGCTCCGTGAAGTTCCTCTTCATGTCCTGCTTAGCTTTTCGCCATGCATTCTGCACGGCGTCCGGCGCCGCATCTTCTATGCCGGTAACCTCTTCTTCCTGTTCAAACAATGATAATTGTCTCATTCTCCCAGTAACCTCTTTTCCAGTTCCTCGTAGTCATAATCCCTCTGCGGATATTTATTAAAGCGATTATTCTTATTCCCCGCTTCTTCCGGCTTCTTTGGCTTCTTGTACTTGCCTGGCAGATAGTCCAAAAATGTATTGTCAGTCAGAAACCTGTCCGGGTTCTTGATGTACCGTTCCTGCGTATCCTGTATCTGTACCGCTTCCGCATAGTTCCTAACTGCTGCCAGTACATCCTCTTCCGGGACATTGGACAACAGCACATCAACATATGCCTTTTCTGTCAGCGAACGATTTCCATTTTTCGGGTAGGCATCCCAGAATTCATCAAAATGCACTGCGGGGGATATAGGGGGATTATTATGTTTTTGTTTTAGTTTATGTTTATTAATAGGTTCACTTTGTGGTTCAGATTGTGGTTCACACTGTGGTTCACTTTGTGGTTCAGATTGTGGTTCATTTTCATACCTATTTTGAACCACAAGGCTTTTTATGTGGTACTGTGCCGACTGGTTTCCGCCTCGTGGCTTCCAGTCAATAAATCCGTCCGTGGCAAGCTTATTTCTCGCCCGTTTCAGCGCTGATGCATTTAATCCAGACCGAAGTCCAAGGACTGATGAAGCTACCGTAAACGTATCTGGCCACCCTGCTTTATTCGCTATGGACATAAGCGCATGCCATAAGGCGATAACAGTGTTGGGCTGCGGGTTTAGTTCGAGCCTATCGTAAAATGCTTTTAATTCAGCTAAATAATTCATTCCGTCAATCTCCCGTGTATGTAATCCTCATAAAGTGCCTTTGCTACCACAATATTTCTGAACACAGATACGGCTCTCTTGGTTTCCTGCCGTATGTACCGCTGCAAGTCCTGTAAATCATTACGTGACGGACTGTAATACCCTTGTCCGTTTGACAGATTTAATATGGTGTAATCTCTTCTTGCCTGCTCTATCAGCTTTCTCATTGCCCTGTCTTTTCCAAACAGCGTATTTTTTACAAGGCCATTTTCCACGCATAAGGCAACCAACATCTGACGGGAAATGGCATTCTCCCGTCCTACCGGTATCAAATCGGCAATCGTAATATCCGGCGCCCTATTAGGGCTGCAAGTCGGAATATATACATAAAACTTCTGCTGTTCTGCCTGTCCTGTCATTCTTCTCCTTTCCGCCCATGCCCCAGACGGAGGCACAGGCACATTACATGGCATGTCGTGACACATTATCCCATGAGGTAATGTAAACAAGGTTTACAGTTTCTTAAGGTGTTTCAACCTATTGTCTGTCACCATAAAGCTTCATCCAATCTTCCAGCCTCATGGTAACCAGCCATTCACAATCGTTCTTGCGGTGGAATACAGCAGGCTTATCGCCATTCTTGGCATCTCTGACCGCCTGTGCTATCGCTGAGTATATTTCCAGCCGCTCCCTGCGTTTGACTTCAATATGAATGTTCGGAAGTCCTACCACATCGGCATCCCCGTTTGCGCCGGAGTACTGCTGCCCGCGCCTACACGGATACCCATATTCTCTTAATATTTTGGCAAGCTCCCTTTCGCCTTTGGCTCCTTTGCTTCTGCTGTTAATGCTCATAGCCAGCTCCTTCCAAATTTGTTTATAAATTCATCCCTGGTACCGTGCCTGGTTTCAAAATCCCGTTGGCACTCCTGCTTAAGGTGCAGGTCAAGCACTGTCCGGGCATATTCCGTGGCATGCACTCCATTCGGGTGCAAATCCGGGCGGAGCGGAATAACATAGCCGTATTTCTCGCATAGCTCCTTTTTCTCCCCGCCCATGCCGTAGAATATGTGATGCCGTTCCACCACGTTGCTGCCTGTGTAAAAACAGTGGTCCATATCCTCCGTGAAGATGCTCCACAGCCGTTTCATACGCCCCACCTTGCTTTCATCTCTGCCAGCTCCGCAGGTGTCATGGTCTCAATTCCCAGTTCCTTGGCTTCCATCACGGTGCCGTCTATCAATAAAGACATCTCTTTTGTGTCGTATGTGTGGGAGCCACGGTAAATCTTGTAAAAGGTAGCTTTCCCATCATATCTGATAGGGATAGCATGTAAGGTTTCCTGTTCCCACATGAATTCCTCCGGGGCATTTGTTTTGTAAATCATCGGTGCCCCATCTGGGAGAAGCTGCGGCTGTCCATATCTGCATATCAGTATGTTCTTGGCTTTTGCCTTGGAAATCGTCAGCACCTCTGCAATCTTGCCAACCAGAACATGAAAGTAGGCATTGGCATCCAGTGACCGCTTTTTCCGGTGCTTTACCGCCTTGATATCCAAAATCTCAATGTCCTTAAGCTTGTCATAATTCTGCTTTACCGCCGACGGTTCGTTGCAGGTGAAGGTCACCGCATACCGTCCTGTCTGCCAGTCCACGTTGATGCCGGCTATCTTTCCCGTAAATTCCATCAGCTATCCTTTCTGTCTGGCGTTTTCATAAGGGCATTCAGACAGCTTTTAATCTGCAGGTCTGACATGGCATCAATGGTCTGCACCTTGTACCGTTCCAATATGGCAGCCAGCGGCACGCCGGTGCGGTTGCATTGGGCAATGATGCCTCTGACCCGTTCCGGGTATGCCTGCGCATTCATCTTGCCGTTTGCCAGTGTCAGTGGTTCCGCAGTCTGCGTCTGGGACTGGGCGGGTGCTGTATATTTGGTCTTATCTGCGTTCCAGTAAACGTCAGCACCTACACCAAGCATCTTGCAGGCAACTGATATGGCATCCGTAACAGCCATCTTATAGGCTTCATCTGATACGTGGATGCCGTTTTTCTCTTTCTCGGCGAACATGTTTCCACCGGTTCCAAAGATGGGCTGCGACCATTCACCATCCACCTTGATGTAAAGCTCAATATCCACAAAGGCGGCTATTTCATCCCCATAGGTTTCCAGCCGCTTATCCGTGACCTTGATGTACCAGCCTACACCGCAGGGCCCGAACTGCTCGGTGAGTTTCTTAATGCGCCACATCGGATTGATGTCCGTTTTTCCATTAAGCCTGCCGCCCTGGATTTTGCGCTTGGCATCGTCCGGCACAACACGCACGTTGTTATAAATATCCAGATTTCCCATATCACATCAGCTCCCATTCTATTCCTACACTGTCCATGTACATTTCCAGCTTTTCCTTGGCATCCTTAGTCAGCTCAATTCGGTATTCGTAAAGGTCCGCATCTCCGGCATCCACGTTGGGCGTGAGGCTCTCAATAACAGCCTGCTCTGCTTCTTCTGCTCTGGCTTTTTCAATAGCTACAGCCTTTTCTTCCTCGATTTTGCGAAGCGCCGCCTCTTTCTCCTCTTCCGCTTTACGAATAGCTGCTTCCTGCTCCTCCTTAATTCTGCGCTCTGTTTCCAGCCGTTCTCTTTCCTCTCTGCGGATGCGTTCCTCTTCTTCCTTTTTCCTGCGTTCCTGCTCCCTGGCAATGATTTCCTGTCGCTGCTTCTCGTAGTTGGTAAGGTATGTCATAGCTTCCGGCAGGCTAAGGTTTTCTTTGTAGATTTCAAGTGCCTTTTCCTCCGCTTCCGACTGCATTCCCCGGATAGTAGCAATGGCAGAACGGGTTGCTTCTGCCAGATTACTGATTTCTGCCACAATGTCCTTTTCCTTCATGGTGGCATTTTCCCATTTGGGGTTGTAAATCTTCTGCAGGGGAATATAGGCTTCCAGTCCCCCGGCATGCATCTGGTACAGTTCTGCAATCTTCGCCTGCTTCTCTGCCTTGCGCTTTTCCTCGAATGCCTTAATCTGCTCATCTATCAGATTGATAGGCTCGTCATACAGGGCAATCAATTCCTTGGCCTTGCCCTCAAAGTCAAGATACGGCTGCATATATGCCGCCTTGACTTCTTTCACACGGTCTGAAAACTCTTTCTTTTCCTTGCGAAGATTTGCCAGCTCTGCCTTGGCAAATGTCTTGCTTTCTTCAGTGAATACTGCACCCTTGTAGTCCTGCAGCCGCTCCTGCAGTCTCTTTTTCACACTCTCGAAATCACAGTTAATGGCTCCTGCCGTCTGTGTTACCGCTACCATATTTTCCATTTGAATAATCCTCTCTTTCTGCCTGTTCATAGGCTTGTCTGTGTTTCTGATACATGTTCAGATGCCGGGGAGCGTATTCCACATCTCCCCGGTCGCTTTTTACCTTGGTTCCTTCCATACAGCTCCTTACTGGACCAGGACAAGCTGACCGTCAGCCTGCTCCTTTAGGTACCGTTTTCTAAGTTCTATGTACTCGTCCAACTTCCTGCTCCGCCGTTCCTCTGCTGCCCGGCAATCGTCACATATGCCGCCTACGATGTCTCCGGGGTCGCACAGGCAGTGGCAGACTCTACATTCCACCATTGCCATCCCCCTTATCGATGTCCTCAAATACATTGGCACACAGTAAACGCATCGTTTCTTTCTGTGCTTCTATATCTCCCGGATGTATGTTTTGTAATACATGGAGCGTCATTGTCTCTAAACCGACCAGTAATGCTGCGGGATGTCCCTTCATACTGATTTTTTCATTTGCAGTGCCAGCCTTTCGTTCATATGAAAAAGTAGTTTCTGTATGAGTTGCTGCCATAAGTGTTGCTAAAATGTTGTCCATTGATTGACTTACCTTACCTTTCCTGCTAAAATAAGCATAAAAATAACATTACGTGTTGTTTTGACCCTGTTCAGCTTCCCGGCCTGCAGGGTCTTTTTCATTATTCTGTTTTTCTTTCCATTCTTCGGTGCCGACTATGAGTCCGGCTTCTTCCCATGACATGTATTCCATATCTGCCTCCTGCTTCTGCTCTGGCGCATATCCCGCTTACCAGTGCGATGATGATTAACACGGTACTGGTGCAGTAGCCTGTCCCACATTCTATGGCTCCGGCTATGCCCGCAACCCCGACCAGACCACTTACAAAGCTGACACCTGATAATATATTGTGCATCTGCACGGCTTGTCCTCCTTTCTTGTATTCTCCTGCGCCCTCCATGCGACACGCAGACAAAGGGGGTTATCTGCGCATCACTATCTACAAAGAGGAAACAAAAATATCGCGGCCTGTATGCCGCATGGAAGGTACAGGGTGTTGCTTTGGTATCAGCTTAAAGCTACTTTGTCTTTTCCATATTCAGCCGCTCCGCAGCTTTAAGGAACCGGCTTGCCGCAGCCTTAAGCTGCTGATGCCTCCGTGTTCTCTCTTCATCCGTAAGGTCGGGGAAATGAACGATGCTTTCCCCGTTTTTGAATTGAAGAACCTCTGTCCTTGAATAGGTTGTCATTTTCCACCACCCTCTCTTTTTTTGATGATATGTTGTTACCGATTGTCCAGATTACGATTGTCTTTTTAACCTCGATAATTGCTAAAACAATGTGGCTCTTGCTTCCACCAGTGCGGCAAGAGCCTTTACTGTTTCTGCATACTCACCTGGTGCAAAATCGTTTTCTATTACTCTGTTGCAAATGTTCTCAATGCACTTGTCTAACTTCTCTTCCATCCTCTATCCCTCCTTTCCGTCCTAATGGACTACTCCATAAATTTGTACTCTTTATTACATCTAAATGTTGTATTCATTTTCTATCCGTGATATAATTTCCCTTATTATCTTTGGGAGGTTCAAGCTTATGGAAAATGAATTAAAAGAAATCTTAACCCGTGAAAATATCACTCTCGCTTTATCAATTTTTGGTACGTTGGGTTCCCTTTTCACACTTATAAGTGCATTCCTGACTAAACGAAAAAATCTAAAAATCTCCATAAAATCGGCAACATATAAACCAAAGTTAAATTCTCTTGCGATTATTTTCTGCTTTGAAAATCGTTCAAGGCTACCGATTACAATAACTTCCGTTTCTACAGAGTCAAACGTGAATATAAAGTTAAATCCACACCCTAATTATGTAGGAAATTGCAGCTATAAAGAAAATGGGGAAATTGTTCATCGGCATTTTGAATTTGACCTTAAATTTCCTGTCGACATTGCCCAGTTAAGTGCTTGTTCCGGATTTGTTCTCTTTGACATTCCTCAAGACGTTTTACAAAATCTTTCCACTCCTTTAAGTTTTCAAGTTCACTCCACTCGTGGTCGGGCACAGAAAATTGAACTAAAACCCGCTCAGATAAAATGGATGTAGAACTTACATATCCAACTTCCGGCGCAGGATATATAGGTGCTCTATAACTGTTTTCTACAGCTACTTTTTTTCTTCTCTGAAACATGTTTCTCTATCTCTCCCTTCTTAAGTTGATTTTAGTTCAACTTCTTTTGCAAAAAAAATTTCATCACGTTTTTTGTTAGAAAGTCTTAAGATTTTCTGTAATGTTGAAATTTCAGATGCCTTAAATTCTGTCTCATTATTGAGCTTTTTATAAAATCCTTCTCTGGTAATTCCAATCTTATTCGCAATAGCTGTAATTGTAATTCCAGAGTCCGTGATTTCATCACTCAGTTTTTTACTATCTGTCAATTTTTTTCCTCCTTTCTGGTTGAATTATGTTCAACCTAAAATCATAATACATCATGGTTGAACATGTGTCAACTATTTTTTATAAAAATGTTGAATAAAATTCATTTATGTGTTATTATCCTTATTAAGAAAGGCTGGTGGCAAAAATATGACAACGCAAGAAAGTATGGGTATAAAAATCAGAAGTTTGCGTGAAGAAAAAAATTTATCACAAACAGAGCTTGCTGCACTTGTGGGATATAAAGATAAAACAGCTATTGCAAAAGTTGAAGCTGGGAAGGTTGATTTGCCACAAAGTAAAATATTGGCATTTGCAAAAGCCCTAAATACAACCACATCGTACTTATTCTCTGATAATACAGAAAATAGTGAACCTCAAACCCTTGCCGCTCACTTTGAAGGCTCCGACTTTACAGAAGATGAATTAGATGAAATTAAACAGTTCGCAAATTTTGTAAAAGCAAAAAGGAAACACTCCTAATTATTGGACAATTAAAGATGTAAGCTACACAAGGGTGATAATATTGACAAGATATGAAGACTTAGCATCCTCTTCTGATGCAAGAGATATACATATATATGATAGAAAATTTAATAGTCCAAGGATACGAGGACTCTATTGTGACGGTAACGTGGCTATAAGCAATGATATTGATACAGAAGCCGAAAAGGCTTGTGTTCTTGCCGAAGAAATTGGACATCACGCCACATCTTCTGGTAACATTTTAGACCAATCTTCTGCTGCTAATCGCAAACAGGAACGTACCGCTCGGGTTTGGGCTTATAACCGTCTCATTGGACTATCCGGAATTGTTGATAGTTATAAAGCCGGGTGCCGAAATCTATATGAAATTGCGGAATATTTAGAGGTCACAGAAACATTTTTGGCTGACGCTCTTGCTTGCTACAAGGAAAAATATGGTTTATATGCACAAGTTGATAATTACGTTATCTATTTTGAGCCCTTAGGGGTTGCAGAATTGATATAAAATACTTTATTTATGAAGGGAGAATTTAATTATGGCACTAATAACATGTCCTGAATGTGGGAAAGAAGTATCTGACAAGGCAACAGCATGTCCAAACTGTGGTTCACCTCTTAATGACACAAAATTTTGTATTCATTGCGGTGCAAAAATAGACAAAAACTGTGTTGTATGTCCACAATGCGGAAAGCAAGTCCAAGAATTAAGCGGGAATGATAAAAACATTATTATAAATAATTCTGCTACTGCTTATGCTTCTGGCGGTTACAGACCAATCATACTTGGAAAGCCCAAAAATAAGTGGATTGCTTTTTTCCTTTGCCTCTTTACCGTTTGCGGTCATAAATTTTATGAAGGAAAAATTGGCATGGGTATTTTGTATTTCTTTACCGTTGGAATATGTGGCATTGGCTGGATAGTAGACTTGATTTCACTGGCTTTAAAACCTAATCCTTACTATGTATAAATTACAATAAAGACAACGCCAATATATGGCACGTAATATTACGTATTTTATATTGACATACGTAATATTACGTGTTATTATGTATACAGAGATAAGGAAAGGAGATACGAAAGATGCCAATGTCACCCATGCAGATGATTAAATACCTGCAAAAAAACGGTTTTGAAATCATCAGCCAGAACGGTTCCCATGTAAAGCTAAGAAATTCCGAAACAGGAAGAACCGTAATTGTTCCTTATCACTCCAAAGACCTGAAAAAAGGTCTGGAACAGGCAATCTTAAAACAGGCTGGATTGAAATAATCCAGCCCACTATATGGAGGTGTTGTATGAAAAAATTATTTTATCCTGCCCTTTTTCACAAAGCCGAAGAAGGCGGCTTCTGGATTACATTTCCTGATTTTCCTGAGTGTATGACGCAGGGCGAAGACATGCAGGATGCCTATGAAATGGCTTCGGATGCTTTGGGTCTTGCCATTGTCAGCAGGCAAGAAAACAAAGAAGCTCTTCCTGCTCCTTCCGAGCCTTATACTATTCCGTCTGAAACAGATACGTTCTGTGTTGTGATTGAATTTGACTTATTATCTTATCAGCGCAAGCACAGCTCCAAAGCTGTTAAAAAAACACTTTCTATCCCGGAATGGTTAAATGAAGAAGCTATTTCCATGAATATCAATTTTTCACAGGTTCTGCAGGATGCGCTCATCCAGAAAGTGGGTGCCAAGTAAACCGCACATTTTTGCTTACTGCTAATAAATAGAAAAACCGCCCTGATGCTACCAACACCAGAGCGGTTAAGGAACCACATCGGGAAAACCCGATACAATCGCCTACACAAGTAGATTGTACCATTTTCCCGGTGAAAATACAAGCACCGGGCATTTTT
>DJEL01000013.1:9298-9747 GCA_002432425.1 Lachnospiraceae bacterium UBA5899
GAATTGTCTCCAAGTGACATATCTCACATTATTATCTATCTAAGAAAGTCACGTTCCGATGACCCGTACATGTCTGTTGAGGAAGTTTTGTCCAAACATGAGACGCAGCTCCAGGAGCACGCCGTATCTGTTTTCGGGCAAAGAATACCTGAAGAGCATATTTTCCGGGAAGTTGTTTCCGGGGAAACCATAGCCGACAGACCCGTTATGAAACAAGTTATGAAGCTTTTGGAAACCGGCAGCATTAAGGGTGTCTTGGTGATTGAGCCGCAACGATTATCCCGTGGCGACCTCGAAGACTGCGGACGAATTATCAATGCTTTCCGCTACACAAACACTCTTGTGCTCACACCGCCGAAGGATTATAATCTGGCTGATGAATATGACCGAAAATTCTTTGAGATGGAGCTCACGCGAGGTAACGACTATCTGGAATACACCAAGAAGAT
>DJEL01000013.1:9782-10223 GCA_002432425.1 Lachnospiraceae bacterium UBA5899
CCAAGAAGATATTAAACCGTGGTCGGATTGCATCGGTAAAACAGGGAAACTTTATCGGCTCTGTTCCCCCATATGGCTACCGGAAAGTCCAGATAGGTACCGGCAAAAGCGCATACCACTCTCTCGAGGTTATCCCGGAGCAGGCGGATGCCGTCAGATTGATGTTCAAACTGTACCTTGCTGGAAATGGCTTCACAAACATTGCAAAGAAACTGGATGAACTGGGTATTAAACCGTTAAAATCTTCNNAATGGCTTTACAAACATTGCAAAAGAACTGGATGACCTGGGCATAAAGCCGTTAAAATCTTCTTTCTGGTCCCCCGCCGCTATCAGTGACATGTTGGAAAACCCGGTCTATATCGGAAAAATACGGTGGAACTGGCGGAAGACAGAAAAGAAAATAGTAAACGGCCAGATTGTGAAAACACGCCCGAAGACT
>DJEL01000013.1:10291-10448 GCA_002432425.1 Lachnospiraceae bacterium UBA5899
CCGATGTATCTGAATGGGTATACGTGGATGGACGGCATGAGCCAATCATTGACTTGGCAACCTTTGAAGCCGCCCAAGAAAGACGAGGTAAAACCCCAAAAGTGAAAAAATATAGTGAATTGAAAAATCCCTTTGCCGGTCTCCTGTTCTGTGGCAC
>DJEL01000013.1:10491-11278 GCA_002432425.1 Lachnospiraceae bacterium UBA5899
TGCGGCAAGGCAATGTCCCTTAAAATCTACACACAGAAGAATGGTTCCAAATGTGAAATGATGCTATGCAATAAGCAGTCCTGGTGCAATACGAAATCTGTCAAATATGATGTATTCGTGGACCGCATTATAGAAACTTTGGAAAACACCATTGCAGATTTTGAGCTAAAATTGGAAAACGACGACTCTTCCACTGCTGATTTGCAGGCAAGCATTATCAGCAATCTTCAAAATGAATTGAAACGTCTGAAAGAAAAAGATATCCGTCAGAAGGATGCCTACGAAGATGGTATTTATACCAAGGAAGAATATGCGTCCAGAAACGCGAAGCTGCAGGAAGAAATGGCAAAGGCAGGTGCGGCGCTGGAACAGGCAAGAACATCCATTCCTACCGCCGTTGATTACAGAGAAAAAATCGCAAGATTTACCGATTGTCTGGCGGCATTGAAAAACCCGGAAATGTCCGCAACCGAAAAAAATATACTGCTTAAATCCTGCATTGATCAAATTGTGTATCACAATCACATGGAGTCTAAGCCCGGAATAGGCAGATATGTGGAGAATGTCTTCACTATCGATGTATTTTTACGGTTATGATTTCCAACACACATGTGCGAATGAATTGGCACACCTCGAAATGGTAGCAGCCATTGTGCACCAGCTTACCAGAAACCTTTCCATGGAGGAAATCGAAGCCGGTGGCTTTGCTCCCTACTACACGGATCATACACTCGGTATCTGGCCCCAGGCTGCAGGAGGTGTGCCCTTCAATGCCTGTGAATTTCAG
>DJEL01000013.1:11361-11752 GCA_002432425.1 Lachnospiraceae bacterium UBA5899
GCAGAGCAGAAAGCCCGCTCGACCTATGACAATATCCTGCGCCTGATTACGGAACCGGATGTGGTAGCTCCCATCAAATTCTTAAGAGAACGCGAAATTGTGCATTTTCAGAGATTTGGTGAAGCTCTCCGTATTACCCAGGATAAGCTGAATTCCCGTAACTTCTATGCTTTCAATCCCGGTTTTGATACGTCCGCTACCTGCGAATAAACAATTTGGTCATACTTGCAAATAATCAATTCTCGTCTACCTGCCAGTAGTCGGTTATATTCAGCTGACCTAATAAGTCAATATCCCGGATACCTGACCAAACGGGTTTCCGGGATATTTTTGAAAACAAAAAAGAGCAGATATCCTGCTCTTTCACGGCTTGTGCCTTCAAAACCGAACA
>DJEL01000056.1 GCA_002432425.1 Lachnospiraceae bacterium UBA5899
GGTTTAATTTTTCATTTTAGGTCAAAGCTCACTGCCATCATAGCACAGTAAGTGTCCCATAAATCACCCTCAATGGCATCTTCCTCCCTCCGTTTTTTCTTTTTACATTTTTCAACACGAAACAGGCGGCGAAATGCCGGATAAGCGATAAGAACGTGTCAGAAATGTTTTCTGTAAAAAATGTACCACATCTTCTGCCCGGAAGCAAGCCGATATGGTACATTTTCATTAAAATATATTCCGGTAATCCATGTAATCTTCATAGGTCACGTAGACAATCTCTCCGTCCAGGTTCAGTCCCACTTCCAGTCCCATGGGGGTATAGAAAAGCACCAGTGTGCCCTCATCCCGCAGCATGGCAAGGATTTCCTGGTCGGTGTAGTCCGTCAGGGCGCCGTCACCGTTTTCGCTTATCTCCCTCTCACGAAAATCCACGGCAAAATCATCATCCAGGTTTAAGATATCCGTATTGGTCAGGATATTGCCGGTGGCAAGGTCAATGTTTACACAGTAGAAATTGATGTCGCTTAAGTAGTCGGAGCCGTCCTGATAGCGGATTTTTTCGGAATACACCACGCTTAAAATATCTTCGTCCATGTAGGTGACATAGGCATCCGAAGAGAAATAAAAAGTTCCGTCCTCCGACAGGGTATCCGCCACATAATCCGTATAAAAATCCCGGAAGTATTCATACTCGTAGGAAAGTTCACCGTTCAGATACTCTTCATCTTTTCTGCCGGAGGTAATCTGCGGATATTCTACCTGGATAAATACGTGTCCGTCTTCCGTATTGCAGTAGGTCGTCAGAAAGGAAATCTGATAGGAAAGGTCATCCTTCAAATCGTTGTACGGTCCGGAATAATAGGGAACATCCTCCCTCTGACCTTCTTCCTGCCAGTTTTCTTTGGTACTGTCATAGGTTCCTTCGTACAGACCGTTTCCGATATAGGAATCCTCCGTTTCCCACTCCCCATCACCTTCTCCGGAAGGTGTCTGGAAATCGTCCCGCGGCACACGACTTTCCTCCTGCAGTTTTTCCCCGTCTGCATCATCCAAAAGCCCTTCCGTCACTTTTCTTTCTTCCATCAGTACCGGTTCCTGTTTTCCTTCTCCCAACAATCTGTTAAACAGATGGATGCAGGTAAAGAACAGCACTACGCAGAGGAGAAGAATGACCACTATGGTAATCACCACAAGCAGGGCGGTTCTGTCTTTTTTCTGTGTCTTCGGCTGCTGGGCATACCCGCAGGCGGGGCAGATACCGTTCTCCTTTAAGAGTGCTCCGCACCTTTCACAGTATTTCATCCGGTTTTCTTCCTGTCCCATGACTAACCCCTTTCTTTGGTATCAAGCAGCTTTTCCCTTAAAAAGGTCAGGGCTGCCGCTGTTACGCTCTCTCTGATTTTCTGCCGGCTGCCGCTGAAATGATACTCCCGTACTTCTACATTTCCCCGTACGTTTACGCCGATATAGACAAGTCCCACCGGCTTTTCCTTTGTGCCGCCGTCGGGTCCCGCAATGCCGGTAACGGCTACCGCCGTATCCGTATGGGCTGCCTTTGCCGCGCCCTCTGCCATTTCTTCGGCGGTTTCCCTGCTGACTGCGCCAAACTTCTCCAATGTATCATGGGACACACCGAGCAATTCTTCCTTTGCCTCGTTGGCATAGGTGATAAAGCCGGATTTGAGCACTGCCGATACCCCCGGGGCATTGACCATTCTTGCCGCTATCATGCCTCCCGTGCAGGACTCCGCCGTGGTCATGGTATATTTCTTTTTCATAAGCAGTTTTGTCAGTGCCATTTCCAGTGTTTCGTCCGCATCCGTCGTGTAAACGGCATTGCCGAAACGACGGTAAAGCTCTTCCACCACGGGGGCTGTTTTTTCTTTGGCTTCTTTTTCATCCTTCGCTCTTGCTGTGACACGCAGGTGTACCTCTCCGGTCTTGGCATAGGGCGCTATGGTGGGATTTTCCTGGGTATTCAGCATGTCCAGAATCTGTGTTTCCACACTGCTTTCTCCGGGGCCCACAATCTTTACGGTTTCCGAATAGAAAACCTGTCCGCATTTTTGCTGCAGTCGCGGCATTACGCTGTCCGTGAACATGCTCTTTAATTCCAGAGGCGGTCCGGGCAGTAAAATAACCGTCTTTTCTCCTTCGGAAACAAAAATGCCGGGCGCCGTGCCGTTTTTGTTATACAGGACCTCGCAACCCTCTATGACATCCGCCTGCTTCCAGTTGTTGTCCGTGGGAATACGTCCCCTGAGGGCAAAATAATCCGCAATTTCCTGTTCCGCCTTTTTATCCCGGATAAGCTTTTTTCCAAGAGCTTCTGCCACGGTTTCTTTTGTCAGGTCATCCTCCGTAGGTCCGAGTCCTCCTGAAAAAATAAGGATATCCGCCCGGGAAAGAGCCGTATTTATCACGGAAAGAAGCCTGTCCCGGTTATCTCCCACCACCGTCTGAAAATAGCAGTTGATGCCAAGGTACGCTAATTTTTCCGATAAAAACGCCGCATTGGTGTTTACAATATTTCCTAATAAAAGTTCTGTGCCCACACAGATAATTTCCGCTGTCATGCTGTTTTCCTTCTTTTACTTGGTATCTGCCATTACGCTTCTGTTGACCCAGATGTAATCAATCAGGGAAATAACGGTAAGCGCCAATGCCACCCACATCACAATGTCAGTGAGCAGGCTGATTTTTTCAATATTGGCAATCATTAAGCAGACCATAATCATCTGGAAGGTGGTCTTGAATTTGCCCCAGTAATTGGCGGCAATGACCACACCCTTGTCGGAAGCTACCAGACGGAAACCGCTGATGATGAATTCACGGCTGATGATGATAATGACAATCCATGCCGGGATTCTGCCCATTTCCACCAGACAAATCATAGCGGAGCAGACTAAAAGCTTATCCGCAAGAGGATCCATGAACTTGCCGAAATTGGTGATGAGGTTGTATTTACGGGCAATTTTGCCGTCCAGCATATCCGTCAGACTGGCAATGATGAAAATAGCCAGCGCTATGTAGTCCACATATTCCATAATGCCGCCGAAAATGGCTGTGAACCACGCCCATTCATGAAAGCCTCCCAGTAAAAGAAGGACAAAAGGTACAATTAAAATCATTCGGAATACAGTAAGTTTATTCGGTAAATTCATGGTATATCTCTCCTATCAAGTCGTATTCGTTGCTTCCGGTCACCAGTACTTTTACAAAGTCACCGGTCATAAGCTGTGCCGTCGTGTTTACAAAAATATAGCCGTCCACGCCGGGGGCATCCCGGTAGGTCCGTCCCACGTAAGCATCCTCATCCGCCACTTTTCCTTCTATCATGACGGTAAGAACACTGCCTACAAGGCTTTCCGCTTTCTCAAACGCAATTTCCTGCTGCAGCTCCATGATGTCATCGCGGCGTTCTTCTTTGAGTTCTTCGGCAATCTGGTCTTCCATTTCCGCCGCCGGAGTATCCTCTTCCTGTGAATAAGGAAATACGCCCAGTCTGTCAAAGCCGATTTCTTCCACAAACGCCATGTTTTCTTCGTGGTCCTCTTCCGTTTCTCCGGGGAAACCGGTAATCAGCGTGGTGCGCAAACAGATTTCGGGAATTTCTGCCCTCAGTTTTCCGATAATGCGCTCCAAATCTGCCCGGCTGGTCTTTCTGCCCATGCGTCCCAGCACATTGTCCGAAGCGTGCTGGATGGGAATATCCAGGTATTTGCAGACCTTGTCCTCCGCTTTGATGGCAGCAATCAGTTCATCCGTAATTTCTTCGGGATAACAGTATAAAATCCGTATCCAGTAGATGCCGGGGATTTCCGCCAATTTATGAAGCAGGAGGGGCAGGCTCTTTTTGCCGTATAAATCCTTGCCGTACAGGGTGGTTTCCTGGGCAACCAGTATCAGTTCCCGGACGCCGTTTTCCGCCAGCTCCGCCGCTTCCTTTAGGAGACTTTCCATGGGAATGGAACGGTACCCGCCGCGCACCTTGGGAATAATGCAGTAGGTGCAGTGCTTGTCGCAGCCTTCCGCAATTTTCATGTAGGCGTAGTGTCCGCCGGTGGTTACGATACGCTTTTTCCCGTAAACCGGCGTGGTGCTGATATCCTTAAAATAATTTTCGGACCTGCCTGCCAGGGCTTTGTCCACGCTTTCTGTAATTTTGTCAATCGCCATAGTGCCGATGATGGCATCCACACCCGGAATTTCCTTCTGGATTTCTTCTTTGTAGCGCTGTGCCAGACAGCCGGAAGCAATGAGGACTTTAATCACGCCCTCTTCCTTCAGCTTCTCCATTTCCAAAAGGGTATTGATACTTTCTTCCTTGGCATCCCCGATAAAGCAGCAGGTGTTGACCACCACCACATCGGCTTCCGTTTCCTCATCCGTAAAGGTATAACCTTTTTCCGAAAGCTGTCCCAACATCATCTCCGTGTCCACCAGGTTCTTATCGCACCCTAAGGATACAAACATTATCTTCATACTCGTTACCTTTTCCGTTTTATTGCATAAATTTATGACATAAAAATTTTATAATATAAAAGAACTGCCACACTTAAACTTTTCTATTTTCGTGTGACAGCCTCTTTCTGCTTTCCTTATGCCTGTTCTTCTTCGTCGTTTAAGATTTTAATCTTACCTTCGTTCAACTCTTCTACAGCAATGGAAAGAGGTTTCTTTCCGGTACCGTCTACCAAAGGCTCGTCTCCGGCGATAATCTGTCTTGCTCTCTTTGAGGTAGCCATAACGATGGAGTATCTGCTGCTTACTACCGGTTCTTCACCCGGCTCCACGTCCTTGTTTACCACTTTCATTAAATCGGTATAAGATGGATGTAACATATTCATTCTCCTTCCGTGAGAACATTCAGTTCTCCTCTGATATTATTGATAAACTCCGTATTGCGGCGGCTGGCTCTTTTGGCTGCCTTCACAATACTGTGAATTTCTTCCACACATTCCTGCAAGTTATCGTTGACTACCAGATACTCGTAGTCCTCCATGCCCTTTGCTTCTTCTGCCGCACGGGCAAGACGCTTTCTTATGACTTCTTCCGTCTCGGTGCCTCTGCCTCTTAAACGCTTCTCCAGCTCGGCAATGCTGGGCGGTGTCACAAAGAGTGGCAGCATATCCGGGAACATCTTTTTTACCTTATGCATGCCCTGGATTTCAATTTCCAGTAAGACATCCTTTCCTGCCGCAAGCATTTTCTCCACATAGTCCCTGGGTGTGCCGTAATAATTGCCGCAATATTCAGCATACTCTATCAGACCGTTTTGTGCAATCTTTTCTTCAAAGCTTTCTCTCTCCGTAAAGAAATATTCTCTTCCGTATACTTCTCCCTCGCGGGGTTTTCTCGTGGTCATGGAGATGGACAATGCATAATTATCGTATGTCTTCATGAGCTCCTTTACGAGAGTGCCTTTTCCTGCTCCGGAAAATCCGGATAACACAATCAATATACCCTTACTCATTTTCTTCTCCTAAGACGTTTGTATCTGTCTGTCTGCTTCTGCCCGCTATGGTCTCCGGCAGAAGGGCAGACAACACAATCTGATTGTTTTCCATAATAAGTACCGCTTTGGTCTTGCGTCCCTGGGTGGCATCTACGGTGTTGCCCGCCTCCTTGGCGTTCTGCACCAGTCTTTTGATGGGTGCGGAATCCGGGCTCACAATGGCAATAATCTTGCCGGTATTGACCATATTGCCAAAGCCGATATGAATCAGTTTGTCCATGCCTGTTTCCTTTTTATTCAATATTCTGAATCTGTTCGCGGACCTTCTCGATTTCCGTCTTTAACTCAATGGCTCTGTTGGAAATACCGAGGTCGGTGGTTTTGCTTAAAATGGTATTGGCCTCCCGGTTCATTTCCTGTGCGATAAAATCTAACTTTCTGCCGATGCTGCCGCCGTCTATGAGCGCCTGCTTTGTGGAAGTGATGTGGCTTCTTAAACGCACCAGTTCTTCATCCACGCAGACCTTGTCTGCGAAAATGGTAACTTCCATTAAAAGACGGTTTTCATCCACCTGGGCATCCTTAAGTAAATCCTTTACCTTATCGGTGAGCTTCCTTTTATACTCGGCAATGATTTCCGGAGAGCGCTCGGTAATGTAGTCCACATGCTTAAGCATGCCGTCCAGCTTGCCGATTAAGTCGTTGTGTAAATTCTCGCCTTCCTTAATGCGGGTTTCCACCAGTGCCTGCAGGGCGCTCTTTAAGGCCTTGTCCAGCTCTTTCCAGATTTCGTCTTCATCCTCTTCCACATCCTCTAAGGTAAACACATCGGGATACCGGGAAAGGGTGGACGTACGGATATCATTCTCAAGGCCGAAGTCCTCTGCCATCTGTCCCAAATAATTAACATACTCTTCCGCAATCTTTTTGTTATATTTTACACAACCGGTGGTCTCTGCACAGTCTTCGTATGCAATGTAAATATCCACCTTGCCGCGCTGCATAAAATTCTTCAGTTCATTCCGGATGGATGACTCAAAGAAATTTAATTTCTTCGGCATCTTGATGTTGACATCCAGATATCTGTGGTTGACTGATTTTACTTCTACTGTAAACTTACGGGTACCTTCCACCAGTTCGCATCTGCCGAAGCCCGTCATACTGTTAATCATTTGCATACCTTCCTCCTATACAACGCTACCACCCCATATGGTTGCATACTGCATTTATTATAGTGGAAACGCGGGCTTTCGTCAAGTAAAGGCAAACATCCTGCCATACTTTTCTCCCAACATAAAATCATAGATGTTCTGTAAATCCGCCGCCACTTCTTCGTCCGGCATCTGTCTGCCCGTCTGCAGGTAAAAAATACCGAAATCCACACCCGCCACCCGGGTAAGAAGTTCTGTCTGCCGGCAGCCGCTTCGCTTATAAAAACCGTTCCGGCGAATTCTCATGGCGCGGTCTTCTTCGTCCGCTGCCTTATCCGGGCGTTCCGTTTCGATGATAATACCGTGCATGTCTGTGTAAATCCGCTGCATTTCCTGTAACATAAGAGCTCCCACGCCCTTGTTGCGGTATTCTTCAAACACCGCCAGATAGTCAAGCAGTATGGTGTTTTTTTCCGGCGCCTGCACGCAGAGGGCATACCCTGCCAGCCTGTCCCCATCGTAGACACCGATACCGATATAACCGCCCCGCTCCACCATGCTTTTAATCATAAACACCGGCTTGATTTCCGGCGCCGGGAAATGTAAGGGGCAACTGTTTTCGTATATGTCCAGCATCTCGTCGGATGACAGGCGCCTGAAAGTATAATTTGTATTCATGTTCTCTTCCTGTTCTGTTTTTGGTGCCGGGCACCTTTTTTATTACGCGTCGGCTCTTTTTATATCCGAAATATCCGTGTCCGCCATCATGGAGTAATTGGTATAGTATACCACAAAGCCCGGCTTGCCGCCGTTCGGCTTCTTCACCTGCTTTTTCTCCACGTAGTCCACTTCCGCCTTGTTCTGACTGCTTGCGGAGGAATAATGGGCTGCCAGCCTTGCCGCATCCTCATAGGTGGCATCCGGCAGTTCGCCCCTGCCCTTGTTTTTTACAATGACATGGGAACCGGGACAGCCTTTGGCGTGGAACCACCAGTCGCCGCCATCGGCAAGCTTAAACGTAAGCTCCTCATTCTGCAGGTTGTTTTTGCCCACATAGATGTCGTAGCCGTCACGGCTGATATAATGGAAGGGCTTGCTGGTTACCTTCCCCTTTTTGCCGCCGCTCCTTTTTTTCATATAGCCGCTTTCCTGCAGCTCCTCCCGGATTTGCAGAAGGTCTTCTTCCCCGGCTGCAATCTGTAAGGCTACCTCAATGGACTTTAAGTGTTCGATTTCCTCTCCCACTTCCTTGGTGAGCTTGCTTAACGCCTCGTAGGTTCTCTTCATCTTATTGTATTTGTCAAAATACTTCTTCGCATTTTCCGCCGCCGTAAGGGTCGGGTCAAGGGGAATTTTCACCGTTTCCCCGTTGTAATAATTGACCGCCTCCAATGACTTGTCGCCGGGTGCGGCACTGTAGCCGTAGGTATGCAGAAGTTCCCCGTACACCCGGTAGGTATCCCGCTTTTCCGTATCCTTCATCTGCTGCAGCTGCACATCGTATTTTTTCACATTGCGTTCCAGCGCCGTGTGGACGATTTTCTGCAAATCCGTGGAGCGCTGACGGATACGGATTTGGGCATTCTTCTGCGCAAAATAGGTTTCCAGCACCTCGGACATACTGTTGTAAGGCTTGCATTCATGCACGCCGTCTTCGTAAATCGTCAAATCAAATGCCGCAAATTCCACCGGCTTTTTGCCTTCGTAGACAATGCAGGGAGTAAACTTGCCGTCCTCTATGTCATTACGGATGTCCGCCCATTCTTTGTAAATGTTTGTTATCTCTTCATCGGAAAGCGCCGCCGTGGGAAGCTCGCCGTCCACCCCCGCCCTGTGGCAGATTTCCTGTCCCATAATGGGAGAAATGCCCGTAAAGGAAGTGTAGAATGCCTTGAATGCCGGCATGGGCGCTTCCTTCATAACGGTTAAAAATTCCTCTTTTGTCACCGTCATGGCATCTTTCTTATGGGTGGTATCGGCAATGAAATACATCTTGCCGGGAAGCACTTCCCGGACGGAGCTCACCAGCGCCGATACTCTCTTGATGCTGTCGATGATGATATCATTGTCGTCGCAGAAAATGATGTTGCTGTATTTTCCCATGATTTCCACAATCAGTTTTTTCCGGCAGAGGTCGCCCATTTCGTTTAAGTGTTCCATTTCTATGGTGACGATACGCTCCAGTCCCGGCTGGGTAATGTCCACAATTCTGCCGTTTTGTAAGTGCTTACGCAGAAGCATGCAGAAATTGGGCGCCGTCATGGGGCTGGGTTTGTTCTGTGCCGATACATAAAGAAGCGGCAGGGAAGCACCTGCCGAAATCAGAAGACGGTATTGTCCGTGCGGCTGTTTGATGGTAAAAATCATCTCGTCCGGCTCCGGCTGGGCGATTTTGTAAATACGCCCGCCGATTAATACGTCCTTCATTTCCTGTACTACATTTGCTATGGTTATTCCGTCAAAAGCCATGTCGGCTCCTTTCTGTTTCCTGATTTCGCAGGGTAGTTTCCCCCTGCGAACGGTTTCCCCGTTCCGTTTTTACATTAAATGCAGCTTCTTTGCCGCCTTTACCATAAGATAGCCCTTGGGCAGCTCCCGCAGTTCTTTTTCACTGATGCCCCTGAAAAGGATTTCCAGTACAAAGTATACCACGCAGCCCACTAAAACAGCCGGGATGAGGGCAATGGCATTCTGCATTCTGCCGGGATATTCTCCGCCGCCCATAAGCGCATGGATACCGGCGTAAGTACCGTAAGCAGCCAGTCCCATAAAGACGGAAGCCACAAAGGGTACAATAAAAGTCTTAAAAATTTCCTGTCTGTAATGCATGTACCTGCGGATGGAACGCTGGTTTAAGAAGCACATCATGCCGGAATATACGATTTCCGCAATGACCAGCGCATACATATCCAGTCCGGTAAACAGTAAAAGCAGCGCCGTAATCACGGTCTGGATCACCAGCGCCACCGCAGCGTTCTTCACCGGTACTCTTACCTGTCCGATACCCTGCAGAATGGAATTTGTCAGGGTTGACAGGGAATACAGAATAATGGATACGGCAAGCAGCATCAGCAGTCTGGATGCCATATCAATGGAAACTTTCTGGGGGAACAAAAGCCAGGTAATGGGACGCGCCAGCACCGCAATGCCCACCGTGGCGGGAATGGCGATAAACATGGTGGTTTTCACCGCCTGCGCCGTTTTCCTGCGGGCGCCTTTTATGTCCCCGCTGCCAGCCAGTGCCGATACCGTCGGCAGAATAGCGGAGGCTATGGCTGTGGAAATCGCAATGGGAATTTTGGAAATGACCACTGCCTTACCGGAAAAAATACCGTAGCGGGTGGATATTTCCGTGTTTTCCATGTTCTTTTTTTCTGCCGCTATATACGTGTAAACAGTCTGATTAACCACTGTCGTCAGATTGTAAATTGCCGTGCTTAAAATAAAGGGAATAATCACACCGGTAATGGTTTTTATGATTTCCCCATACTCTTCCACCGGGTGCCTGTCGCGCTCGATGCGCCGGTAGATGGTGCCCTTGTTCAACAGATAAACCGCCCACATGAAAAGCAGGGCAATCAGTACGCCGGAGCCGGTGCCCAGCGCGCTGCCGATGGCACCGTAAAGGGCATGTTTCGTGTTCCATGCCTGCTGCTCGTCGGAAAGCACATAGGTCGCAATGCCGTTTTCATCAGTCTGCTCCTCTGCCATTTCCTGTACAACGGTGCTTCCGAGGCTTACGGAATGGTCGTCGTTTATCACATATTTATCCGTGGTGGAAAGCATCAGGATAATCAGAAGATACGCCGCGCCGATGCTGACCACGGCATTCAGTATCTGTTCAATAATCTGGGATACAGAGGTCTGCACCATGCTGCGGTGCGCCTGAAAATATCCTCTCAATACACCCAAAAGTCCGTACAGAAAAACCGTGGGGGCAAAAACTCTCACGACCTGCACCGCCGGTCCCCTGGTCAGAAAGCCCGCACCGAAAAACAATACCATACTCGCCAGTCCGCCCACAATGAGTACATAATAAACCGCACAGGTAAATACCCTGTGTGCATTCCGGTATTCATGGGTGGCAAGTTTCTGGGCAATAACCTTGGAAATAGCGGACGGGATGCTGTAAGAAGATATCAGAAGTATCATGGTATAGATATTGTACGCTGCCTGGTAATAGCCGTTTCCTTCATCACCGATAACAGCAGCTAAAGGGCTTCTGTAAAGAAGCCCTATAATTCTGCAGATAATTCCGGCTGCCGCCAGAATTCCGGCCTGTATGATAAAACCGTTTTTGTTGCTACTTTTGCTCATTTTAAATCAAATCCTAACCGAAACCCAGCAACCGTTCCGCTTTCTGTGCCGACTCTTAGCGGTCAATCAGCCAGTCATACATCTCCTGATATTTGCCTGCCGATACATGCCATGAGAAGTCTGCCGCCATGCCGCGGTCGATAATCTTGTTCCATTCTCTCTTCTTGTCGTAATATACATGCTCTGCATAGCGAATGGTGCGAAGCATTTCATGCGCATTGTAGTTGGCAAAGGAAAATCCGGTGCCGGTTCCTTCGTATTCGTTGTAGGGCTGTACGGTATCCTTCAGTCCGCCGGTCTCCCTGACAATGGGAACCGTGCCGTAGCGCAGGGCGATTAACTGGCTTAAACCGCAGGGCTCAAACAGGGACGGCATAAGGTAGGCGTCGCATGCCGCATAAATCTTGTGGGAGAGGTCTTCGGAGTAATAAATATTGGCGGAAACGCGGTCCGCATACTTCCAGTCGAAGTGACGGAACATGTTTTCGTAGCGTTCTTCTCCGGTACCCAGTACCACAATCTGTACATTGTCCTGGCAGAGCTCATCCATTACATAAGCCACCAGATCGAGTCCCTTCTGGTCTGTCAGACGGGAAACGATACCAATCATGAACTTTCTGTCATCCTGCGCCAGATTCAGCTCTTTCTGCAGGGCGCGTTTGTTCTTTACCTTTTCCTTGCGGAAGGTAATGGGGTCATACTTGAACGGTATGTACGCATCCGTTGCCGGATTGAATTCGTCGTAGTCGATGCCGTTTACAATACCGCGGAGGTCATGTGCCCTTGCATTCAGAAGTCCGTTTAAGCCCTCGCCGTAGAAATCGGTCTTGATTTCCTCTGCGTATGTCTGGCTTACGGTGGTAATCGCATCCGCAAATACCAGACCGCCCTTTAAGAGGTTGGCATCCTTGTAGCATTCCAGTTTATCCGGTGTAAAGTAATAGTCCGGAAGACCCGTGATATTCTGTACTGCCTTTACATCCCATCTTCCCTGGAATTTCAGGTTATGGATGGTCATAACGGACTTTACGTTCCAGAAGAAGGAATTGCCGCGGAACCGTTCCTTTAAGTACACGGGAATAAGACCCGTCTGCCAGTCGTGGCAATGAATGATGTCGGGTTTAAAGCCAATTAAGGGCAATGCGGAAAGCACGGCCTTACAGAAATAAGAATATTTCTCGATTTCAAACAAAACATCATCCCCATAGGGTTTGAAACCGTTGAAATAATGCTCGTTGTCAATGAAGTAATACTGGATTCCGTCCACATTGGCACCCAATACCCCCACGTACTCCTCGTGCCAGTTGAAATCCATATAAAAATGTGTGATGTACTGCAGTTTCTCCTGCATCTGCGGTTTCATACAGGTATATCTCGGCAGAATAACCCGTACATCATAGTACTCTTTGTCAATACATTTCGGCAGTGAGCCCACAACATCCGCAAGACCGCCTGTTTTGATAAAGGGCACGCCTTCCGATGCTGCAAATAAAATGTTCTTCAAAAGAAATCCCTCCCATATCAGCTTAGTTTTTTTTATTATACATCAATGGGAGGGTATTTTAAAGATTTAATTTCGGTATTTCAGTCGGATACGATCCGCAATCAGGGCGATAAACTCGGAATTGGTAGGTTTTCCCTTGCCGGTGTTTATGGTATAGCCGAAAAGGGCATCCAGCGTTTCCATTCTTCCCCTGCTCCACGCCACTTCAATGGCGTGCCGTATGGCTCTTTCCACACGGCTCGGCGTGGTTCCGAAGCGCTTCGCGATGGTGGGATACAGAATTTTCGTGATAGAGCTTAACATGGTGGTATCCTCCACGGACATCATGATTGCCTCCCGTAAATACTGGTATCCTTTGATATGTGCCGGCACGCCGATTTCATGTATCATATCCGTGACGTCCTGCTCCAAATCCCGCGTTTCCGCTTCTTTCTTTATTTCTTCGACCTTCGTTTTCTCCTGCGTCTTATCTTTTCCGGACGGAACCGTAATCATAATCTGGAATTCTTTGTCGCAGTTTATAAGCTGGCCCAGTATTTTGTATAACTTTTCATTATCTTTGGTGGTCATCAAGTTGAGTTGTTCCATGATAACACCTATACCTTTCCTTTTTTCTGCAAAAAGTTTTCAAAATTTATTATACAGTTTTGACGCAATTTGGCGCAACCTGTACTCATCGCATAATATTTACAAATTCCGCATATTCAAAAATACCATGGAATTTCGGGACGCATTGTGCTGTCCTTTGTCATTCCATGGTATTCCCTGTCTTATTATGCGAAATTTTACCGGTAATTCGCAAGCATGGCATGAAGCATTTCCGGATAATAGATTTTCCGGTTTCTTCTGTCAATCATGGCAAAATTCTCACTGCCGATGTTCGTGCCGTTGTTGTCCCATAAAAAGCAGGACATTTTATCGGCGGATGCCTTTTTTGTGTAATCCTCCGCCCAGGCAACGCGGTCTTCGTAGTTGTCCTTGTTGATGGCTCCCATTTCCCCGATGACCACGCCGTATCCGTTTTTCACAAACTTTTCGTAAAGGTCATCCAGAAAAGACAGCTCCGATACCCTCTCCTCGGTCCACTCCGTATAACCGTTTGCGTTCATGGCAAAATCATACGGGGAATAGGCGTGCACGGAAAGCATCACTCTGTCCGCTTCGTCCTCCGGCATGGAAAAGACATCGGACAGGGCATTCTGGGCGGAAGCGGCATTGCTCGGCACCATCAGGTAGCGGGTTTTGTTGTAATGTTCCCCGCTCCGCACCGTATCCACAAAGATCTGGTTCATTTCCACGATGCAGCGGATGGACTCCAGTCCGTCCGGGTCGTTTTCCGTAAACCACCATTCCTTGGCGGTGTTAATCAGCCGCGGTTCGTTCATGGACTCGAAAATCAGTCTTTCGTCATAGTCCTTAAACCGCTCGCTTATCTGGGTCCAGACGGCGGCAAGATATGCCTTTCCGTTCTCTAAATTTTCCTCGGAAGGAAAATATTTTTCACAGTCGTGATGGGAATTCAAAATCACATACATGCCCGCATCCAGTCCGTAGTCCACAACCTCCTGCACCCGGTTCATCCATATTTCGTCAATGGTGTAGTCGTCATTCATATGGCTGCTCCAGGTCACCGGAATACGAATGCTGGTAAAGCCCGCTTCCTTCACATACTCTATCATTTTCTTTGTGGTCTTGGGCTGTCCCCAGGCAGTTTCCGCATTCAGAAGTCTGGTGCCGGTGGACTCCAGTGTGTTTCCGAGATTCCATCCCAGCTTCAGGCTGTATGCAAAATCCACGGAATTGTCCGCTATTGGCAGGGTTCCGTTTCCTTCTCTTTCGTTTGCCTTGCTTCCGCACCCTGTGAGGCTTGCGAGCATACATGCCGTAAGCAGCAGGGTTGTTAAAAATCGTTTCATCCTATGCGTCCTTCCTGTGTCTGTTTTCTTCTGTTATGTTATAGTATACAATATCCGGTGCAAAGGAAACAATCCCAAAGATTTCACATGAAAGGTGTGTTTTTTATTGTTTTATGCGCCGTGCTCTATCATGGACTCAATGAAGATGCCGTAGCCCTTGGTGGGCTCGTTCACAAGCACATGGGTAACGGCTCCCACCAGTCTGCCGTTCTGGATAATAGGCGCTCCGCTCATGCCCTGCACGATGCCTCCCGTTTTCCGGATGAGCTCCGGGTCCGTGACTTCCAGCACAATTTCCTTGTTTTTGTGGTTGGCATCCTGGTGCATTTCCTTGATTTGGATGTCATAGTACGCAGTCTCGCTGCCTATGGTGCAGAGTATCTTGGCATCTCCCAGCTCCACCTCCTGGCGCAGGGCTATTTTCATGGGCTCCGCGGTTATTTTTTCCAGCATTCTTTCATTGCAGACACCGTAAATGCCCTGATTGGAGTTTTCGGTGATTTCTCCCAGAATGTTGCGCTCGGAATATTCTATCATGCCCGTCATTTCCCCGGGATTTCCCCTCTCTCCTTTGCGGACGGCTATAATCCGGGTTTCATAAAGGGTTCCGCTTTTTACCTCCATGGTGATGCCGGCATCCACATCGCTGATGCCGTGCCCCAGTGCGCCGAAATTTCCTTCGCTGTCTATAAAAGTCATGGTGCCGATACCCTGGGCATTGTCCCTGACCCAGATACCGATTTTATATTCGCCCGCCGCATTTTTCTCCGGTATGACCGTAATATCCATGGTTTCGTCATCCCTCCTTACGGTCAGCGTTATCTTATTTCCGCCGGAATTTTCCACCATGGAAATAAACTGCTTTTTGTCCGTGACCTCTTCCCCGTCCACAGCTAAAATGTAGTCCCCGGTTTTTAATAAGAATGCCGCCGGGGAAACCGTCGTCCGGTCCGGGGTCTTAAAATCCCCGATGCCGATGACCATAACGCCCTCCGTTTTCAGGTAGATACCGATTGGAAGTCCCACCGGCGTCAGCGTCTTGTCTTCAATGACCTGCACGCCCACCTGCTTGAACGGAATGATGCCGAACAGCTTCAGCTCCATCCGGTAGGTTTCTTCTTTTTCCGCCTTCATGGTGACAGGCTCCCGCAAATCTATGCGGATGCTGTCCGCCGGAATATTGCTTTCCCTGCCTCCTGCCACCGGCACTCCGTTTTCCTGCTCCCTCTCCCACAGGGTACCGTCTGTTTTTTTGATAATTCCTTCCACCGGAACGCCAATGTCTATCACCTGTTCTTCTCCCCTGCGAAGTTTTATATTATCGGGAATTTTTCGGTAAACCCCAAGCAGCCACAGCAGGCAGAGGGTAAAAACCGTCAGGACAAGCGCCGTCCACAGACAGCCTTTGTATATTTTTTTCCGCAATCCGCACACTTCCTTTCCGCAACACTAAAAAAAGAGTACCCATGATGGATACTCTTTTTCTTACTACTATTGTTAGCAATTTTTATGACTCTAAACGGGAAACCTATATTTTTTTCTGCTTTATGTTTTCCGCCTGTTTTCTTAATTCTCCGGCATTTTCCAGTGCTTTTTCGGAAAGACTGTCCGCTCCCAAAAGCCGCGCCAGTTCTTCCTTTGTGCCTTCTTCGGAAAGTCTTCTGATTTCCGTCTGGGTGCTGCTGCCGTCCGTTTCCTTTTCAATCACAAAATGGCTGTCCGCCATCGCCGCTATCTGCGGAAGGTGCGTAATGCAGATGACCTGATGCGCCTCGGAAAGACGGCTTAATTTTTCGGAAACCCGCCATGCGGTCCTGCCGCTGATACCGGCATCGATTTCGTCGAAAATCAGGGTGTCTACCGCATCCTTTTCCGCCAGTACTGCCTTAATGGCAAGCATGATACGGGAAAGTTCACCGCCGCTGGCAACGGCTCCCAGACTTTTGGGTGCTTCGCCCGGATTGGTGGACAGTAAAAATTCCACATCATCCGCGCCGTCTGCGGACGGTTCCTTTGCCTTTCTGTCAATGACAAATTCTACGGTGAGGAAATTCAAATCCACTAAGGACTTCTGTAAAATACCGGCAAGTGTTTCCGCGTTCTTATTTCTTAACTTTGTCAGTTTGCCGCAGACCTTTGTAAGCTCTGCTTCCTTCTTTTTTATTTTTTCATCCAGAGCGGCACGGTATACTTCGTAATCTTTCAGTTTTTCCGTTTTCTGTGCGATTTCTTCTCCATATGCCTTTACTTTTTCGATGGAGCCGCCGTATTTTTCTTTTAAGCGGTTCACCACATTCAGCCGTTCCTCCACCTGGGCAAACAGAGCGCCGTCAAATTCCATGCTTTCCATGTAATCGGCACATTCCCTGTTAAAATCGTTTAACAGCTCTTCCGTCTGCAGAAGGGCTTCCTGCATGCCGGCAAGTTTTTCGTCAAAATGCGCCACGCTGCCGATTTCCCGGACCGCACGTCCGATTAACGTGGATGCTCCTTCCTCTTCCCCGCCGGTAAGCCGGAAGGTCTGTCCCAGCGCTTCGCCGATTTTCTGACCGTTTACCATGAGGCTGTACTGCTTTTCCAGTTCCTCATCCTCTCCGTCCTTAAGCGCTGCCGTTTCTATTTCCTGCTGTTCAAAGCTGAGCAGCTCCAGCTCTCTGTCACGTTCCCTCTCATCCAGTGCCGACTCTTCTTTTTCTGCAAGCAGGTCTTTTCTTTCCTTATAAAGCTTTGCCGCCTCCGCTTTTAATTCTTCCGCTTCTTTTCCTGCGTAGGCATCCAAAATCTGCAGATGCTTCTTTTTCTGTAAAAGGGACTGGTGCTCATGCTGTCCGTGAATGTCAATCAGAAGCTCGGACAGCTCCTTTAGCTGTCTGGCGCTGACCGTTTCCCCGTTGATACGGCTGACGCTTCTGCCCTGGCTGATTTTGCGGGCAATGGTAACCGTTCCGTCCTCTTCGGGCAGATCCATTTCGGCAAGCTTTTGTGCTATGCGTTCCGAGGAGTCAAAGGTAAGCTCCACCAGAGCCGCTTCCGCTCCCCGTCTTATCATGTCCGGGCTTGCCTTGCCGCCCAGCGCCAGATTGACGGAGCCGAGCAGAATGGATTTGCCTGCGCCGGTTTCACCGGTCAGGATATTGAGCCCTCCGGTAAAATCCACCTCCGCCTCTTCTATGAGTGCCAGATTTTTCACATGTAAACTTACTAACATAGTTCTCCTTCTACCTTCTCTTTTTGTCTCCCTATGTCTGCCGTCTCTCCCGGCACGTTTAACCTTCCTGTCTGTGACTTTCCGTCTACAGCATGGCCTTTATTTTTTCCATTAAGACCTTGGTGTCCTCCACGGTTCTGACTGCCATCATAATGGTGTCGTCCCCTGCAATGGAACCCACGATTTCCCGGAATTTCATGGCATCCACAGCTGCTGCCACCGCCATTGCCATACCGGAAACGGTCTTGATGACCAGAATATTCTGCGCCATATCCATGGATACAAAGCCTTCTTTTAAGACACGGATGTATTTGTCTCCCAGATGGCTGTCGTCCGTTCCCAGCGCCACGTATTTCTGTCTGCCGTCACCTGTGGGCACCTTGGATAATTTCAGCTCCCGGATATCCCTGGAAACGGTTGCCTGCGTTACGTCAAAGCCCTCTTCTTTTAAAAGTACCGCAAGCTCCTCCTGTGTTTCCACGTTCCTGCTCTCGATAATCTCGATAATTCTGCCCAGTCTTTCTTTCTTCATCCCTTTTCCATCCTTTTTCCTTTGATTTTATACCCGCCTGCCGTCAGCCGTTTTCACTCATCTTTTTGTGTAAGGTTTCCAAGAAACCGGCATTTCCGATTTTAATAAATTCCGTTGTCTGTGCGGATTTGCGTATCCGTATCAGGTCGCCGGTGGCAATTTCCACTGCCTGTCCGTCAAAGTTCACCACTCCGTGCTGCTCCTGTCCTTCTCTGCCCGCCGGGATTTCTATCTCCACCACATCCTCTGCGGAAAGCACCACGCTGCGCTGGTTCAGGGTATGGGGGCAGATTGGCGTCAGCACAAGCAGGCTTGCCATGGGCTCCACAATGGGGCCGCCCGCCGACAGATTGTAGCCGGTGGAACCGGTGGGTGTCGTGACAATCATGCCGTCCGCCTGGTATTTATTTAAGAATTTTTTATTGACGTATAGATGGAACTGTAAAAGCTGCTGGGCGCCGTCCCTGCGGATGACAATGTCGTTGAGTGCCCAGTCGGTATGGATTTCTTTTCCGCTTCTTATAAGGCTGCCGTCTAACATCATCCGGCTTTCCAGTTCAAAATCTCCCGAAAGCAGCTTCTCCAAGGCGCTCTCCACGCCCTCCGGCTCCACTTCCGTAAGATACCCCAGTGTGCCCATATTGATGCCGAGAATGGGAATGTTCTGCTTGCCGATGCGCTCTCTTGCGGCATTTAAGACCGTGCCGTCGCCGCCGAGTACCAGAATACAGTCCGTTCCCGGCTGCATGGGGTCTTCGGGGTGCAGCTTGACACTGCATTCCATGCCTTTCTGTGTAAGAAGCTTCCGGATGCGCGTGGTCATCAGAAGGTCTTTGTCCTTATGCAGGTTTGTGTAAATGCAAAAATGTTTCATTCCGTTTTGTCCAACTCCCCATGTGCAAGTGAAACGGTTTCTTTTATTTTCGTCTGCCACTCCGGTGCAAAGCCGAGTCCTTCTTTTTTAGACAAAAGCTCTTTTAAGGCTCCTTCCGCCTCGGCTTCCGTAAACGGCGGCATTTTTTCTTTCCGGATTTCCAGAAAAACAAGGTATTCGATATTGCCTTCCGGTCCCTTTATGGGAGAAAAATCCAGATCCTTTACGAGAAATCCCAGCATATCCGCATAGGTAATGACCTTTTCAATGACTTCCCTGTGCACCTCCGGCTCTCTTACCACGCCCTTTTTGCCGACCTTGTCCTTGCCGGCTTCAAACTGCGGCTTGATGAGGCATACCATCTGGCCGTGCTCCGCCAGAAGCTCTCTTGCGGGCAGTAAAATTTTGGTCAGGGAAATAAACGAAACATCCACGGAGGCAAACTGGGGTGCCTCGGCAGTATCTTCTTTTGTCATATAGCGGAAATTGGTCTTTTCCATGCAGACCACTCTCTCGTCATTGCGGAGCTTCCAGGCAAGCTGACCGTGTCCCACGTCCACGGAATATACCTTTACGGCGCCGTTCTGCAGCATGCAGTCGGTAAATCCTCCGGTGGAAGCGCCGATATCCATACATACCTTTCCCTTTAGGGTAAGGTCAAAATGCGTCATCGCCTTCTCTAACTTATAGCCGCCCCGGCTCACGTATTTCTGCGGGGCTCCTTTTACTTCTATTTTCAGATTGTCCGTGCGGAACATGCTTCCCGCTTTGTCCTCCCGCTGTCCGTCCACGAAAACATTGCCCGCCATGATAATGGCTTTTGCTTTTTCCCGGGATTCTGCGTAACCCATGGACACAAGCAGTACATCCAGTCTTTCTTTCATGTTTCTTCCTCTTTATTCTGCTGCCGAAAGCCTGTTTTATTTAGGCTGTCCGTCCATTTGTTCCAAAATTCGGTTCAAGATGCTTTCCGCATCCATATGCAGTTCTTTTTTTAACTGCTCCACGCTGCCGTGCTCCACATAACAGTCCGGTATGGCAACGGAAAGGAATTTTCCGCGGTAATTACATTCCTCTAAGTAGGCTCTTACGCCCTCGCCGAAGCCGCCGTTTGCCGTGTTTTCTTCCAGCGTAATCACAAAATCATGCTCTGCCGCCGCCTGTTTTACCATTTCTCTGTCAAAGGGCTTTACAAAACGCACATTGACAAGGCTGACCGGAAGACCTTTTTCCTTTAACGCCTCCCGCACGGTTACGGCTGTTTTTACCATACTGCCCACGGCTAACAGGGCAATGCCGCCCTCTTTGTAAATCCATTCGCTTTTTCCCATGGAAATGGGGGCACGGAACTCCTTTAAGCCCGTATACGCCTCGCCCTTGGGATAGCGCACGGCAATGGGACAGCCCGCTGCCACGGCATATTTCATCATATCGGAAAGCTCCCATTTGTTCTTGGGCGCCATAATGTGCATATTGGGAATACTGGATAAAAACGACAAATCGAAAATACCCTGATGGGTCTCGCCGTCCGCGCCTACCAGCCCTGCCCGGTCTATGGCAAATACCACCGGCAGATTCTGGATACAGACATCATGCAGTATCTGGTCGTAGGCTCTCTGTAAAAAGGAAGAATAAATTGCCACCACCGGAATATAGCCTCCGGCAGCCAGTCCCGCCGCAAAGGTAACGGCGTGTTCTTCCGCAATGCCCACATCAAAGAAACGCTCCGGGTACATGTTGCGGAACCGCTTTAAGCCCGTGCCGTCCGGCATAGCCGCCGTAATCGCCACCACTTTTTCGTTGCGGTTTCCAAGCTTACACATAACCGTGGAAAAAATATCCGTATAATTGGCTGTGGTGCGGGGATTTTTAGGAAGTCCCGTTTCCGGCTCGAAGGGGTCCGTGCCGTGAAATCTGGCAGGATGCCGTTCCGCCGGCTCATAGCCCTTTCCTTTTTCCGTAATCACATGGACAAGCACCGACCCTTTTACCCTTTTTGCATCCTTAAAAACTCTTAATAGGGCATTGATGTCGTGTCCGTTTACGGGTCCTAAATAGGTAATTCCCATATCTTCAAAAAACATGCCGGGAACCACAAGCTGCTTCACACCGTTTTTGATACGGCGGATGCGGGCAATGAGTCCGTCTTTTCCGGAATTTTTTAAGGTGTTGTAAACGCCCTCTTTCAAATCCAGATACCCCTCTGCCGTCCGCACGTTATTTAAATACTGGGAAAGTCCTCCCACATTTTCGGAAATGGACATGTTGTTGTCATTTAATACCACAATGAAGTTGGTTTCCAGAGTGGACGCATTATTTAACGCCTCGTAAGCCATGCCGCCCGTCAGGGAACCGTCGCCGATGACGGATACAATAGTTTCCGTGCCGCCGGATAAATCCCTTGCTTTTACCATTCCCAGTCCCGCCGATATGGATGTGGAGCTGTGTCCGGTATCGAAGCAGTCGCAGTCGCTTTCCTTCCGCTTGGGAAAGCCGCTCATGCCGTGATATTTTCGGAGGGTTTCAAAGCCATCTTTTCTGCCGGTCAGGATTTTGTGTGTGTAGGACTGGTGTCCCACATCGAAAATAATCTTGTCCTTTGGCAAATCCAGGGAAAGATGCAGCGCCATGGTAAGCTCCACCGTTCCGAGGTTGGAGCCTAAGTGTCCGCCCGTTTCACTGATTTTTTCTATGAGGAATTTCCGGATTTCTTCTGCCAAGATCTGGTATTCCTTTTTGTTCAGTTTCTTTATGTCATTGACCTTCTCTATTTGTTCCAGGTACATCTATACTCACCCCAAAAACATTATTTTTTCCGATGAATCAGATATTTCGTAAGCTCTTTCAGAAAGGCGCTGTCCCCCGAACAGTCCTTCAGAATACAAATGGCTTCTTCCGAAAGCTTCTCCACTTCTTTTTTTGCTTTTTCAAGACCATACATGGTCACGTAAGTCTGTTTGTCGTTCTTTTCGTCGCTGAAAAGGGGCTTGCCCAAAACGGCTTCCTCCCCTTCCACATCCAGAATGTCGTCCTGAATCTGGAACGCAATACCGATGTTGTACGCACACCTGCCCATGGCGGTAACGGTTTTCTCGTCCGCTCCCGCTAAAATGGCTCCTATCATCATGGAAGCCTCTATCAAATCCGCCGTCTTGTGGCGGTAAATAAACAGAAGCTGTTCTTCCGTAATCTTTTTTCCTTCCGCCTCCAAGTCTGCGGTCTGTCCGCCGATCATGCCGTGGATGCCTGCTGCCTTAGACAGTACCTTCAGTGCCTGCTCCAGCATCTTAAAACGTGCCGTTACCGTCACACCGTCCACGTAACAGTTTTCAAAAGCCCGGAATGCCGTTTCAAACGCATAGTTTAACAGGGCATCCCCTGCCAGAACCGCCATACCGTCTCCGTAAACCACCCAGGTGGTCTTTTTGCCGCGGCGCAGCTCGTCGTTGTCCATGGCAGGCAGATCGTCATGCACCAGGGAATAGGTATGTATCATTTCCATGGCTGCCATAAAGGGCTCCACTGCGCTGCCCGTTCCGCCGCACATTTTATAGGTTTCCCGCATCAGCATGGGACGTATCCTCTTGCCGCCCGCCTCTAAGCTGTAATGCATGGCTTCCTTTACCGTTTTCTGCAAGCCTTCCGTATCCGGCATATACTGCATTAAAATCTCATTGATTTCTTTCTGTCTGTTTTCAAATTCTGCCCGAAAGTCCATACTTCCTCCCGCTACACACTATTCTTCGTCCCAGTCCGTTACCTGTCCGTCCGCATTCAGTATCTGTACCTGTTTTTCCACCCTGTCGATATCGGCATTGCACTGCTTAATAAGCTCCATGCCGTCCTTATACAGGGAAAAACTTTCTTCCAGTGTAATGTCTTCTTTTCGCAACTGCTCTGTCATGGCATCTAATTTTGCCAGTTTTTCTTCCAATGTCATACCGGTTCTCTTTCCTTTCGTGCGCATTCTTCCACCAGTACGTGAATTTCGCCGTCCGTCACCTGTACGGTAAGCTTATCACCTTCCGCTACGTCTTCCACACTCTTTACAGCCCTGCCGTCCTTTTCCACATAGGAATAGCCGCCGCTTAGTTTTTCTAAGGGGGACATTCCCTTGAACTGCTCAATCAGAAGCGCCAGTCTGTGGCGTCTGTCCGTCACAATATCCGTAAATCCGCCCTGCAGGCTTTCCGTCAGCTTCGCCAGGTACATCTTCTGCTCCTGCAGACGGTTCATGGGACTTAGTGTCTTTAAGGTAAGCTGTCTCTGCGCCGTTTTCATTTTTAAGAGCTGTATTTTGGTCATTATGCCGCCGGTGAGCTCCTCTTTTCTGCGGGCAAGCTGTTTTTCCAACTGGTCGTACTCATATACGGCAAGCTCTGCCGCCGCAGAGGGAGTCGGTGCACGCAAATCCGCCACATAATCCGCTATGGTGGTGTCCGTTTCATGGCCCACTGCGGAAATGATGGGGATTTCACAGTCAAAGATTGCCTGTGCCACCGCTTCTTCGTTAAACGCCCACAAGTCCTCTAAGGAGCCGCCGCCCCTTCCCACTATCATTACATCCACACCGACTTTTTCCAGCGCGCGAATGCCGTTTATAATGCTGGGCGCCGCATCCCTTCCCTGCACAATGGCGGGATACAGAATGATTTTCACATAAGGGTTCCTTCTCCGGGTAATGTTGATAATATCCCGGACCGCCGCTCCCGTGGGAGCCGTCACCACACCCAATGTATGAATATACTTTGGAACGGGTCGTTTGTAACACTCATCAAACATGCCCCGTTCCAACAGTTCCGTTTTCAATTCTTCAAATTTTTCGTAGAGATTTCCCAGACCGTCATTCGTAATCTGTTTCACGTAAATCTGGTATTTTCCGTCTCTTTCGTAGACGTTTACGGTACCTTTTACAATGACCTGCATCCCCTCCTGCATACGGAAGGAAAGTCCTTTTTTCCTATCACTGTCGAACATCACACAGGCGAGGGTACCTTTTTCGTCCTTTAACGTAAAATAAATATGTCCAGACGGATGGTATTTGCAGTTGCTTACTTCGCCTCTGACGGAAAGCCTCTGCAACATAAAATCCTGAGTGAACATATTTTTTATATACGCATTTACCTGTGCTACCGAATATACATTTTGTACGGCCATATAAATCCTCTTTTATACAAACTTCGCCAATACGGCATTGACAAAAGCTCCGGACCCGTCCTGACCGAATTTCTTGGCAAGCTCTACCGCCTCATTGATGGCTACGCTCGCCGGTACACTGTCATCCTTCTCTATTTCATAGACAGCAAGGCGGAGAACAGTAAGCTCTACCTTGCCCATGCGGGTGATGTCCCAGTTCTCAGCCTTTTCGGAAAGCTGCCTGTCAATGTCCGCTAAGGACTCCATGATGTGATTGTACTTTTGGGTGATGTACTCCCTGTCCTTTTCGCTGAAGGAATGCATATTCTCATCATAGCTTCCCGTTTCAAAAAACATTTTTAACTGTGCCGGCATCTCCTCCGGATTATTAAATTCCACACGGAACAAAAGCAGAAATATCTGCTCTCTCAATTCTCTCCTGCCCATAGTATCTGAGTTCCCTCTTATCGTTTGATTATTTGTTGTTCGGCATCATATTGACAGCCACGACTCTTACGTTCACATCCGTAACGGTAAGTCCCGTCATGTTTTCAATGGTGGTCTTTACCTTCTCCTGTACCTTGCCGCAGGTAGCGGGAATGTTGTAGCCGTAAGCGATGTTTACGAATACATCGACCTTTACACGGTTTTCAAAAATATCAATCTTGGCGCCTTTTCTGGCATTTTTGATGCCGACTTTGTCCATCAGCTCGCCTGCCATATTGCCGGCACAGGCTTCCACGCCTTCAATATCCCTGACTGCCAGGCTGGCAATCATGGCAACTACGTCATCTGCTATCTGTACGGTACCGATATCGTTATTATCTCTTAAAACATATGTTGATCTTTCTTCCATAATTATGTCCATACTCCTTTCGTCTTGTACTTCCATTCATGATGTTAGTATAGCACAACCCTTATTCATTCACAAGCCAAAAAGTCAGCGAATGCCCCGCCGTATCTTCCGTGTAGGCTATTTTGCCGCCCGCGGTGTAAAAATAGCGGAATATCTCCTGATTTGTGACAAGTTCCGTCACAAAGGTATCGTAAACGGCGTCGTCACTGCACATAAACGTGATAGTGGTTTTACCCGCATCCTGCGCCTTTTCAAAGAAATCCTCCACCGCTTCTTCATTATACTCCGTAAAATAAGCGCCCTCCATCACATAGTAATTTGCCTGCATGGAGGTACATTCCGGCAAGGCATAAGAGGTATCCACCGTATGGGTTTTCTCTAACATAACCGCCGGCACGCAGAGGTAATCGTAGTTAATCTGCGGCAGGCTGCCGGTGCCCTCTTCTTTTTCTTCGCTCTGGTAGGACGGGTCGCCCCATGTGGCATCCACGTAATAGCACTGTCCGTCCACTTCCACTAAATTAAAGGCATGCGCCTGTCCGCCGTAAACCGTGCCGGACACAAGCGTACTGTTTATCCCTGCCCGGTTTAAGAGAAACTGCACCGTTTTGGCATATCCCTGACAGACGGACTCACCCGACAATAAACAGGAGCAGATATTCTGGTTGTCCGGGGCATCCTTCCGGTAATCGGTGTGCAAAATCACATATTCGTACACATATTTTACTTTTTCGTAATCGGCTGCCTCTGCCGGCAGCGCCTGCAGGCACTCTTCTGCCGCCCGGTCAATTTCCTGTTCCTTAAGCACCCGCTCATAGGTATCCATGGTATAGGTGCCGGAAAAGCTGATTTTCAGAAGTTTGTCCGCCAGTGTATACTTGGTATAGGTATAGCCGCTCACGTAAAAAAGCTCCGGATGGTCGTTCATAACGGCGTAAAAGACCCGTTCAATGTCCTCTTCCCCGGGCTCTCCCGCAAAGCCGGTATGCAGGGGATATTCCTCCTCCATGCCGGACAGGGCAAGGTAAATGTCCCGGTACCACACCTGTTCTCCCTCGGACAATGCCTCCAGGTAAAACTGTCTGGTAGGGTATTCCTCTTTCATGGCTTCCGCGTACTCTGCCATCTGTGTTTCATCCATGGTCTGCGCTTCCCCGTTTTCCTGTGTTTCCTCCCGTAACGGGGAGGCACAGGCGGTCAGGCACACCGTAAGGATTGCTGCCGTAAGTACTGTTCGTTTTAATTTTCTGTTCAAATCTGCCTCTTTACTGATTGCGTCCGAATTCGGAAAGCTCCAGTCCCGGGTTTCTGTCCAGTGTCATACCCACACTCCAGGAGTTGACAAACAGAAGTAAGGGATTGCCCTTCAAATCCTGAATCTTCTTCATATCCGATGTACCGGTCAGCTTCTGTAAATCAATATCCTTGTTTTCAATCCAGCGGATATGCTCATAGGGAAGCGGCTCCAAGCGGATTTCCACATTGTATTCGTTGTTCAGGCGGTACTTTAAGACGTCAAACTGCAGAACGCCTACCACACCCACGATGATTTCTTCCATACCGGTGTTGTATTCCTGGAAAATCTGGATGGTGCCTTCCTGGGCAATCTGGGAAACGCCCTTGATGAACTGCTTTCTCTTCATAGTATCCACCTGACGCACTCTGGCAAAATGCTCCGGTGCGAAAGTGGGAATGCCTTCGTATTTAAATTTCTGTTTCGGCATGCACAGGGTATCGCCGATGGAGAAAATACCCGGGTCGAATACGCCGATAATGTCGCCCGCGTATGCCTCGTCCAAAATCTTCCGTTCGTCCGCCATAATCTGCTGGGGCTGGGAAAGACGCATGACCTTATCGCCCTGCACATGGCGTACTTCCATGTTGGCGTCAAACTTGCCGGAGCAGATACGCATAAAGGCTATTCTGTCCCGGTGCGCCTTGTTCATGTTCGCCTGGATTTTAAAGACAAAGGCGGAAAAATCATTTTCCACGGGGTCAATCAGTCCGATGTCCGCTTTCCGGGGCAGCGGTGTGGTTGTCATTTTTAAGAAATGCTGCAGGAAATCCTCCACGCCGAAGTTTGTCAGGGCAGAACCGAAGAATACCGGTGTCAAATCGCCGCTTCTTACTTCATCCAAATCAAATTCCGCGCTGGCGCCGTCCAAAAGCTCGATTTCTTCCATGAGCTTGTCCGCTGCCGCCTGTCCGATGACGGATACAAGCTTGTCCGTATCGGCTGCGTCAATCTCGGTTGCAATACCTTCCTTCGTACCTTTTTCGGTATCGGAATAGGTAAAGACTTTATTTTTCTCTCTGTCAAATACACCCTTGAAATTTTTACCGGAACCGATGGGCCAGTTGACCGGACAGGTGGCTATTCCCAGCTCCTTCTCGATTTCGTCCAGCAAATCAAAGGTATCGTTGGCATCCCTGTCCATCTTGTTGATAAAGGTAAAAATAGGTATCTTTCTCATGACGCAGACCTTGAACAGCTTTCTGGTCTGTGCCTCCACACCCTTGGAAGCATCGATGACCATGACGGCTGAGTCCGCCGCCATCAGGGTACGGTAGGTATCTTCCGAGAAGTCCTGATGTCCCGGTGTATCCAGAATGTTGATGCAGAATCCGCCGTATTCAAACTGCAGTACCGAAGAAGTTACAGAAATACCTCTTTCCTTTTCGATTTCCATCCAGTCGCTGACCGCATGTCTGGCTGTTGCCTTTCCCTTTACGCTTCCCGCCAGATTGATGGCTCCGCCGTAAAGCAAAAATTTCTCCGTCAGGGTCGTCTTCCCTGCATCGGGGTGCGAAATAATCGCAAAAGTTCGTCGTCTGTTTATTTCCTCTGCTACTGAAGCTGCCACAGCTTTCATCCTCCAAATCTTAACTTACTGCACATGTTCCGTGCTTACCTTAAAATGCCCTCTCCCGTGAAGCCGGGCACAATGTCAAAATATTGTAACACAGATGCACCAATATCTGCAAATGTTTTTCTCGTTCCCAGATTGCCCGGCGCCACCGGCTTTCCGTACATGACAAAGGGCGTATATTCCCTGGTGTGGTCCGTGGTCTTTAAGTAACCGGGGTCACAGCCGTGGTCCGCCGTTATCATCAGCACGTCCTCATCCCGCATTTTCGCCATGATTTCCGGCAATCTGCCGTCAAAATAGGAAAGTGCTTTCGCATAGCCGTCAATGTCCCTCCGGTGTCCGTAAAGCATATCAAAATCCACTAAATTGATAAAGCAGATGCCTTCAAAATCCTTGTCGAGATATTCCAAGGTTCTCTCAATGCCCTCGGCATTTCCGCTCGTAAATACATGCTCCGAGATACCGCTTCCGGCAAAAATGTCAAAAATCTTGCCCACGGCAATGGTATCTTTTCCGTGCGCCTGCAGGATATTTAATATGGTATCCCCGGGCGGCTCCAGTGAAAAATCATGCCGCCTCGGTGTACGGGTATAATTGCCGTTTTCCCCGGTAAAGGGTCTGGCGATGACTCTGCCCACGCCGTGCTTTCCGGTCAGGATTTTTCTCGCCATCCGGCAGTATTCGTAAAGCTGCTCCACCGGCACCACATCCTCATGGGCGGCAATCTGGAACACGCTGTCCGCAGATGTGTAAACAATTAAATCGCCCGTTTTGACATGCTCGTCGCCGTATACTTTAATGACTTCCGTACCGGAATACGGCTTGTTGCACAAAACACCTCTGCCGGTTGCCTTCTTAAACGCATCCAGCACCTCCTTTGGAAATCCGTCCGGATAAGTGGGCAGGGGAGTCGGGGAATAAATACCGGCTATCTCCCAGTGTCCGATGGTAGTATCTTTGCCCATGGAAGCTTCCGTCATACGTGCCACCCGGCCCGTTATATCCGTTACCTTACTTTCTACCGATGTGCCTTCTATCTGAAAAAGTCCCAATTTTTCCATGTTTGGCATAGAAAAATAAGGACTTTTCGATACTGTACCCAAGGTATCCACACCGTAGTCTCCAAACTTTTCCGCATCCGGCATCTGTCCGATTCCAAAGCTGTCCAGTACGATTAAAAATACTCTCTTCATCTCATCCGTCCTTCCTGTCGTTTCTTTTGTTTATCTTACCACATATCCTTTTACTCTACAACTGTACTGATTATGATATTTTCTGCCGGAATTCCGGCTTTTCTTTTCACAATATCTTCAATCTGGGCTCTCTGGGCATCCGTCAGTTCCAGCGCATTTACCACCACATCGGCACCGTCTCCGCTGATGCTTACCACCACGCCGTCAAAGCCTTTTGCCTGCAGTAAAATTTCCGCACCCAGTTCCTTTTCTGCCACATTTGTCATCTGTACCATGGTCTGTACGGCTTCCTGCTTCTGCTCATCGCTTAAGGCGGTACTGTTGATGATTTCCATCAGGGTTTCTTTGTTTTTGGCTCTCACCTGCTCCTTCAGAAGCTTTGCTTCGGAAAGCACTGCCACGGAGGAATTGGACGTGAATACGGCTTCTCCGGGAATTTCGCCCTGCTCCGGTGTCACGTAGGAGCCGTCCGCCTGTTCGAGTCCTGCTTCCGCATCCGCACCGCTTAATGCCAGGTCGTTTTCCGCACCGCTTAATGCCAAATCATTTTCCGCAAGCGCCAGGTCTTCTTCCGATAAATCTTCCAAATCCGTATCCAGACTTTCGATTTCCACATAGTCTCCGTTTGCCGCCGCATCGTCCGTAAGTCCCATGATGTCGTTCAGGGAATAGTCATCGTTTACCACACCGTCCGTCAGGCTGCCTGCTTCCTCGTTGGTGATTTCTCCGTTTGCGGAAGTGGGCACATAATCTTCCCTGGACAGATTTTTTCCGGTAAACTGTAAGTATCCTGCTACCGCAATCATAATGGCAAGTGCAGTAATCATCAGTTGATTTTTTTTAAGTATGTTTTTCACGTCATTCTCCCCTTCACTAAACTTTCGGTTTTCTACCTGTTTCATTATATTAAGCTTTTCTATTCTCTATGCATACGTGTCTTATTTTACACACAGAACTTTCGTGAGGTGCTCTCCCCGGGTTACCCTGCCTTCAGCACTTTTACCCGGTGGGCTTCCACGCCGAACAGTATCTGCACAGCCTCCGATAAATTTTTACTCACTTCCCCGTTGCCGGCTCCTTCCGCCACCACGACCACGCCCTCCACACTGGGGCTTAAGGTTTTGACCACATAGGGTTCTTCATAGCCGTTCCCCTTCCGGTAAACCGTTGCATCCTCCGTGGCAAATTCGCTCACCATCCGGCTGCCGCCCTGGCTGTCCTGCTCCGATGTCTGGGAACGCGTCACCGGCATATCCTTCTCCACAACCTGTTCCGAAGACGCCCGAAGGGTAATCATCACCTTCACCTGTCCGGCACCGCTTACCCCGGAAAGAAGGCTTTCCGCTTTTGCTTCCATTTCCTTTATATACTGCTCCTGCTCCCACACATAGCCAGTCCCGGTGCTCCCACCCGTTCCGCTTGTGGTTGTTTCACCATCGTTTATACCTGTGTTTTTAGTTTGATAACTGTTGTTATTATTGTTGCCTGATGTGCTTTTTCCGCCGGTTCCCGCCGTATCCACCGGAATGGCTATTACCATGAGCAGCACGCCTAACAGTACGATAACCAGAAGATTATTCTTATTTTTCAGGAATTTCACTATGGACTCTTTACGGATTTCCTTCATGCACCTTCACCTCGATTTCTACGTTTTCTATGGGAGCGGGAGTTTCTGTGTTATTTTCACCGTATATATTATTAAGTTTCGATTTAATTTCTCTTGTATAGATTTCCTGCCGTTTTTCTTCTGATAAATCACATATGTAATTTATTTGCATCATATCTTCCTGCATCATTTCTTCATACCCGGCAAGACTCTGCGAAAAAGCCGTTTCGTCCGTCTGCCCGAATAGCTTCAGAAGCGGCATCATGAACAGAGTCAGCGCCATCAGGTGCACAATAAATTTCAGATACTTTTCATACATGCCGTTCGGTTTGAGATGCAGGATAAGCTGTGCCCCTATTAAGAAAACACTTGCTTTTTTTATGACCGAAAAGATTTCATCGCCCATTTTCCACGCCTTTCTTTATACATTTCCACGCCTCTTTTCTTTCACCGGTTTGTGGTGAATGCCGCCACGGATATGGTTATCATAAATAACAAAAAAGAAGTTCCCGCAGTCTGGAACAGCAGCCGTCCGGCATTGCCCACCCTGTCGGCACAGGTACTCATCCTTTTGTCACTGACAAGTCCCATGAAAGCTCCCGCCGCTTTTAGGACAAACGCCGTCAGAAGCAGCTTGCAAAGAGGCGGCAGGGCTATGGCAATCAGCAAAAGCAGCGCCGCAAAGCCGATGCCGTTTTTTATAATAACAGCCGCTCCGAATGCCATATCCACCACGCTGTCCGTCACTTCTCCCACTCCCGGAATGGCGGAGAGCCCCTTTTGCAACAGCCCTGTTTTGGCACTGTCAATCGCCGGGGTAAGCAGGGACTGCAGGGTACTGATACCCGCCACAATACCAAGAGATGCTTTCAATAAAAACCGTATCATTTTTTCCATGCCTCTTTCCAAAAGAGTCAGTCTTTCCTCCGACAGGCACCCGTTTAAGACCGACAGAAGCATATAGCTGTTAATAAGAGGCATCAACAGGGTCAGCAGTACTTTTTCTACCAGAAAGATAATCAACAGGATAATCTGATACCCCGCCCCCGCCGTCATGGTTCCCGTGGCAATGCCCACCGATAAAAAATAAGCGGGGATAAACACCTGTATAAACGCCACAATATTTTGAATTGCCTCCGCCGCCGTATGCGCTGCACTGAAAAAACACTTCATCAGAACCGCCGCCATATACAGATACAGAAAATAAAAACCGGCATCCGCCACCTGATGTTTATCAAAAATACGGATAAAATGGGAAATAAGCGCCGCCCCGATACCCATCAGCAACAGGAGCAGAAACGTATTTTTTAAGGATGCAAGGTCCGTTATCACACTGCCGAAGGTCATCTGCACCACACCTGCCAGCGCCCCTTTTATATCTCCCGTGAAAGCCTGTTTCAGCAGCGTTTCCAGGTCAATCTGCAGGGTTGGGAAAAGCTCCCCCAACTGCGCTTCTATGCCGTCCATCCCATATTCCCGAAAAATGCTGTCCATATCCATTTCCATGGCATTCTCCTATACAAAATTCTGGATTTGTTCCATCACCGCAAACAGAATGGGAAGACCCGCAAAAATAACGGACAGTTTTCCCAGAATTTCTATCTGTCCTGCCACGGAACCGTATCCGGCATCCCTGCAGATGCCCGAAGCAAACTCACAGATATAAGTAATACCGATGACCTTCATCAGAGTAGCCAGATACCCGCCCTCGTCCGACCAGATATCCTGCACAATCCGGTACTTGTCCAGCATGGAAGTTAAAAAACGCATGGTGTAACCGAAAATCAGAATGGCGCACACACAGCCTATGTAAAAGGAGTATTCCGGCTTCCGGTTCTTAAACTGCATGGCAAGAACCGCACATAAAATACCGCTGACCGCAATCTTTGTAATCTCTATCATTTTCCTACCTATCCCGCCTTCTACAGGGAAAACAATGCCTGTATATTGGTAAACAGTTCATAAATATACGGCACAATCCAGGAAATCACCAGGATAAGCCCCGCCAGACTTACTAAAAAAGCCTGCTCTTCCCTGCCGCTGTGCTTCAATATCTGACTTAATATGGTAACTAAAATTCCCACTGCCGCAATCTTAAAAATCAATCCAATACTCATTCTGACGCTCCTCCTTACAACAGAACAATAATCAGGAAAAGCCCTCCCATGATACCAAGTCCCGTTGCCAATTTCCCCTGCTGCAGTACATTTTGCTCCCGAATCCTGCGTGCCTCCTTTATGGCGTCCCGATGTCCTTCCATGACTCTCACCTGCATCTGCCAGTCCTTTAACCCCTTAACCTTCGCAAAGAAAAGGAAACTTTCTTTTTCCTCTTTCGTAAGCGGCATCTTCTGCAATAGAACGGCAAAAGCCTCTTCCCAACAGGCGGAAAAATCCCTTCCGTCCTCTTTTTGCAAAAGCTTTCCTACCGAAAGCATGGTGCCCCGAAACGGCTCTTCCGTCTTTTCCGCTATCATAAACAGGCATTCATGCAGCGTGGATTTTCCGTATCGGACCTCACTGATAAAAAGGTCCAGTATTTTTTCCATAGTCTTAAGAAGCCGGATGCTCTCGTAATACCTTGTCCGATAAAAAAGTCCCAGCGCCGTACAGCCTGAAAAAATCAAAATTGCTCCGAAAAGCCGCAGCATATTTCCCCATCCTTTCCGTAAACCGCCTTTATCTTCGGATGCCCCTGTTGTTTCCAGAGCACCACAAACCGTTCAAAGACCTTTTCCTGCAGAAGTTCCCGCATATACGTCTTTTCCTGCAGGGAAAGCCTGTCTTCGCCGTGAATGGTTGCCAGAATGTTGCACCCACATGCCGACACCTTCCGGATGGCATCCACATCCTCCCTGCCGCCGATTTCGTCTATGGCGATTAAAGAGGGTGCCATGGAACGTACCAGCATCATCATGCCATGCACCTTCGGGCAGGCATCCAGAATGTCCGTCCGGATACCCACATCATTTTGCGGTATTCCCAGATAGCTTCCGGCGATTTCGCTTCGTTCATCGACCACGCCCACGGAAACACCCCCTCCGTACAAATTGCCGTCCGAAATCTGCCTGACCAGGTCCCGTAAAAGTGTGGTTTTTCCGCACCCAGGCGGAGAAATCAGCAGTGTATTGCATATTTTTTGCTGCCGGTACAGATACGGAATAACCGGGTCTGCGGCTCCCTTCTTTTCATGGGAAACACGGATATTCAGGCTCCCCGGATGCTTTAAGGTGCGAAGGCTGCCATCCGTTTCCATGACAGCCTGTCCGCATATCCCGACCCGGTGTCCTCCCGATACGCTGATAAATCCCTGCCTCATTTCGTCCTCAAAGGCGTAAAGAGAATCCTTGCAAATCTGGTTTAGCATATCCCGCAGTTGTTCTTCCCCGATGCACCGGGCATCTTCTTTTCTTTTCGTAAGACCGCCGTCTTTTCCGAAGAAAAATTCTCCTCTATGTAATTTTAAGATAATGGGTTTGTCCACCCTGAGGCGGATTTCTTCCAGTTCCCCATATAAGGTAAGCATCTGTTCTCCTTCCCTGCGAAGGGACGCCGGAAACAAAGCTATCAGACTTTTTTCTTTGCTCATTTTACTTTCCTCTCTGCCTACCTCTAATATATGTACAGGCATCAAAAAAAGAACCCGCGAATGCGAGTTCTTTTCGGATTTTTGTTTGATTGTCTGTTTACTCTTCCCAGCCCTGCCATTCAATCCATTCGGATCCGTAAGTGAAGTAATAAACGGAAATGCACTGGATGTCTCCGCTGTCGTCTGTATTAACGGAAAGGATTACTACATCGTCCTTGTAAGAGGAGTCTTTGTCGCAGAACCATACGTCTGCCAAATCAGCAGCCGCCATGTTCTTCCAGTTGTTACCGTCTTTGTAGAAGCCGATATCCAGCCATGCATTGGCATCGTCATATTCCTTGTAAATCTCTTTTGCGGTTTCGTTGTCGTAATTTATCACTCTGGTATCACCGGAGTCATATACGAGCTCCCACATAGCGTTAGCCGGCTTTACCTGAAACTCATTCAGGTATTCATCCATGGAATCTCCTACCTTTAAGCCGCGTGCCAGTACGAAGGACTCTTCGTAATCCTGGTTGTTGTTGCCGTCAAAGGAGAAGGAATAGGTTTCATCACCGAAAATCATAAAACCGCTGTCTTTGGAAAGGGTAACGGTTTCTTCCCCTTTCCGGAACTGAAAATCGGAGTCCTTCCAGGTCTTGCTTGCGGGAAGGGAGCACGCACTCAGTACAAGGGAAAGTGCCAGTGCGGTAACGGCTGCTAATTTCTTTTTCATCTGTTCGTAATCCTTTCTTACTTTTTATAACATTTTACTGCTGTGCTACGTCTTTCATAGAGAAGCTGATTCTTCCCATCTTGTCCTTGCCCAAGCATACAACGGTTACGACATCGCCTAAGGTCAGGACATCTTCTACATGCTCAATTCTTTCCTTGGCAATCTTGGAAATGTGAACCATGCCTTCTTTTCCGGGAGCAAACTCAATGAATGCACCGAAATCCTTAATGCTTACAACCTTGCCCTTGAAAATCTGGCCTTCTTCAAAGTCTGTGGTGATAATCTTAATCATCTCAACAGCCTTATCCATCATAGCCTTGTCGGTACCGCATACAGATACCTTACCGTCATCGGTAATGTCAATCTTTACACCGGTACGTGCTATAATCTCGTTGATGGTCTTACCTCTCTGGCCTACTACATCACCAATCTTATCCGGGTCAATCTGGATGGAAATAATCTTGGGTGCATACTTGCCTACTTCTGTTCTGGGAGCGGCAATGGCTTTCTTCATGCAGTTGTCCATGATGAAGAGTCTTGCTTCACGGCATCTTGCAATAGCGCCTTCCACGATAGGTCTGGTCAGACCATGAATTTTAATATCCATCTGGATTGCGGTAATACCGTCAGTCGTGCCGGTTACCTTAAAGTCCATATCGCCGAAGAAATCTTCCAGTCCCTGAATATCGGTAAGAAGTACGAAATCGTCATCGGTTTCACCGGTAACCAGACCGCAGGAAATACCCGCTACCATCTTCTTGATGGGAACACCGGCAGCCATTAAGGACATGCAGGATGCACAGGTAGAAGCCATGGATGTAGAACCGTTTGACTCAAAGGTTTCGGATACGGTACGGATTGCATAAGGGAATTCCTCTTCGGAAGGAAGCACGGGAATAAGTGCTCTCTCTGCCAGTGCACCGTGACCGATTTCACGACGTCCCGGACCTCTGGAAACCTTGGTCTCACCTACGGAGTAGGAAGGGAAGTTATACTGATGCATATATCTCTTGGATGTTTCGTTTTCATCTAAGCCGTCTACCTTCTGTGCTTCGGATAACGGAGCTAATGTACATACGTTACAGATCTGTGTCTGTCCTCTGGTAAACATAGCGGAACCATGAACTCTGGGAATCAGATCCACTTCTGCAGCAAGAGGACGGATCTGGGTGATTTCACGGCCGTCGGGACGCTTGTGATCCTTTAAGATCATCTTGCGGACAGTCTTCTTCTCATACTGGTATACTGCTTCGCCTAAAACTGCCAGCCACTCTTCGTTTTCTGCAAATGCCTCGCTGAGCTTTTCGGTAATGTTCTTGATATTTTCTTCTCTGGTCTGTTTGTCATCGGTAAATACCGCAACTTCCATTTCTTTGGGAGTTACGATTTTCTTCATTTCCTCAAACATTTCAGCGGGGATTGCGCAGCTTGTATATTCATGCTTAGGCTTTCCCACTTCCGCTACGATACCATCGATGAAGGAAATAACGGTCTGGTTTACTTCATGTGCCTTGTAGATGGCATCCATCATGACTGCTTCGGGAATTTCATTGGCACCGGCTTCAATCATGATAACCTTTTCTCTGGTAGATGCTACGGTTAAGTTTAAGTCGCCGTTCTTCCACTGCTCCTGGGAAGGGTTGATAATCAGTTCGCCGTCAATCATGCCCACCTGGGTCATTGCACAGGGACCGTCAAAAGGAATGTCGGAAATGCAGGTTGCAATAGCAGCGCCTAACATAGCCACCAGTTCGGGACGGCATGCAGGATCCACACTCATAACCATATTGTTTAAGGTAACATCGTTGCGGTAATCCTTGGGGAACAGCGGACGCATGGGTCTGTCGATAACACGGCTGGTCAGAATGGCATTTTCGCTTGCCTTTCCTTCTCTCTTGTTGAAGCCGCCCGGAATTTTTCCTACCGCATATAATTTTTCTTCGTACTCTACGCTTAAAGGGAAGAAATCAATGCCGTCTCTGGGCTTGTCCGATGCTGTTGCACAGGATAATACTGTTGTTTCGCCATAGTGCATGAATGCACATCCGTTTGCCTGCTTGCCGACTCTGCCGATATCAACACTTAAAGTACGGCCTGCAAGCTCCATTGAAAAAGTCTTGTACATACTTATCTCCTTGCTTTTTTTACAATCCGCCTCGGCGGAAGGGGCTCTGGGTAAAACACCGAAACTACTGAAAAATACACTTACGCAAATATACTTTTCAGCGGTCTCGGGGTTTCGTTTACCCAAAGAGGTGAATAAAGTGACTTTGCTCTCCGCCCTGTCTTTGTCAGAAGCGAAGCCGCGTAAAAAAGCGGAGCAGCCTGTTTTGGACATACTCCGCTCTTTGCATCATAATTACTTTCTGATTCCCAGCTTAGCAATGATTGCACGATATCTTTCGATATCCTTTTCTTTTAAATAATCAAGCAGACCACGTCTCTGACCAACCATCTTTAAAAGACCTCTGTTGGAGTGATGATCCTTGGGGTTCTGCTTCATATGCTCGGTTAACTCTTTGATTCTCTCGGTCAGTACGGCAATCTGTACTTCGGGTGAACCGGTATCTCCGGGCTTTGTTGCATACTCATTGATAATAGCTGTTTTCTTCTCTTTGGAAATCATAATAAAATCCTCCTAAAAAATTATTTAGTAAACACCGGATACGAAGGCCGGGTCGGAGTGTCCATAACCTGCGCATCGGTTAAACCATACTTAATAAAATTACCACATTTTACTTTACTTGTAAACCCTTAATTTTCCGTATAATGGGCTTTTATTCCCGTGCGTATTTATCTGCCTGGCCGGCAATCAGCGCCGCATCGTCGAAGTAATTAATCTTCATGGCTGCCTTGACCTCTGACATGGTCTTCGCAGCTTCTTCCCTTGCCACTTCGCTTCCCTTCTTTAAGATTTCGTAGATTTCGGGAATCTGCTTCTGCAGCTCTTTTCTGCGGTTGCGGATGGGCTCTAATTCTTCCTGCATAACGTTGTTTAAGAATTTCTTTACCTTAACGTCGCCCAGACCGCCCCTCTGGTAGTGTGCCTTTAACTCGTCCAGATTTGCATATTCGGGCAGGTAACGCTCAAACTGCTCATCCTTGCAGAACGCATCCAGATAGGTAAATACGGTGTTGCCCTCTAAGGAACCGGGGTCGCTTACCTTTAAGTGGTTGGGGTCAGTAAACATGCTCATAATCTTGGTACGCACTTCATCCGCGGAATCGGACAGATATATGCAGTTGCCGAGGGATTTGCTCATTTTAGCCTTGCCGTCAATACCGGGCAGTCGGCTACAGACCTCATTCTTCGGAACAAGCGCTTCCGGCTCCACCAGGGTTTCTCCGTAAACGGAATTGAACTTTCTTACGATTTCACGGCACTGTTCAATCATGGGAAGCTGGTCTTCACCGACGGGAACGGTCGTTGCCTTGAACGCGGTAATATCGGCTGCCTGGCTGATGGGATACGTGAAAAATCCCACCGGGATACTGGTCTCAAAATTACGCATCTGGATTTCCGACTTTACGGTAGGATTCCGCTGCAGTCTGGAAACGGTAACCAGGTTCATATAGTAAAAAGATAGTTCCGCAAGTTCCTGAATCTGAGACTGGATAAACAGGGTGGACCTGGCAGGATCCAGGCCGCAGGATAAATAATCCAGTGCCACTTCAATAATATTCTGTCTGATTTTCTCCGGATTGTCCGCATTGTCGGTCAGCGCCTGTGCATCGGCAATCATAATAAAAATCTTGTCATATTCTCCGGAATTCTGTAACTCCACTCTCTTACGAAGAGAGCCTACATAATGACCTACGTGAAGTCTTCCGGTAGGGCGGTCTCCGGTTAAAATGATTTTGCTCATCTCAAAAATCTCCTTTATTCCGACACTCCTTTGCAGGGATTTGCAAAGGCAGTCTTACATTTCAAACGTAACTTAAATTATACTACAGGAAAAAGACTTCCGTCAACCGGCATACATAACGCCGTCAAAATATTCTTCTTCCTCTACACCGTTTATTGTATACGGCCATTCGGAATGGTCCACCTCTATCCGGTACAGTGTATCACCCGCTTTTAAATCCACAAGGCTGCTGCCGTCCGTCCGATATAACATGAGACTGGTTCCTGCCGGTATCACGGCATTTTCTGCTATCACACTGCCGTCCTCTGCCACCTGCATGCAGGGCACATCCTGTTTTGCCGTAAGAGGCTCTCTCCACTCGTATGTGCTGGTGTCTATCTGATAAAAGGCTTCATCGGCCACCGGCATGCCGTCCGCTCCCACATGGTACTTCCGGCTGGCGGAATAGGTACTTAACACGTCCATCCGGCTTTCCAGATAAAAGTTTTCCGGGTCGGTCAGAATTTCTTCCCCATATAAATAGGAAGAAGCATCCAAAAGCTGTGCCCTAAGACCACAGTTGTTTACCTCGCCGACATACACGGCACTGCTGCCGTTTATATCAAACACCTCCAGCATCCGGTAGTCATTGTCGCTGCCGCAGATGACATACAGATAATTTTTACCGTCCGCCGTATGCAGGATGTAGGGATCATAGCTGTATGCCCAGATGTCCTTACTGGTTTCCACACCATTCACGGATACTTTCAGTGCTTCATAGGTTCCGTATTCATCGGCGGATGCCCATACCCTGAGTTCATCTGCCTTACCATCTCCGTCGAAATCAATGTCCGATACATCCAGACCTTCTATCGCGTAGACATAAGTCCGGGCCGTTTCCGCATAGTAATCGGAAAATACTTCAGGATGCCCGGCAAAACTTACGCTTCCCGACGGCATTCCCGCCGCATAATAGGAAATTTCATAAGGATTGAACCATACGGTCACTCCTTCATTTGTGATTTCCCAGTTCAGGGTATGATCCGCAGCCGCCCTTAAAATATAATCCTTTAAGGTTTCCTCTTCGTCCAGAAACAGATCCTCCCTTGTCAGGCCGCTTTCGTAAACCTTTTCCTCTATCAGTCCCGCAAACGTATCCATATCCGTTACTACATCCCGAATCCGCAGTTCTTCCCCGGTCCGGGCATTATAGTTGCAGCCTGTGCTATAGCCGGTTCCATGGGCACCGCCCCAGTAATCATAACCGCTTTTTCCAAGGGAGAGGACTCTGTTGTCCGCCCTGTTTACATAAAAAGAACATTCCGTAGAGTAAGGCGTATATACTTCATATCCGCCTTCTTTCGCTGCTTTCAGGTCCTCCTCTGCCTGGGTTTTTAAATTTTCATAATCGGTAAGTAGGGTATTTTTATTTTCCTCCGACAGCTTCTTAAGAGCCTGTGCCAGTTCCGGATACTTTTCTTCATCTTCCTCAGTCAGGGCAATGACTCCGTATTTCATTTCCACTAATTTGTTACTGTAATCATCATCCTTGTAATAGCTGTCAGACTGTTCTCCCTTAATAAGATGCAGAGGAAGCACCGCTTCATCCGTTCTGCCGTTATTCTCCCTGGTTTCTTCCGGCAGCGTTTCAGCATGTGATCCGTCTTCTGTTTCGGTACGGGTTTCTTTATCCGGAAGACCTTCCCCCGTTTTCGCTCTTTTCTGTCCGCAGCCGGTCAAAAGAAGCGCTGCCGTCATGATAAGTGCTATACCTTTTATATTTTTCAGTTTCATGTTTTTCCCTTCATTTCCTGATAATTTCTGTCTTCTTCGCAGGTTTTGCGCACGGTTACCTGTTATTGTTGTTCTGTGGCTTCTCCTGCCGATCCTTCTTCACATACAGGAAGCGGTCCGACTTGGTGGACAGACGCAGGCTGTTCTGCTTCACATATTCCTGTGCGGTTTCTCTTTTCTCCACGCTCTTTAACTTTGCCTTCATGCCGCTTACGGTAAGGAACGCCACAATAAAGCCGATTACCAGCGCAATGAGAATATGTATCGGTATATTATAAGTATCCCCGCCTGCGTTTACAATGGTGCTCACAGCCGCCAGGGATGAAAATGCCTGTAAAAACATAATCTTTTCCTCCTTTATTTATATTACGAAAAATAACAGTGAAATGATAAATGCAATGACCGTGTAAAGTCCGGTCAGACCAAAGAGCCATCTTTTGTATGCTACTTTGTCAAGCGGCAGGTTGCCAACAAATTTTCCGGTCTGTCCGTTCATGGCAAAGACGTACTTTTCGCCCTTCCAGGTGGTATTTAAAATCCACACCGGGCAGAGCACATATTTCACCTTGCCGCCCTGCAGTCTTACATTACAGTTGACGGTATTTACCGTATCGTATCCCTGTACCGTGGATCTGAATACATCTTCCGTGCTCTTTTTGATACGGGCATTGACTCTGTCCACATTTTCTTCCGCCGTCACATCATATTTATCCGCCAGATAACCTGCCAGATAAGCAGTCTGGAACGGCACCGCACCCTTGAAATCGAAGGGTTCGACGGACTCCATCAAATCGTCATCCATCTTGGAGGAACCGTCCGCCGGCACATTCTCAAACAAAAGATTTCCGGCTCTGGAAACACTGTAATAGCTGGTTTCCGTATATTCATACCGGGCATCGGACCAGCGTTTTACCTTGGTGGCATCATATCTGGCATTGGCATCCGCCTTGGAGTCAAACATCCAGAACGGCACATACAGTCCCTTTATTTCATCAATATGGTTTTCATCCTTAAATACTTTGGGAAGCAGCCTCTTTCCTTTGAGGTGTCTGCCCAGACCTTCCTTTGCCGCATTCCTGTCAATCTTAAAAGGAATAACGTAATCGGGCTTTAAGTCTCCCGCAAACATACCCTTCATAACAATGGTGCTGTCGCAGTACGGGCAGCGGGAAGAACCTAAGTTTTCGTCTCCCACGATTTCGCCGCCGCAGGACTGGCAGGTATAAACTCTCATGTGCGCCGTTTCGTCCTCCTTAAAGGTATCTCCGTCGGGCATATCCCATTCCATGTTTTCCGGCTGTTCCGCCTTCAGTTCCTCGTCCATGGCCTTCAGGGTTTCCATTTCAAACTCTGTTCCGCAGTACGGACATTTCATCTTCTGTGCGGCGCTGTTAAAGGTAATGGCACCGCCGCAGCACGGACACTTGTACTCAAATAAATCTCCCATATCCTCTCTCCTTTTTCCGTATGTATTTTGTTACACACCTTATTTTGTCTGCTCTGTAAAATATTCCTGCATGCCCTCCGTCATGCTGATGTTTCCATCCTCTAAAATAAACAGTGCTTCCACTCCGTATTTTTCTGCCAGCAAAGTCCCCTTTTCTTCTCCCAGCACAAAGCATGCCGTGGAAAGGGCGTCGCTTATCATGCCGTTTTTGCTCAAAATGGTAACGCTCTTTACTCCGCTCTCTGCCGGATACCCGGTAGCCGGATTTAATATGTGGTGATACCGTTTGCCGTCCACCTCCACAAAGCGTTCATAATCCCCCGAAGTAGACACAAACCAGTTGCCCTTAAGTGTCAGATATCCACGGTAGGTGTCTGTGTCAAAGGGGTCCGTAACGGCGACCTTAAACGCCGTGCCGTCCGGCTTTTCTCCATAGGTAAGGATGCTTCCGCCCACGGAAATCACCGCCGCCTTTACCTCCGCCTGTTCTTCCAGATAGGCAAGGATATCGTCACAGGCAAGCCCTTTTCCTACGGCTCCCAAATCCAGCACCATGCTCTCCGGCAGTAAAAAGCTGTTGTCTTTTCTTTCTATTTTGGAAAATCCGCTGTAAGACAGCGCCTCTTTTATTTCCGTCTCACCCGGTAAGCGGTAGACTTCTGTTTTATCTTCATAGCTTTCCTGTGCGTGGGCATCAATATCCCAGAGGCTCACCAGTGCTCCGATGGACACATCCAGCGCCCCGCCGCTGTCCTCATAGATGCCGGAAAGCTCCTGCAGTGTCTCTGCCAGTTCCCCGGAAACTTCCGTGTAGGTGCCTGTTCCGGCATTGGCATTCAGCTTTGCAATCTCTGAACCGGCTATCCTGCGGGAGAGTTTTGTTTCCTCCAGGTCGGAAAGCAGCCGCTCCACATCCCCGGTCACATCGTCCCCTTCCGTATACAGTTTCTGGGTAACGACGGTGCCCATGGCGGTATCCACGGCCTCATATTCCTTTACGGCATTTCCACATCCTGAAAGGAACAGAAGTGCTGCCGCGGGAAGTGCAAAAAAACTTGCTGTAAACCTCTTCATTTCCCTGCTTCCTTTTGTTATACTAACTTTCATAAGTATAACAAACAAACCACCCCTTGACAATATGGGGTAATGAACTTTACCGTCACGGAAAGGTCTGATTATTTTGAAAAACGATAAAAAAATGCTGGGAAAAGTGCTGTTTTTGCTGCTTCTTCTTTTTCTGCTGCTTTTCTTTTCCCTGTTTCTTCTATATAAAGGAGGAACGTACGGTGGGCAAAAGAAAGCCTGCATCTATCAGAACGGTGTCCTGCTCCGGGAAATTGATTTTTCTTCCGTAAAAAAGCCCTATTCCTTCCGTCTTACTTCTTCCGCGGGAGAATACAACGAAATTACCGTAAGTGCCGGAGGAATTGCCGTAACGGATGCCGACTGCCCCGACAGGCTCTGCGTTCTTTTCAGCAAGAACAATACCGGCAGGCTGCCCATTATCTGTCTGCCCCATAAGCTTGCCATTATATATAAGGAAGAAAGTACTTCCAATATGGATGCCGTTACTTATTGATACTGTTGCCGGATTATCCGTGCACGGCTGATTACCGTTGTTGCATAATTCTGATTACCGTTATTACTTAAAGGAGTTTTATGTCCCGTAAAAATACCCGTCTGCCACTGAAAAAAATGACCACACTGACGGTCTTTCTTGCCGTCTCCCTGTGTATTTCCCTTGCGGAGAGCTTTTTCCCTCCGCTCGTTCCCATACCCGGAGTCCGGCTCGGACTTGCCAATGTGGTCACTTTGCTTTTATTATATGATTTCACACCGGGAGAAACTCTTCTCGTTCTCCTGATGCGTATTTTTCTGTCTGCCTTCTGTGCCGGTCAGGCCATGAGCTTTGTCTACAGTCTGTGCGGTGGCATATTGTGTTTTCTTATCATGTGGTTTCTGTACCGTTTTCTGTGCGGCAGATTTCCGGTGCTCATCAGTATCTTCGGCGCCCTCGCCCACAATGCCGGACAACTTATGGCTGCCTGCCTGTTTACCGGAGGGTTCGGTGTGCTTGCCTATGCGCCGGTGCTTGTCATAAGCGGTATTCTGACCGGCTGCTTTACCGGTCTCTGTGCTTATTTTACCCGCAAATATCTGTCCCCGCATATAAAGAAACTTTTTTAACCGCACTTATACACGGCATTTTCCGTTTTCAGGTTACGCCATCGCCTCTTTTACCCGCTTATGCATCAGACGTTTGTGGATATTTCCGAAAATACTGTCGCACAAATGTGCCATATCCTCCACGCTCTCCGTCATGCCTTCGGCAATCCATTCCTTGCAGATGGCATTGAGCCCACCCTCATAGGCACACATGCGGTACTGCTCCTCTTTGTCATCCAGCCGGAAAATTTCCTTTAAGGAAGGCAAAAACGAAAAATTACTCTGCTGTTTTTCCCTTGCTTTTATCAGCAGACCGAAGTATTCGCCGTTTTTTCTGATATAAGAAAAGAACCGTTCAAACCAGCTGTAGCTGTCATCCACGCTGACATCATCCGCAATCTCCACCACGGCATTTTCCATTCCCTGATGCAGGTCTTTTAAAATATCTTCCTTCGTTTCGTAGTTCCGATAGAATGACTGTCTCGACACACCGGACTTTAGTACCAGCTCCGTAACGGTAATTTTTTCAAATGACTTTTCCGCCATCAAATCCACCAGTGCAAGCTGCAGGCACTCTTTCGTAAGCTGCCCCGCTTCCTTGCCGGAAAGCCGGTATACATTTCTCTCTTTTGCCAGAGTCTTTAAGATATTTTCCACAATTATCATCTTCTTTCTTTTCAAAAGGCACTTGACGAAATTCACATAAGGTGATACATTTATGCCAGTGAGATACATGTATCACTGTTACATCTGTAACATGATAACATTTTTTCAACAAAATGTCAATGTTTCTCCCAGAAATGTCGCAAGACATTTTACTACAAAGGAAATCAGTGTGAAAAATGGATTTTTCACACGCAAATTTGTACCTACGGTCCAAACTTTGCGAGTTACTGAAAGGCAGGTATACATATGAGTTACTCAATAGCAACTTACATACTGATGGCGGTGTTTGTTTCATTCTTAGGCTTCGTGGTCGAGGACGGCTGGCTGGCTCTCACAAAGGGCTATATCGACAACCGGAACATGCATCTGCCGTTTTTATTTGGTTACGGATTGGCGATGCTTACCCTTTATCTGATACTCGGCACGCCCGCCACCATGTTTTTACCTTTTCAGATAAAGAAAAAAGAAGCTTTTGTCCGGTTTATTATTTATTTCGTTATTGTAATGCTGGCGGTCAGTGTGGGGGAAATCATCCTGGGAACCTTAGTGGAAAAGGTCTGCCACTTCTACTGGTGGGACTACACGGTAATTCCTCTTCACATTACCCGTTACACCTCCGTTCCGACAAGCCTCGGTTTTGCTTTGATTATTACCACTTTTATGGATAAGCTCTGCATGCCGATTCTTGACCATCTGGCTGCCATTCCCGCCGAACGGGCTACGGTTCTTGCCTGGGTTTTAGGCATTGCCTTAAGTGTGGATATGGTGTATTCCATGTATAAAATGTACCGGAACCACGGCGGACTCAAGGTCTGGAAGAAGCAGCTTCCCAAGCATTCTTACCAGGAGTCTTTCTAAGCATTCCGTCCGGTCGCTGAATTGTCTGTGTTAATGTAATAGAGAAACTGTGGAATTTGAGGTTAATACCTCTTTTCTCCACAGTTTTTTTGTTGCATAAAAATACATATTCTGTTAAAATAGTATAAAAAATTTTATAAACCGCATCGATTCCCACGAAGAACCGTTGTGATAGGAAAGGAAGGCTTTTATGAAAGCAAAAAGAATCGGATTATCCATTCTCCTTTTAGCCATTGTGGGCTTAATCGTGTATAATGTTGCAGGCCCCGCCGACTTACTTGCCGGTGAAAGCAGTGTCTATGCCACTCCTCTTTCCCTTCTGCCCCCTGTTATTGCCATCGCACTTGCACTGATTACCAAAGAAGTGTATACTTCCCTGTTTGTCGGTGTATTAACCGGTGCCCTGCTTTGCACAAACGGCAGTCTGGAACGTACCATGAACACCATGTTATTCAACGAAGAGGGCGGTATGGTGTTTAAGCTTGCCGACAGTTGGAATGTCGGTATTTTAATTTTCTTAGTGCTTTTGGGCATCATGGTTGCCATGATGAACAAGGCAGGCGGTTCCGCAGCTTTTGGCCGCTGGGCTTCCAAACATATTAAAACCAGAGTCGGTGCGCAGCTTGCCACCATGGCGCTCGGTGTTCTGATTTTCGTGGATGACTATTTCAACTGTCTGACCGTAGGAAGCGTTATGCGCCCCGTTACGGACCGCCACAAAATCTCCCGTGCCAAGCTCTCCTACTTAATTGATGCCACCGCAGCTCCCGTCTGCATTATTGCACCGATTTCTTCCTGGGCTGCTGCCGTTACCTCTTCCGTACCGGAAGAAGCGGGCATCAACGGATTTGCCGTCTTTTTACAGACCATTCCGTACAACCTGTATGCACTGCTGACCCTTGCCATGATTCTTTTCATCACCTTCTTAAAGGTGGATTTCGGTCCCATGAAGAAGCATGAATGGAATGCCATCAAGGGAGATTTGTTTACCACGCCCGACCGTCCTTACGAGGAAACCTCCGATGCCCAGGGTAATCCCCATGCTATCGTGGCTGACTTAATCATCCCCGTAGTCGTTCTGATTGCCACCTGTGTCTTAGGTATGATTTATACCGGCGGCTTCTTTGAAGGAACCTCCTTCATTGATGCTTTTGCAGGCTCCGATGCATCCGTAGGTCTGGTAATCGGCGGTTTCATTACCCTGATTTTCACTTTCTTCTACTATATGCTCCGCGGTGTCATTACCTTTAAGGAATTTGCTGACTGTATCCCCGAGGGCTTCAAAGCCATGGTTGCTCCTATTCTAATTCTGACTCTGGCATGGACCCTTTCCGGCATGACAAACCTGCTCGGTGCCAAAGTTTACGTCAGCAACATCGTCAGCGGTTCTGCGCAGGGATTCCAGGGATTCCTTCCCATGATTGTCTTCCTGATTGCCGCATTCTTAGCATTTGCAACCGGTACAAGCTGGGGTACCTTCGGTATTCTTATCCCCATTGTGCTGGGTGTATTCCCTTCCGGACAGATGATGGTTATTTCCATTGCCTCCTGCCTTGCCGGTGCCGTTTGCGGAGACCACTGCTCTCCCATTTCCGACACCACCATCATGGCTTCCGCAGGCGGTCACTGCAACCATGTAAACCATGTTGCAACGCAGCTTCCTTATGCGCTGTTTGTTGCGGTATTCTGCTTCCTCGGTTATGCTATCATGGGTATCTGCAACCTGGTCGGTGTACTTTCCAGCGCCTGGATTGCCCTGCCCGTATGTATCGTGCTGATGGGCGTTACACTCCTGTTTATCCGTAAAAAAGAAGGCATGGAGAAGGAATAACCATAACTATCTGACATAAAAAAGAAAGCCGCGATGCTTCAACTGTAGTTCGGTTGTTGCATCACGGCTTTTTTTATTTATTCCATTTATGCAAGACAGCTTCCACCTGTTCTATAAGCTGTTTTTTATCGGGGATATAAGAAACATAGCGGGAAGCAAATATATTATTGGACAGACCTCCCAACGCATACTCAGCGGCAATACTATCCTTATCTGTACATAGAATAATACCCAAACATAGGGGCTTTTATGATATCAAGCGGTTCTGCTATTTCAATTCCTTTTTCTGCAAGCCCAAGCACCGTTTCTTTATTGGCTTTACCTGCCGAAAGTAATAATCTTTCATAAAGAGAAGTAGATATCTGTCGCTTCATTTCCCGTACAGACCAACCGGAGTTAATGGCTTCCTTTTCATAAAAGCTCCGCTTATCCGGGTCTGAAATTGTTAAAAGTTCACAATAATACAACCATCACAATTTAGCAGACAGTGTCTGTTGAATTTGATAGTTAATCCTTATTTCTGTATTGCACAAAAAAACAGCCGCCTCCCATACGGGAAACGGCTGTTTTTATGAAATTATCGGTTCGTTATTTTACGGTAACGCTGCGGCTTACATCATACCGCCCATGCCTGCGCCTGCGGGCATTGCAGGGGTGTCTTCCTTGATGTTTGCTACAACGGACTCGGTAGTCAGCAGTGTGGATGCTACGCTGGTTGCATTCTGCAGTGCGCTTCTGGTAACCTTTGCAGGGTCCAGGATGCCGTCTGCAACCATATCTACATATTCACCCTTCAGAGCATCGAAGCCCATGCCGGGTTTCAGTTCCTTAACTTTGTTTACAATTACGCTGCCTTCCAGACCTGCGTTTGCGGCAATGTGGTACAGAGGAGCTTCCAGAGCCTTAAGAACGATGTTGGCACCGGTCTTTTCGTCTCCTTCGAGAGTATCACGCAGCTTTTCTACTTCCTTGCTTGCATGGATGTAAGCAGAACCACCACCGCAGATAATACCTTCTTCTACGGCTGCTCTGGTAGCTGCAAGAGCATCTTCCAGACGAAGCTTTGCTTCCTTCATTTCGGTTTCGGTAGCGGCTCCTACACGGATAACAGCTACGCCGCCTGCCAGTTTGGCAAGTCTTTCCTGTAATTTTTCTCTGTCGAAATCAGAAGTGGTTTCTTCAATCTGCTTCTTAATCTGTGCAACACGGGCTGCAATGGCATCCTTGTCACCTTCACCGTCAACGATAACGGTATTCTCTTTCTGAACCTTAACGGATTTAGCACGGCCAAGCTGTTCCATGGTGGTGTCTTTCAGTTCCAGACCAAGTTCGGAGCTGATGACCTGACCGCCGGTCAGAATAGCGATATCCTCCAGCATTGCTTTTCTTCTGTCGCCATAGCCGGGAGCCTTAACAGCTGCTACATTGAAGGTACCACGCAGTTTGTTGACAATCAGAGTGGTAAGAGCTTCGCCCTCTACGTCTTCTGCAATGATTAGCAGCTTTGCGCCGGACTGTACAATCTGCTCTAACAGAGGAAGGATTTCCTGAATGTTGGAAATCTTCTTGTCGGTAATGAGGATGTACGGATTTTCCAGAGTAGCTTCCATCTTATCCATATCGGTTGCCATGTATGCGGAAATGTAGCCTCTGTCAAACTGCATACCTTCTACTAAATCCAGTTCGGTCTGCATGGTCTTGCTTTCCTCAATGGTGATAACACCGTCCTTGGAAACCTTCTCCATAGCATCTGCTACCAGGTTGCCGACTTCTTCATCTCCTGCGGAAATGGTAGCGACTCTTGCAATATGTTCCTTGCCGTTTACTTTGGAGCTCATCTTTTCGATGGCCTCAACAGCACAGTCGGTAGCTTTCTTCATACCTTTTCTTAAGATAATGGGATTTGCACCTGCTTCCAAGTTCTTCATACCGGCATTAATCATTGCCTGTGCCAGAACGGTTGCGGTTGTGGTACCGTCACCTGCTACATCGTTTGTCTTGGTTGCTACTTCTTTTACTAACTGGGCACCCATGTTTTCAAACGGGTCTTCCAGTTCTATCTCTTTTGCAATGGTAACACCGTCGTTGGTGATAAGGGGAGCGCCGAAGGACTTATCCAGTACTACGTTTCTGCCTTTGGGTCCAAGTGTTACTCTGACGGTGTCTGCCAACTGGTCTACACCTCTGCCTAATGCTGCACGAGCATCTGCTCCGTATTTAATTTCTTTTGCCATAATGAAAACGCCTCCGTTTTTTCTTTTTTTACTCGATAACTGCTAAGATATCGCTCTGTCTTACAATAATGTATTCTTCGTCTTCAATCTTTACATCTGTTCCCGCATATTTGGAATAGATAACCTGATCTCCGACTTTCACTTCCATTTTAACTTCCTTGCCGTCTACCACACCGCCGGGACCTACTGCAATAACTTCTGCCTGCTGGGGTTTTTCTTTATTCTGTCCCGGAAGAACAATACCGGATTTTGTTGTTTCTTCTGCTACTAACTGTTTCAATACGACTCTGTCGCCAAGTGGTACTAACTTCATAATGAATGCCTCCTTAAAGTCTTATGTTTTGTTAGCACTCAATGTTCATGAGTGCTAATTACTAAAGTATATATTAGTTTTATATGCAGTTCTTTGCAACCGTATGCAGAGCAGTTCTGCTCATTCAATCTATATATTATCTCTCTTTTTCTCACGTTTTCTTATCATTTCTTATTTTTGCCCTGCAAAGCGGATTTAATATTTATTTTATAAATACTTATTCACACTTGATTTCCAGATAGCCGAGCAGTTTGCTCTTATCGTACTCTTCCAAAACACCTAAGTTGGAATCGTAGTATTTGCCGTCAAAGTATACAAGATAATGGCAGTATCTGCCCATTCTTTCCATTAAGATACAGCACTTGGGAAGCACACAGTCCCTGCCCTCAGTGTACGTAATGACATCCTTGTGGTCGATTCCGTAATAGTTCAGGGCGGAAATCACCATACCCATGGTTGCCTGCCACTCCCTGCAGTCCATAACGCGGATAACATCCGCAATGGTAACACCTGCCAGCATGGCTACGCAGGTCTGTCCGCAAAGACCGTCCTCCGGCTGGATGATAACCTGCACGCTGTCAATTTTACGGATGGGGTTATCAAAGCTGTAAGGGCTGTCGGGAGAAACCTCAATGATGCTGCCGCTGATATGCAGGAGCATCTGGTGGGTCTTTGTAAGGTCAACCTTGATGGCATCCTTGTCTTCAATATGAATTTCATAATTTCCTTTTTCCTTGGGCAGCAGCTTGCAGGCAATGATTTCGTTGTCCAGAACCATGTCTGCTTTGATTTCATCGCGCAGCTTACAGACCTCCCACACATTAAAAGGAAGCTGGATTACAAATCCATTCTCTTTCTTGTCAATTTTTCCGGTAAAAAAATAACGCATTGCAACTTCTCCTATCTACTGTATTATTGAGTTTTTCGCCTGAGACGGCGGAAAACCGAAATGCTTTTTGAACAGCTTGCTGAAATGGTACGCATCGTCATATCCCACGGCTGCCGCCACTTCCTTGATATTGGTGTAACCCTCCTTCTGCAAAAGCTCCAGTGCCTTCTGCAGGCGGATGTTAATCAGATGCCGTATGGGCGCTTCCCCCGTCTCGCTCTTAAAAATTTTGGATATGTAAAAGGGACTTAAATACATATTTTCCGCAATGGTATCGAGGGAGATTTTTTCCGCATAATGGTCTTCAAAATAGCTGACTATCTGCTCCACCACATACTTTTTATTGACGGACTCAAATGCATAACCGCTTTTAATCTCCTGCGGCTCCATCTGGCTTTTTAAAAGCAAAAGAAGCATCTGCATCATGTAGGCCTTCATCATAAAATACCGGCCATCCCAGCACTCGGCATTTTCCGCTTCCAGCGAAGCGCAGAGCTTAAAAAGCTTCCGCTGCAGCTCGCCCGTGGTATGCACAATGGCATTGCCCTCCGGCAGCGGGAACGCATTGTCCGGCAGCCCCTTTATGTGGATGTCCGATACTCCCACGAAAAATTCCGTAACGGCGGTCTGTTTGTCTTTCACCAGTCCCTGATGCATAACGCCGGGATTTAAGATAAGCACATCGCCCTCTTCCACGGGGTAAACCTTTCCGTCAATCCGGTAAAAGCCGGAGCCCGACATCATAAACGCGATTTCCAGAAAGTCGTGGCAATGGTACCTTTTTTCGTCCTGGTCACGTTTTCCCTTCCAGGTAAAAAGAAAGGTCGGATTAAAATTTTCCAGTTGTATATTCTCCTGTCTGTCACACATATCTGCTCCACGCCTTTCCACAACCTGTAAATCCTGCTTTTCTTATTTTACAAAAAACAAAGATAAATGTAAAAGGTTTTTTGCAAAAAGATACAAACAACATACAAGATAGTCCATTTCCTTTTAGAAGCCGTATGATAATATTTTTCATAGAATTTACCGTGTAAAAATTTATTTTTCACTATTTACATTATCCGGAGGTTTTACTATGACACCTATGAAATGGTTTTTCTCCTTTTTGAAGAAATACCGTAAAAATCTGATTCTCGGAATTTTTCTTACCATCCTGATTACCGCCCTGAACATCGTCAATCCCTACATATCCGGTATGATTGTCGATGACGTCATCACCGGCGGACGGTACAACCTGCTCTACCCCCTGGTCGGACTGATGCTCTTAATTGTCATTATCCGCGGCGCCCTGCGCTTTTACTACCAGCTTGTCTTCGAGACGGCATCCCAGGGAGTTCTGTATGACATGCGGGACAAAGTATACCGCAAACTCCTGCAGGAGGACTTTGCCTTTTATAATAAGAAGAGAACCGGTGACCTGATGAGCCGTCAGACCGGCGATATGGATGCCATCCGCCATTTTGTGGCTTATGTCATCTACAACACTCTGGAAAATGTCCTGATGTTTGTCTTTGCGCTTGTCATGATTTTTACCGTCAATGCAAAGTTAGCTCTCTGCATGCTTGTTGTACTGCCTTTTACCGCGCTGTGCACCTATATGCAGTCCAAAGAAGTAAAGCCCGCTTTTAAGCGGAACCGCGACTGCTTCTCTTCCTTAAATGCTTTTGTGCAGGAAAATGTCAGCGGCAACCGCGTGGTTAGAGCCTTTTCCAAGGAAGACTACGAAATCGAAAAATTCAACAAAGAAAACGACGCCTTCCGTGCAGCCCAGATTTCTGCATCCGGTGTATGGAAAAAATACGTGCCCATTTTTGAAGTGCTGGCGTATTCCTTGAACATCATCCTTATGCTCTACGGCGGCTACATGGTAATTCAGGGCGAGATTACCTTAGGCGACCTGGTTGTGGTAAACGGTTATCTGTGGATGCTTAACAATCCCCTTCGTATGGCGGGCTGGCTGGTCAATGACATCGGCAACTTCATTACCTCCGTGGAAAAAATTTACACCACCTACAACGAAGAGCCCCATGTCAAAACCCCTTACACCGGCACCCATACCCACTTAAACGGCGCCGTGGAATTTGAAAACGTGTCCTACCGTGCGGACGACGAGGACATCGTCATGGACATCAACTTCAAGGTAAAGCCCGGTCAGACCGTGGGCATCATCGGCTCCACCGGTGCCGGCAAATCCACGATTATGAACCTGCTCTGCCGTTTCTATGATACCACCTCCGGCACGGTACGCATTGACGGTGAGGATGTGCGGAATATGGATTTATACAATCTTCGTGACAACATCGGCATGGCCATGCAGGATGTGTTCCTGTTTTCCGATACCATCGAAGGCAACATTGCCTACGGCCGTCCCGACTGTTCCTTTGAGGATGTCAAAAAAGCTGCCATTATGGCGGACGCCAACCACTTTATCAGTGCCATGCCGGACGGCTACGACACCATTGTGGGAGAACGCGGCGTAGGACTTTCCGGCGGTCAGAAACAGCGTATTTCCTTAGCAAGAGCACTGCTTAAGGACCCTTCCATTCTGATTTTGGATGACACCACTTCTGCCGTGGATATGGAAACCGAAAGCTATATCCAGAAGCAGCTTAAAAATATTGACAAGAAATGCACTATTTTCATCATTGCCTACCGCATCTCTTCCATTAAAGATGCCGACCTGATTTTAGTTATGGACAAAGGCCGCATCATTGAGCAGGGCAGCCACGAGGAGCTGATGAAGAAAGGCGGCTATTATGCCGAAACCTTCCACAGCCAGTACGGAGAAATTCCGAAAGAGCTGTTCCCTGAAAATTCCGCAGCGAAAGGAGGCTGTTAAGATGGCAAGAAACCGTTATGATGTGGATGAAACCTTAGAGGATTCCTTTGACTTAAACCAGGTAAAACGTCTGGCAAATTACATAAAACCTTACAAAAAGGAAATGGGCCTTGTTATCTTTATGATGCTGTCCTCTTCCGCCCTCACTATGCTGATTCCTATTTTCTTCCAGAAAATCATGGATGTATGCATTCCGGCAAAGGACATGAAGCAGATTTTCGTATATGCGGGTCTGACGCTTGTCATTGCCCTTTACACTGCCTTTTCCCTGTCGCTCAAAATCAAGCACATGAGCTCTATCGGTCAGAATATCATCCACGATTTGCGCTACGACATTTTCAAGCACCTGCAGGAGCTTCCTTTTTCCTACTTTGACGATAAGCCCCACGGCAAAATCCAGGTCCGTGTGGTAAACTACGTCAACAGCTTAAGTGATTTGTTAAGCAACGGTATCGTCAACACCCTGACCGACCTCTGCAACCTGATTTTCATTCTGATTTTCATGTTGATTGAGGATGTGCGCCTGACGTTAATTTGTCTGGCGGGTCTGCCTCTTTTAGCCCTTGTCATTGTCTTTATCAAGAAAAGACAGCGCCGTGCATGGCAGATTCAGAGCAACAAGCAGTCCAACTTAAACGCCTATATTGCCGAAAGCATCGGCGGTATCCGGGTTACCCAGTCCTTTGTCCGGGAAGACCGCAACGTGGGCATTTTCAACAATTTAAGCACCAGCTACCGCAGCGCCTGGATGCGTGCCGTAAAATACAACTTTATCCTCTGGCCGGGTGTGGACATCATTTCCACCATTACCACCTCATTTGTATACATTTTAGGTGTGCGCTTTATTTTAGCTCCTTCCTCCACCCTGACCGTCGGTGTACTGATTGCTTTTACCACATACATCAGCCGGTTCTGGCAGCCGATTAACACACTGGCAGGTTTTTATAACTCTCTCCTAACCGCCATTTCCTATCTGGAACGTATTTTTGAAACCATTGACGAGCCGGTACTGGTTAAGGATGCGGAGGATGCTGTGGAAATGCCGCCCATCAAAGGCGAAGTTACCTTTGAAAACGTATCCTTCAGCTACGAGGAAGGTCATAAAATTTTAGACAACATCAACTTTACGGTTAAACCCGGCGAAACCTATGCCATTGTGGGCCCCACCGGCGCAGGCAAGACAACCATTGTCAACCTTATCAGCCGCTTCTACAATGTGGACTCCGGCAGAATTTTAATTGACGGCGTCGATATTTCCAAAGTGACGCTCCGCTCCCTCCGGACGCAGATGGGTATTATGATGCAGGACTCCTTTATTTTCTCCGGCACCATTATGGACAATATCCGCTACGGCAACAAAACCGCTACCGATGAGGAAGTTATCCGCGCAGCCAAGACCGTCTGCGCCCATGAATTTATTGAAAAACTGGAAAACGGTTACTATACCGAGGTAAACGAACGGGGAAGCCGTCTTTCCGCCGGTCAGCGCCAGCTTATCTCCTTTGCCCGTGCGCTCCTTGCCAACCCCGCCATCCTGATTTTGGACGAGGCGACCTCCAGCATTGATACGGAAACGGAAATCCTTTTGCAGAAGGGCCTGAATGAGCTTCTGAAAAACAGAACCTCCTTCATCATCGCCCACAGGCTTTCCACCATCAAAAATGCCAACTGCATCATGTATGTGGACCAGGGCAGCATTATGGAAAAGGGCAATCATGACGAACTTCTTGCCCAGCATGGTGAATACTACCACCTGTATATGTCGCAGTATGATTTCCTGAAGAAATAAAAATTTACACCCAAAAACGGAGTGTGTGAAATCACACACTCCGTTTTTCATTTTATTCTTTACCTTATCGCAGAATAATCTTTCTGCTTCAACCCCGGTTGCATAGCGCTTGCATTCTTCCAATCTGCGTCAAAGTTCCGGGCGTTCGTAAGTGACAGGGAAAACATTACAATTTATTATGTTTTGAGAATTTCCCTGATTAATCTTCATATTCTTCGATTTTATAAGATATTAGTCTCACATCAGCATTCAAAAGCTTGTATACAATATTCTCCAAATACCAGGACATATCTGTATACTTTCCCTTAACAGTTTTTCGATTTATTGCTATGCTCAATATAATCTGACTGGTATTATATACCATTAAAGAAATCCCTTCCGTACCTTTACAATAAAATAAGTTTACACCTATCTGTTCTTTTCCTTCAATTTTTTTAGAAATAATGTCATATAGCTCACTTTCAGATATCTCGTCACATCGCCAATCGTACTTATCGTCATCACCAATTGGCAAATATTCGACCTTCCCTTGTGGATTATGAATATGCCATCCTATCTGTTGAAATATCCTTAAAATATCTGCTATACTTTCCGAATAAGCACTGCAATCTAATGTCATTAATGCTTCCATTCACATGCTCCTTTAATCTAATAATTCTGTAAACGTTATTCACTTTTGTGTAAGCCATTGTTTTATTGATTCTGGTATAACATCTGCCGTAAAATCAGCCATTTCATCTGTATCTTTAATTCCTCTGGCTTTTGCAACGTCTATCGTCTTCTAAAACTTTATCGCCTTTACCATAGAAGTTCTAAATTCACACACTCGAATACCGCTGAAATTGTTATGGAACACTCTCTGTTTTTTTATTCCAACATTTCAACAAACTCTGAGAATGTATCTGCTATCGTTCTACAAAATTAATGTTTCCACCTCCTCAACTTCTTCATTAAAAACTTTTGTTTCCTCATCCTTCATACCATACTCTTGCAAATCTAATGTCTTAACTTTAGATATGACAGTTTCTAATCTATTTTTGAATTGTTCTGATATTTTTTTACCACATCTGGAATATCTGGTTGCAATTGTTATGTTCAGTATGATTTCCTCAATTTCGTCCAAATCGTGGTTATAGTAAACACTTTGTTCAACTGCAATATCATATTCACTTCCTTGGTCAATCCACCCATAAAATGTTTCCAAGGCTTCATATTTTTTTTGATAGAAATTTATTTTTTTCACTTTTCACACTCCTTATTTATTGACACTATAAAGGAATTCCATATCTATATGCCGCATCCGGCACAGAAAGCTCCCGTGCAAAACACGGCAATGAGGATTCCCTTTCCAAATTTCATAATTTTCACTCTTTTCATTTTTTGCTTTATATATTTATAATTTTATATTATTGTATTATTGTTTATTTTGTCAATTTAATTTAAAAAACAAAAAGACCTGAATTTTCGTTTTCAAGTCTTTCAAATTTCTATTTTCTAAAACAATTTCCTCAGATATGCAGTATCGCCGAAGCAATCTGGAAATACACAATCAAAGAAAGGGCATCCACGATGGTGGTGATAAAAGGGCTCGCCATAACAGCGGGGTCGAAGCCAATCCGCTTTGCCAAAATCGGCAGGGTACAGCCAATCATCTTTGCCAGGAATACCGCTACAATCAGGGTCAGACACACAACAATGGCTACCGTCACGCCTACTCTGTCAATCAGAAGCAGTTTGAAAAAGTTGGCAACGGAAAGGGTAATGCCGCAAAGCACCGCCACGCGGATTTCCTTCCAGATAACTGCGAATGTATCCTTGTAACCGATTTCTCCAAGGGAAAGTCCGCGGATAATGGAAACGCTGGACTGACCGCCGGCGTTGCCGCCCGTATCCATCAGCATGGGGATAAACATGGTCAGCACCGCATAGGTGCTTAAGGCATCCTCAAAGTGGCTGATAATCTGACCGGTAAAGGTAGCCGACACCATGAGGAGTAAAAGCCAGGGAATTCTTTTCTTGAAGGTTTCAAAAATGCCCGTTTTCATATAGGGCTTGTCGGAAGGAACGATAGCCGCCATCTTTTCAATATCCTCGGTGGCCTCTTCTTCCATGATATCCACGATATCATCGACGGTGATAATACCGACCAGCCGGTTTTCATTGTCCACAACGGGCATGGTGGTAAAGTCGTATTTTTTGAACTGTCTGGCAACCTCTTCCTGATCCATCAGGGTATTGATGGAAATGACATTTTCATGCATGATGTCACCGATGATTTCATCCGGGTCGCTGAGCAGTAAGTATCTTAAGGCAACGGTACCGAGCAGCCTTCTCTGCGCATCGAGCACATAACAGATGTTGATGGTCTCGCTGTCCACACCGACTTTACGGATGCGGGCAATGGCTTCCTCTACCGTCAGGTTTTCTTTTAAGTCCACATACTCCACGGTCATGATACTGCCGGCGGAGTCCTCCGGATAACGAAGCAGGTGATTGATATCACGCCGCATTTCCGGGCTGGCATTTGCCAGAAGCTTTTTTACGATATTGGCGGGCATCTCTTCCAGAAGGTCCGTTGCATCATCCGCCATCAGGTTGTTGATAATGCCTGCCGCATCCTTTTCCGACAGGGATGTAATGATGAGCTGCTGATTGTCCACTTCCATATAGGAAAAAACATCGGCTGCCAGGTCCTTCGGTAAAATACGGAATACCTTTAACATTTCCTCTTCGGGAAGGTTTTCCAAGAGAATAGCCACATCGGCTTCATTCATCTCTGCCAGTTTCTGGCGCAGGGATGTGTACTGACGGGTTGTCAGTAATTCCTTGATTTCATCCATAATCGTTCTCCTTTAGTTGTCAATGGGGTCTTCATGCATCGGGCAGGAAGAGGGTTATCGTTACTGTGCGTCTTACTGTGCGATTTCATCAAAACCACCACCTTTCTCCTAAACGGAAAACATTTTTGGGTGTGCCTCTTTACGTTTTTACACACCTTACTTATTTTAACATATCAACTTTCGTTGTCAACGTAAGAAATGGGATTTTCCTGTAAAATTTCTGTCCTGCCTGCCGTGGCTTCCGTAATATCCCGGACAAGTTTTTCCTTCTCTTCCGCCGGAACCAGCACCTGCAGGGTCACCTTTTCACCATAATCACTGTCCTTCGGCGTAAGTCCCATGGCGGACAGAAGATACAGAATTTTGCCGATGCCGTTATAATCCGTGGTAAGGGTAAGGGGCACTCCCATGCGGAGCACGCCAATCCTGCAGCCGTTAAGCCCTTCCTTCACCGCCTGGGTGTAGGCGCGCACCAGGCCGCCCGTGCCGAGCAGCGTACCGCCGAAATACCTTGTCACCACCACCACGATGTTTTTAATATTTTCCCGCAAAAGCACTTCCAGCATGGGGCGTCCCGCCGTACCGGACGGCTCCCCGTCGTCACTGCAGCGGGTCAGTTCTCCCCTCTCTCCTATGACAAAAGCGGAGCAGTTATGTCTGGCATCCCAGTATTTTTTCTTCATCGCCTCGATGAATGCCGTTGCCTCTTCTTCGGAGTCTGCCCGTGCAATGTTTGCTATAAACACGGATTTCTTTTCTTCTATCTGCCCGCTCCCGCCGGAAAGCAGGATGCGGCTGTTTATTTCGGTCTGTTCGCTCATATTCCGTCCCCAATACTGTTTCTTCGCAAAAGCTTTCTCTTGCCTTTTTTTATTCTACCATAGATATGATTAAAAGTGTTTTTTTTGTGAAACAATTCTTAAAAAATAACAAAAACCTTTATTTACCATATGTTTTTTGGTATACTTATCATCAAAGGCAGTTGTGCCCGATTTATGCAAAACAGAAAGGAAACCTTATGAATTACGGAAAAAAAGGAGTCCGTGCAAAGCAGAAAGCGCTTTTTGCCAAAGGTCCGAAGTGGATGCACAAGATTACATTTACCTGTGCAAAGGTCATCTTCATCGCCTTTATCGGCATCGCCATCTGGGGCGTGTCCGCCGGCATCGGTGCTTTCAACGGTATTATTGCTTCCGCACCGGACATTGACGTGAGTGATGTGGCACCGGTAGGTTTCTCCACCTTCATATACGACTGTGAGGGCAATCAGATTGGCAAACTTGTTGCCACCAATTCCAACCGTGTGCAGGTAACCATGGATAAAATTCCCCAGTACATGGCAGACGCATTTGTTGCCATTGAGGACGAGCGTTTCTACGACCACAACGGTATCGACTTCAAGGGTATCGTCCGTGCCGGTTATACCTTTATCAAGTCCGGCTTCAAGCGGGCGGAGGGTGCCAGCACCATTACCCAGCAGCTTTTGAAAAATACCGTGTTTACCAACTGGGTAAACGAGGACGGTCTGATCGAGAAAATCCAGCGTAAATTCCAGGAACAGTATCTGGCTCTGGAAATTACAAAAAAACTGAGCAAGGAAGAAATCCTGCTCCGCTACATGAACACCATCAACCTGGGACAGGGCACATTAGGTGTCCAGGCAGCCGCCAAGCGTTATTTCAACAAGGACGTAAGCGAGCTTACCTTATCGGAATGTGCCGTTATCGCCGCCATTACCCAGAACCCTTCCAAGTGGAACCCCATCTCCCACCCGGACAACAATGCCGAGCGTAGGGAGCGTGTTCTTACCAAGATGAAGGATCAGGGTTACATCAGCCAGCAAGAATTTGACGAAGCCATGGCGGATGACGTGTACTCCCGTATTCAGGAAGTCAACGTAGCCGTAGCCAACGACTCTGTCAGCACCTATTTTGAAGATGCCCTTGCGGAAGTGGTTATGGAAGATCTGATTAACGAATGCGGCTACAGCGCCACACAGGCTTCTACCATGTTATATAGCGGCGGTCTCCGTATTGAGTCCACCTTGGATCCTAATATCCAGGCCATTGCCGATGAAGTATGCTCCGACCCGGATACCTATCCCGAGGATGTCAAATGGTACTTAAGCTACGATTTGACCACCAAGGATGCCAGCGGCGAATACCACAACTACAGCAAGGAAATGATGAAAAAATGGTTTGTGGAAAACGAAAGCCGCAGCTTCAACCTGATTTTCAACAGTATGGACGATGCCTATGCCGCCATCGAGACCTATAAAGCGGCAATTATGAGCGACGGCGAAGAAGAGGTTGCGGAAAATATTTCCATGACTCCCCAGCCCCAGATTTCCTTAGTTATCATGGATCAGTCCAACGGGCATGTGGTTGCCATCGTAGGCGGCCGCGGCGCCAAGGAGGGAAGCCGTACCTTAAACAGAGCGACCGACTCCGCAAGACAGCCCGGTTCCACCTTTAAGGTACTCTCCACCTATGCTCCCGCTCTGGACAGCGCCGGCATGACACTGGCTACCGTATTTAACGATGCGCCTTTTAATTACAACGACGGTACTCCTGTTCACAACTGGTACTCCAATCCTCCTTACGAGGGCTTAAGCTCCATCCGTAAGGGAATTTACCACTCCATGAACATTGTAACGGTAAAATGTCTGACACAGATTACACCGAAGCTTGGTTTCGACTATTTGGAGGATTTCGGTTTCACGACCTTAAATGAATTGAACGACTGCTACCAGCCCATGGCTCTGGGCGGTGTCGGCGGTGTTACCAACTTAGAGCTGTGTGCGGCTTACGCCACCATCGCCAACGGCGGTGTTTACAATGAGCCCCAGTTCTACACCAGGGTCCTTGACTCTGACGGCAACGTCATCATCGACCACACGGTTCCCAATACCAGACAGGTATTAAAGGAAACTACTGCTTTCCTTCTGACGGACGCCATGAAGGATACCGTAATAAAAGGTACCGGTACGGCTGTCAACTTTGACGGCATGACGATTGCCGGTAAGACAGGTACCACTTCCGATGACAAGGATGTATGGTTTGCCGGATACACCCCTTACTATACGGCCGTTACCTGGACAGGTTACGACAACAACATCAAAATGACCAACAAGGCGGATAAAGCCCTTTCCAAGAAAATCTGGCGTGCGGTTATGCAGAAAATACATGAGAACCTGCCCAACCAGAGTTTCCCGATTCCGGAAGGCATCATACAGGTTGCGGTATGTTCCCAGTCCGGTAAGCTGCCTGTGGAAGGTTTGTGCGACAATTATGTGGTAACGGAATACTTTGCGGAGGGCACGGAGCCGGTGGACTCCTGCGATGTGCACTACTCCGGTGATGTATGTGCTTACAGCCTGCTTCCTGCGTGTCCCGACTGCCCGTTCAAGCTGCCCGGTGTCCTGACACTGACTCCTGTGGAGGATATTTCCTTACAGCAGGGCTCCACGGTTGTCAACGAAGACGGTACGGTTTCCACACCGCAGACCACCAACTACTGTCCTCACAACGAAGAATTCTTCCTGCAGCCCAATTACACGTCTGTCATAGAACAGCAGCGGGCGGAGCTCTTACAACGGGGCTACAACTTCTATAATTAGTACTTCTTATGTAAAACAAGTAAAAAGCCCGGCTCACCTGCCGGGCTTTCTTCTTTCTATTGATAATTTTCCATCAGAAGCTGCAACTCCGTCTTCCCACGGAAGCTGTTTAAGCCTATCCGGTAAGTCACGGAAAGTGGAAATTCACATTCTTTTTCGTACAGTCTGCCGGAAGCGCCCTCCCCGAACTTTTCATCCAGATAGGCGTGGAACTTATCCAGTCCGCCGAAGAAAACCAGTTCATAGGTCTTTCCTTCCTGCGTCACCGTATACTTTGCAAACGTTCCCTGCTTCCCCATTTTCCTGCCGAACTGAAATACCACATTCTTTGTGGCAAACAACGGCTTGGGATTGGCATTGCCGAAGGGCTCTAAAATTTCAAACTCTTCCGCAAGCTGTCTGGTCGCATAGGAGAGGGGCATGGGCACATCAATATGTACCTTGGGCTGAAAATCTTCTTCGGTCAGGGTACACTGGGCATTTAAGCGTCTGCGCAGCTCCTCTAAATTTTTCTCTTCCAGGGAAAGTCCCGCCGCCATCTTGTGGCCGCCGAACTTGGTAAACAGCTCCCTGCACGCTACCATGGCATCGTACATATGATAGCTTTCTATGGAGCGTCCGGAGCCTTTCAGCCCTTCTTCGCCCCTTGTCAGGACAAAAGTAGGCTTGCCGTACTGCTCCTTTACCCGTCCCGCAATGATGCCAGCCAGGCTTTCATGGCAATCCGGCAGAAAAATAACCAGCACTTTGTCTTCTGTCAAATGTTCCTTTTCTATCTGCTCCGCCGCCTGCTTCACCCCCTGCAGGGTCATTGCCTTGCGGCTTTCGTTCATTTCCTTCAGTTCTCCGGCAATTCTTGCCGCCGATACGGCGTCCTTTGCCCGCAGCAGCTCCAGTGCCCTTACCGCACTGTCCAGTCTGCCTGTTGCGTTTAAGCACGGTCCTATCACAAACCCAAGATGAAATGCGTTAAGCCTGGACGGCTCCACACCGTTTGCCTCTATCAGGGCTTTTAAGCCCATACAGGGTGCCTTACGGATACGCTTTAAGCCTTCCTTTACAATAATACGGTTTTCGTCCAACAGGTCCATTACATCGCACACGGTTGCCACCGCCGCAAGCTGCATAAATTCCTCCATGCATGCCTGTCTTTCTTCATAGGACACCTTCGACTTACGGAACATAAGCTCAATGAGTTTATATGCCACCACTGCCCCGCAGATACCCGGATTGGGATATTTGCAGTCCGCCTGTTTGGGGTCCACGACCACCGCTGCGGGAGGTAGGATTTCCGTCCGCACACCGTTTTCTTCCACATACGGCACCTCATGATGGTCCGTCACCACCACGGTCATTTTCTTTTCCACCGCAAGGGCAATCTGGGAAGCCGCCGCAATGCCGTTGTCGCAGGTGATAATGGTCTGGATACCCGCTTCATACGCATCTTCAATAAGCCGGTCATTTAAGCCGTAGCCGTCCTTCATACGGTGCGGTATCACCGTGTCCACATTGCCGCCGAGCACCTGCAGTCCCTTCGTCAGAATATGGGAGGAAGTAATGCCGTCCACATCATAGTCCCCGATGACCCGGATTTTTTTCTTAAGGGCAATGGACTCCGCCATGATGGCAGCCGCATCCTCCATACCCAGCATCAGCTCGGGCGGATACATGTCCAGATACGTGCCGTAGAGGTATTTTTCTACTTCTTCCTCAGACAAAATATCCCTGTTACGGATAATTCTTGCCGTAACAGGGGTAATATTAAATTTCTTGCTCCAGGCATTGAAATCAGCTTTCTTTGCCGCAACAAACCATTTTTCCATGGAAACTATAACCTTTCCCACTGAGCGGTTCCCTTATTTGGAAACCGCCTTTTTGTTTTTCTGCATCATGTAATACAGGCTGCCTGCCAGGAATACGGAGGAGTAAGTACCGCATGCGATACCGACCATCAGAGGCAGTGCAAATTCACGGATAGCGGTAACACCCAGTACATACAAGGCTGCTACCATGATAAAGGTAGTCAGGGAAGTAAAGATACTTCTGGACAATGTCTGGGTAATGCTTCGGTTGACGACATCCTTTAAGTCCGCGCCGCTGCCCATCAGGCTTCTGTTCTCACGGATACGGTCATATACCACGATGGTAGCGTTGATGGAGTAACCGACCAGAGTCAGCATACAGGCAATGAAGGTGCTGCCTACGGAAACTCTGGCTGCCGCATAGAAGGCAAGTACTACCAGCACGTCATGAAGCAGTGCCAGAACACCGCCGGCGCCGAAGGAAATATTCTTGAAACGGATAGCAATGTAAATCAGCATGCATACCATAGCCACACATACGGAAGCAAAGGTCTTTACGGTTGTTTCCCTGGAAATAGTGCCTCCGATGGTCTCCATAACAATCTGTTCGTTTTGCACACCGTATTTATCAAGGAGCATTTCTTCAATGGCATCTCTCTTGGTAATATCCAGTGCATTGGTCTTGAATACAACATCTGTGGAATTCTGTACCGGCTGAGGCTGTACTGCGCTTCCCGCAATCTTTTCCATTTCGGGAATGACATCTGCTTCTAATTCGGAAAGGCTCTTCTGTTCGTTGAAGGTTACCGTCATGGAAGTACCGCCTACGAAATCAAGGCTTAAGTTCAGCGGGTTGCCGGTCTGTGCCTTGTTGACACCCATCATGACAAAACCGCCCACTATCAGCACTAAGGAAATTGCAAAGTATACCCATCTCTTGCCGACAAAATCAAGCGCCTTGCGCTCTTTGCCCACACCGTACCATTTTTCGCTTGTAAAGCCGATGGTGTAGAATGCACGGATCAGCCATCTGGTAACAAACAGTGCGGTAAACATGGAAAGCACAATACCTAAAATCAAGGTCTGCGCAAATCCCTTGATGGAACCGCTGCCGAAGATTAACAGCACAAGCGCTGCAATCAGGGTCGTGATGTTGCCGTCCAAAATAGCGGAAAGAGCCTTATCGAAACCAATCTTTACGGAAGACTTCACGGTTTTTCCGGTTGCAAGCTCTTCTCTGATACGGGCAAAGATGATCACATTGGCATCCACCGCCATACCGATGGAAAGAATAATACCGGCAATACCGGGCAGTGTCAGGGTAATATCAAAACCGTTTAATAACAGAACCACAAGTGCGGTATATAAAAGCAGAGCTAAGGTTGCCACAAAACCGGGCAGGAAGTAAACAGCAATCATGAATACGGCAATAACCGCAAGACCGATGATACCTGCCTTTAAGCTTGTCTTGATGGCATCGGAACCGAGCTGGGCTCCTACTACCTTTGAATGGATTTCGTTAAGCTCCAGTTTCAGTCCGCCGATACGGATTAAGGAAGCTAACTTTTCGGCATCCTCATAGCTGTAGTTACCGGTAATCTGGGCACGTCCGTCCGTCAGGGCACCGTTTACGGTAGGTGCGCAGATAATGTTGCCGTCGTAGTAAATGGCAATGGTTTCGCCGTTCTGGTAAGCGGATGTGGTAGCATCTGCGAATTTCTGTTTGCCTTCGTCGTTAAGCAGAAGGTCAATGCAGTAAGATGATGTATTGCCGGTCTGGGAATCCTGATAAGGAACCGCTTCCGCACTCTTGATATCGGAACCGTTTAATACCACGCAGCCATCTGCCACGATTTCGTCGATGCTTCTGTTCAACACATATTCCAAGGAAGCATTTCCGTCTTCATCCTGCACGATGGTCTGGGAATAGTTGTTGCTTCCGTCAGAGCCCTTCTGTGCCAGGAAATAAAGAGTACCGGGGTTTCCCAGCTCCTCTAAAATGGCATTGGCATCGGTTACACCGGGGATTTCGACGTTGATACGATTGTTTCCCTCCAAGTAAACCTGTGCTTCGTTGCTGTAGTTGTAAACACGTTCTTCCAGCTTTCTCTTGGTATCTGCAAGGTCGGTTGCGGAAGGTTCTTCGTCCCCCACCACTTCATATGTGATGCTGACACCGCCTGCCAGGTCAAGACCTAAGGTAATGTCGGATGCCGCAACTTTGCCGTTTCCGTCAATTCCCTTTACATCGATGAAGGTCACGCCCGCAAGGACTGCCAGAAACACAAGCAGAGTAATGATTGCGTTACTTTTCTTCATTTTGTTCTTCCTCCATTTCAGCCATAGCTGCTTTTATCATAATGGCACATTCGATACGTTTTCTCTGCAGTTCGCAGCCCACATCATATGCGTCATTGATATTCCCATGGAAATTATAAGAGTTGGCAGCACAGCCGCCGCTACAGTAAAACTTGGCAAAGCATTTTTTACATTTTTCCTTTGCATATACATTGCAGCACTTGAATTCGTCACGGATTTCCGTGTTGACGATGCCGTCATCCACGTTGCCCATGAGGAACTTCTCATTTCCCACAAACTGGTGGCAGGGATACAAATCTCCCCAGGGAGTCACTGCCAGATATTCCGTACCGGAACCGCAGCCGGACAGACGTTTTGCCACACAGGGACCACCCTCCAAATCAATCATAAAGTGGAAGAAATTGAAACCGTTTCCTTCCTTTCTTCTGCGAATCATTTCTACGGCAAGCTTGTCGTACTCTTCCTTAAGGCCGGGGATATCCTCTTCCTTAATAGAGTACCAGTCCTCGGGCTTTGCCACAACCGGCTCTACGGAAATCTGTTTGAAGCCAAGGTCAGCTAAATGCAGAACATCCTTGGAAAAATCCAGATTATTGTGGGTAAATGTACCCCTTACATAATAGTTCATCTGTCCCCGGCTCTCCGCCACCTTCCGGAACTTCGGCACAATCACATCATAACTGCCCTGTCCGCCGCGGAAAGGACGCATTTTATCATTTACTTCTTTCCGTCCGTCAATACTGAGGACAATATTGGACATCTCTTTATTGGCAAACTCCATGATTTCATCATTTAAGAGAACACCGTTTGTGGTCAGAGTAAAACGGAACTTTTTGTTGCATTCCTTTTCCCGGCTTCGTCCGTATTCCACCAGATCCTTTACCACCTGCCAGTTCATGGTCGGCTCACCACCGAAGAAATCCACTTCCAGATTCACACGATTGCCGGAATTGGCAATCAGGAAATCCAGGGCTTTTTTGCCGACTTCAAAGCTCATAAGCGCTCTTCTGCCATGATACTCGCCTTCTTCGGCAAAGCAATAACGACAGGCAAGATTACAGTCATGGGCAATATGCAGGCACAGCGCCTTTACAACCGTCTGACGGTTCTTGAAATCAAAGATATAGTTTTCATAAATATCGGGGGTAAACAACTGGCCTTCTTTGTATAACTCCAACACCTCATCGATGGCTTCTTCCACTTCCTCTGCGGGACGGCCGGTTTCCTCACAACTGATAACGGCTGCCTTAATGGCTTCCGGCTCCTTCATGCCGCCTTCCACTAAAGGCTCCACGAAAGCTATCATGTCATAAACCAGATCGTCTACCACATGTACGGAACCGCTGTTTACATCCATGACAATGTTGTAACCATTGTTTTTGTACTGATGAATCACGTTTTCTTCCTCTTTCTCTCTTAAACTCAGTCTTTACCTTGGAAAAAAGTCCTTGTCCTAAGAAAAGACTGCAAAAACGAAGCAGCGACGCAAATCGCTGCTTTCTTAATCTCACATTAAAAATGTGGACGCTGCTTATTTAATCTTTTCGCAGCTCTGGTTTCCTACTGTACAGGATGTCTTGCATGCTGACTGGCAGGAAGTCTGGCATTCGCCGCAGCCGCCCTTCTTCATGGACTCCTTTAAGTTTCTTGTATTTAATGTCTTGATGTGCTTCATAAAAGAAACGCCTCCTTAATATAAATTAAGCTTCATACCATCGTAGTATATCATAAATTTCCTGTTTGTAAAAGGTTTTTTTCATATTTAGGCATATTTCGTGTATTTTTTCGCAAATCACCCCAGCATGCCCCCCAGCATGCCGCTTCCCCCGCAGAGCACCAGCACGGTTAAAAATTCGCCCGGCAGTTTTCCCAAATCATGGTCCACTGCTAAAGACACCACAGTCAGTATCAGAAAATACGCACTTCCCATCAAAAGGCCCCACAAAAATTTCCGCGACTGCATCTTTTTTCCGGTCAGCCAGCCCGCTGCCAGATTGACCGCTATGTAAATACCGATAACCGCCGCCGAAACGATTTTTTCCGACAGTCTGAGCTTATAGACCAGCAATGTCAGTAAAATAAGCAGCGCTCCCGTAAGGATGTATGCGGCAAGCAGGCATTTCAGCAAAAAAAGCCAGGGCTTTCCTTCTCTTTCTTTGTCCATCTCTCTCCTCCTCCGGCATTGTTCTATTCATGTATATGTAGGTAAGGACATTTCTTATACCTGTATTTCCGTAAAAAATACACCGCTTTTCCCGTTCTTAACGGGTGTTAATCTTGACAAACCGCTATGGAATACGGTATTATTTCCTATTATCATATAAAAATTTATTACAAATCACAAAAGGAGTGTTATTCTTGGAGACATCTGATGTCGCGCAACTGATTATTATTATTGTTCTGATTTTTTTATCCGGCTTCTTTTCTTCTGCCGAAACCGCTTTTTCCACCTTAAACCGGGTGCGGATGCGGAATCTGGAGGAAGAAGGCAGCAAAAAGGCCGCAAGGGTCAATAAGATTTTAGAGAGTTACAGCAAAATGCTTTCCGCCATCCTGATTGGCAACAACATTGTAAACCTGACCGCTTCTTCCCTGACGACGGCATTTGTTATCGGCGTATGCGGCAATGCCTACATAGGACTCGGTACCGGTATTCTTACCATCGTGGTACTGCTCGGCGGGGAAATCATTCCCAAGACATGGGCAAACTTAAATTCCGAGAAATTAGCTCTTGCCTACTCTTCCGTCATCTACGCACTGATGAAGGTCATGACGCCGGTTATTTTTATCGTGGATTTACTGTCCAAGGGCATCTTGAAGCTTTTGCATGTGGACCCCAATAAAAAGAACGATACCATTACCGAAAGCGAATTGAAGACCTACGTGGATGTCAGCCATGAGGACGGCCAGATTGAATCGGACGAAAGAGAAATGATTTACAATATCTTTGAATTCTCCGATACCTGCGTAAAGGATATTATGATTCCCCGTACCAACATGGTGACCGTCAATGCGGATGAAAGCATAAATGACCTGATTAAGGTATTCCACGAGTCCATGTATACCCGTATTCCCGTGTATCAGGAAGACAAGGACAGCATGATTGGTTTTGTCAACATCAAGGATTTATTTATCGCCCGTATTTCCGGTCAGAAAAATATCTCCTTAAAGTCCCTCCTGCGGGAGGCCTACTACACCTACGAATACAAGAAAAACGCAGACCTGCTTTTGGAAATGCGTGAGAAATCCATGAATGTGGCGTTTGTCTTAAACGAATACGGTTCCACCGTGGGTATGGTTACCCTAGAAGACCTTTTGGAAGAGCTGGTCGGAGAAATCCGTGATGAATACGATGAGGACGAAAAAGAACTCATTCAGAAAATAGATGACCGTTCCTACCTCATTGAAGGCAGCATGAACCTTTCCGATATCAACGACAACATCGGTACTTCCTTAAATTCCGATGATTACGACTCCATCGGCGGTATCATCATCGGTCAGCTCGATCGTCTGCCGGAGGACAACGAATCCGTAGTTCTTGCCGACGGCACCACCTTGCAGGTAAAGGGCATCGACCAGAACCGCATCCTTCACGTCCTGCTTACTCTTCCCGAGCCAAAGGAAGAAGAAACGGACGAAGAAGCTTCCGCAAGTAAACAATAGAATGCACGCTCTGCGAACATTCTATTGTCATGAATAATAAATGGGGCTGTCGCACTAATGTGC
>DJEL01000028.1 GCA_002432425.1 Lachnospiraceae bacterium UBA5899
TATCAGGAGCAGTACGGCGACCTTTACAATCTGGAAGCGACACCGGCGGAAAGTACCGCATACCGTCTGGCAAAGCACGACAGAAAGCGCTGGCCGGCAATCAAGACCGCAGGTAAGCCGGGAGATACTCCTTATTACACCAATTCCTCCCATCTGCCCGTGGATTACACCACCGATATTTTCGATGCACTGGATATTCAGGATGATTTACAGACCCTGTATACCTCCGGCACCGTATTCCATGCGTTCTTAGGAGAAAAGCTTCCCGACTGGAAGGCAGCCGCAAATCTGGTAAAGACCATTGCGGACAACTATAAATTACCGTACTACACGCTTTCTCCCACCTACTCCATCTGTAAGGAGCACGGTTATCTGGCAGGAGAAGTGGCAGTATGTCCTCACTGCGGACAGCCTACCGAGGTTTACAGTCGTATTACCGGCTACTACAGACCGGTACAGAACTGGAACGACGGCAAGCTGCAGGAGTACGCAAACCGTAAGGAGTACGATGTGGACCATTCCGTTCTGAAGCGTCCCGTAAAGACCATGGTAAAGCTGACCAACTATGCGGACGAGGTAGAGGTTTCCGTAGAGGAGCCTAAGGATGTGAAGTACCTTTTTACCACCAAGACCTGTCCGAACTGCAAACTTGCCAAGGAATACTTAAAGAATGAAAAGTATGTGGTAATTGATGCGGAAGAAAACATGGAGCTGGTACAGCGCTACGGCATCATGCAGGCGCCGACACTCGTTGTGGTAAACGGTGACCACTTCAAGAAGTATGTCAATGCCTCCAATATTAAAAAATATGCAGAAGAAGCCGCTATGATGGTATAGGCTTCCTGCAGAAAAAAATAAGAAAAAGGCTGTTCCCGTGACGGATACCCAAGGAAGGTATCTGTTGCGGAGAACAGTTTTTTTTTCGTAAATTTATGCTTGCACAATCAGACAAACTAAGATATACTCTATTTCATAAGCAGATAATTCTATTTTTCATATATTCTTTGTCAGCATCCGCTGATGTCTAAAATTTCAGAAATTTCCTGCTTAGAACCCAAGAACAACAAAATAATCTAAGGAGGAAAATGTGATTAGAGAACTGAAGAATGCAGTGGAAGCTTCCGACAGGGAAGCACAGTACGATGAGTGCGCCAAAAGATTTCTGGGGCAAAAATTTACCATAGCCAGTATCTTGTCGAAATCGGTGGAAGCCTTTTTAGGGATGGCGCCGAGGGATATTATTCCTTACATTGAAGGGGGACCCTACATCAGCAAGGTACCGGTGGAACCTGGACTTACCAATGTCATCAGGGATGAAAACGGGCAGCGTGTGGCCGGATTAAACACGGAAAATCAGGAAATCCACGAAGGGCTTGTACGGTTTGATGTAATCTGCTATGTGCGGCTGCCATCATCGGAGGATGGAGAAGGACCTTTGTCCCAGATTATCATCAATCTGGAGATGCAGAAGGACCAGCCCAGGGAATATCAGATTTTAAATCGGGCTGTCTTTTATGTGAGCCGGCAGATTTCCGCCCAAAAGGAGAGGGATTTTACCAATTCCCATTACGACGATATCAAGAGCGTATACTCTATCTGGATTTGTATGAATATGGAGGAAAACAGTATGAGCCATATTCATCTGACAAAAGAGGATATGATGGGAAGCCAGCCGTGGAGGGGAGGACTGGACCTGTTCCATATCATTATGATTGGGATTGGAAAAGACCTGCCCGGACAGGAAGAAAACTACGAACTGCACCGGTTTTTGGGTACGATATTTTCCCAGAAGCTTGCAGCGGAAGAAAAATTACATATAATGAAAACAGAGTATGATATAACATCGGAAGAGGATTTCAGAGAGGATGTGAACGAGATGTGCAACTTAGGTGAAGGAATTATGGAAGAGGGCATTGCCATTGGAATGGAAAAAGGGCGTGAAGAAGGCATCAGCATTGGAGAAACGAGAACTATCCGAAGTATGCACAAAAACGGCTTCACAGCAGAACAGATAGCGGCGGCTACGGACAAGGCGCTGGAAGAGGTGAAAGCTATTCTGGCGTAAGAAGAGAATAAGAAGCGGATAACAGCACAGATACATGCAAAACATTGTCACAGAAATACAGACATACACAAAAACGGGAGCCTTTCAGGGCTCCCGTTTTTTATGCTTTTCATTTGTATATATAATAGCTTATTCCAATTCAAATGCACCGGTGTAGAGCTGGTAGTAGGTGCCCTTCTTGGCAATCAGCTGGTCATGTGTACCGCGTTCAATAATTCTGCCGTGATCAAGTACCATAATCACATCGGAATTCATGACGGTGGAAAGTCTGTGCGCAATGACAAAAACGGTACGGCCTTCCATCAGCTTATCCATACCGCGCTGGACGATGGCTTCCGTACGGGTATCAATGGAAGAAGTGGCTTCGTCCAAAATCATAACCGGCGGGTCTGCTACGGCAGCACGGGCAATGGCAAGAAGCTGGCGCTGACCCTGGGAAAGGTTGGCACCGTTGTTGGAAAGCTCGGTATCGTAACCACCGGGAAGCCTTGTGATAAAGTCATCAGCACCGGCAAGCTTGGCGGCATTGATACATTCTTCGTCTGTGGCGTCTAAGTTTCCGTAGCGGATATTGTCCATAACCGTACCGGTAAAGAGGTTGGTATCTTGTAATACAATACCTAAGGAGCGGCGAAGGTCTGCTTTCTTGATTTTGTTGATGTTGATGCCGTCATAACGGATTTTACCGTCTGCAATGTCATAGAATCGGTTGATTAAGTTGGTAATGGTAGTTTTACCGGCACCGGTGGCACCCACAAAGGCAACCTTCTGACCGGGTTTTGCGTAGACGGAAACATTGTGAAGAACGGTTTTTCCCTCTACATAACCAAAGTCCACATCATTCATCTGCACATCACCCTGCAGGGCGGTATAGGTAAGAGTGCCGTCACCGTGGGGATGCTTCCATGCCCAGTGACCGGTGTGTTTATCGGTTTCCGTGATGGTGCCGTCCGGGGCAATATTGGCATTGACCAGAGTAACATAGCCGTCATCCGTTTCCGGCGTTTCATCCATCAGGGCAAAGATACGCTCGGCGCCGGCAATACCCATGACGATGGAGTTAATCTGCTGGGACAACTGGTTGATGTTGCCGGTAAACTGCTTTGTCATGTTTAAGAACGGAATGATAATGCTGATGCTGAAGCCCAGTCCCGAAATACTGATGTTGGGAACACCGGACAAAAGGAACAGACCGCCTGCTACGGCAATCAGCACGTAAATGATGTTGCCGATGTTCATAATAATGGGACCTAAAATATTGGCATAGGCGTTTGCCTTGCAGCTGTCGTCACAAAGCGCCGTATTGATTTCTTCAAAATCGGAAATACATTCTTCCTCGTGGTTAAAGACTTTGATGACCTTCTGACCGTTCATCATTTCCTGGATAAAGCCCTCTGCCTTACCGATGGACTGCTGCTGTTTGATAAAGTACTTGGCAGAGCCGCCGCCGATTTTCTTGGAAATAATCATCATGGCAGCCACGCCCACAAGGAGAAGCAGCGTCATCCAAACACTGTAATACAGCATAATGAAAAAGACGCCGATGACAATGGCAATGGAGCGGATTAAAGCGGGCATGGACTGGGAAATGAGCTGACGCAGCGTATCGATATCGTTGGTGTAATAGCTCATGATGTCGCCGTGCTTATTGGTGTCAAAGTATTTAATCGGCAAGTTCTGCATGCCGCCGAACATGGAAATACGCATCTTGCTTAAGTATCCCTGCGTAATGAAAGCCATCAGCTCGGAGTAAACCGTGACGGCAATAATGGAAATCACATACATGGAAATCAGAATGACCATTAACGGTGTAATTTCCTTTACGGCTGCCGTCCAGTTTTTGTCCGGCTGCCATACTTCGATAATAGCGATAATCTTCTGGATGAAGATATCGGGAATGGCGGCGGCAATCGCGGAAAACAGGATACAGAACACGGTTACGGGCACGAGTACCGGGTAGTAACCGATGAGAGTTTTCATAATACGTTTGAAGGTATGAGGATTGACTTTCTTATTCGGTTTATTCATTTTCCTTTCCTCCCTTCGTCTGCTGTTCGTAAACTTCTCTGTAAATATCACTGCTCTGAAGCAGGGCTTCGTGCGTACCCGCGGCGGAAATGCTGCCGTTATCCATGACAAGAATCAGATCGGCATCTTCCACGGAAGCAATACGCTGGGCGATAATAATCTTTGTGGTGTCGGGAATGTAATTTTTAAAACCGGCGCGGATCAGGGCATCCGTTTTGGTATCCACGGCACTGGTGGAATCATCTAAAATCAGGATTTTCGGTTTCTTTAAGAGAGCTCTGGCAATACAGAGACGCTGCTTCTGGCCGCCCGATACGTTGGAACCGCCCTGTTCAATATAGGTGTCGTATTTATCGGGGAAGGTCTGGATAAATTCATCCGCCTGGGAAAGCCGGCAGGCTTCCATGATTTCCTCGTCCGTTGCCGTTTCGTTGCCCCAGCGCAGGTTATCCTTGATGGTGCCGGAGAACAGCACATTTTTCTGAAGCACCATGGCAACGGCGCTCCGGAGTGCGGGAATGTCGTAGTCCCGTACATCCACACCGCCCACAAGAACGGCACCCTCCGTTACATCATAAAGTCTCGGGATTAACTGTACCAGAGAGGATTTACTGGAACCGGTACCGCCGATAATACCCACGGTCATGCCGGAACGGATGGACAGGTCAATACCCGACAGGGCATATTTTTTTGCCTTGGCGGAGTACTTGAAATTCACATTCTTAAATTCAATGGAACCGTCCTTTACTTCCATAACCGGATGCTCCGGCTCTTTTAAGGAAGGCTCTTCTTTTAACACTTCGCAGATACGCTTGGCGGACTCCGCAGACATGGTAACCATGACGTAAATCATGGAAAGCATCATTAAGGACATCAAAATCTGCATACCGTAGGTCAGCATACCGGAAATCTGTCCCACATCCAGGGCGGAACCGCCGCTGGTTATGGCAAGCTTGGAACCCACCAAAAGAACGACAACCATGTTGATATACATGCAGAGGTTCATAAGCGGGGTATTCAGAGCCACGATACATTCGGCTTTTGTAAAGTCCTTACGGATGTTGTCCGCCGCCTTATTGAATTTCTGCTTTTCGTATTCTTCCCGGGAGAAGCCTTTTACCACACGCATGCCGCGGACATTTTCTTCAATAGACTCGTTTAACCGGTCATATTTCTTAAATACACTGCGGAAGGCAGGCATGGCTTTTTTACCGATGGCAAGAAGACCGATGGCAAGAATGGGAATTACCACAACAAAGACAAATGCCAGTTTGCCGCCCATGATAAATGCCATGACCGTGGAGAAAATAAGAAGCAGCGGGCTTCTTATGGCAATGCGGATTAACATCATAAACGCCATCTGCACATTGGTAACGTCCGTTGTCATACGGGTTACCAGGGAAGATGATGAGAATTTGTCGATGTTCTCAAAAGAATAAGTCTGAATGCGGTGGAACAGGTCGCTCCGCAGGTTCTTGGCAAAGCCGGTGGAGGCTTTTGCACAGGTAAAGCCGGCAAGACCGCCGCAGACTAAAGAGATGGCTGCCATTATAATAAGAAGAAGTCCCACTTCCATAACGCTTTCGATGGAAGCGCCTGCCTTAATCCGGTTGACCAGATTGGCGGTGATAAAGGGGATAATCGTCTCAATGACAGCTTCGCCTACAATGAAAATGAGCGTAAGAATGGTAGGTCTTTTGTATTCTCTTACGCATCCGGCAAGTTGTTTTAACATACTTTTTTCCTCTTTCTATAAATTATGCTCTAATATTTTACTATAAAGCTTTGCAGAAAAAAAGGCAAGAGAAGAGTTGCTAAGGCTGCTTTTTTATGCTAAACTTTTCACAAGTGAGTAAATTTTTACAATTAAAAATTTATAATAGAAAACGGAAGAAAGGTTCAAATCATGATTAATAAACTGATTGCCAACATTAAAAAAACAAATGCCCCCATTGTAGTGGGTCTGGACCCCATGCTTTCTTACATTCCGGAGCATATTCAGAAAAAAGCGTTTGCCGAATACGGCGAAACACTGGAAGGTGCCGCAGAGGCTATCTGGCAGTACAACAAAGGGATTGTGGATGCCGTAGCGGATTTAATTCCCGCCGTAAAACCGCAGATTGCCATGTATGAGCAGTTCGGACTTCCGGGACTGAACGCTTTTGTAAAAACCGTAAATTACTGCAAGGAAAAAGGCCTTGTGGTTATCGGGGATATCAAAAGAGGCGACATCGGCTCCACTTCCGAAGCATATGCGGCAGGCCATCTCGGCAAAGTAGCCGTAGGAAGCAAGGCTTATTATCCGTTCGGTGAGGACTTTGCTACGGTCAATCCGTATCTCGGTTCCGACGGCGTGAAGCCCTTCATTAAGGTATGCAAGGAAGAGAAAAAAGGCATCTTTGTCCTGGTAAAGACTTCCAATCCCAGCAGCGGCGAATTCCAGGACCGCGAAGTGGACGGCAGACCGCTTTATGAAATCGTAGGAGAAAAGACGGCAGAATGGGGCGCCGAGTGCATGGGCGATTCCTATAGCTATGTAGGTGCCGTAGTAGGGGCAACCTATCCGAAACAGGGTGAAATTTTAAGAAAGATTATGCCGAAGACCTTTATTTTAGTGCCCGGTTACGGTGCACAGGGCGGCAAGGGCAAGGACCTGGTTCACTTCTTCAATGAGGACGGACTGGGCGCCATCATCAATTCCTCCCGCGGCATCATCGCCGCCTACAAGCAGGAAAAATACGCATCCTTCGGGGCGGAAGCTTACGCCGATGCCTCCCGGGCAGCCGTGCTTGACATGAAAGAGGATATTGCACAGGCGCTGGAAAGCAGATAGAAAAGAAAATAGGAATTAAAAAACAGGAGAACAGCCATCTGATGAAAATAGTTTGTCAGATGGCTGTTTTTTTGCTGAATGAAATTGTATAAAACAATATGTTGTCATGTTGACGTTGATAAAATTAAAATGTATTATATTAAATATAACAAACGAAAACAAACATTGAACGCATTGAAAAGATTTGCATGTATAAACATGTTGACAAATAAATAAAAACGAAAGCAAAAGGGAGAAAGCAGGGTGAAAAGAAAACTTATTGTCTGCGGTATGGTAATCGCTGCCATTTTACTTAGTTATGTTCTGATTCGAGGGGAAAGACATATTTTCAGAGTGCATTTCGCAGACGCCGAAATGGAAGCTACGATTGCCCGGAATATGGGACATTATGACAATAAATGTTTAACAGTCAGAAACCTAAAATGAAAAATTAAACC
>DJEL01000044.1 GCA_002432425.1 Lachnospiraceae bacterium UBA5899
CCATGAACACCACAGAGTTTATCAATAAAATCGGGGCATATGTGCAGAAATATGCCCCGGCATACGGCATCTGCACATATAGCCCTATCATAGCGCAGGCGGTACTGGAGTCTGCCAGAGGCACTTCCGAACTGGCAGTTAAGGCAAACAATTACTTTGGGCTGAAATATAAGCCGGGCAGATGCCCCACGGCAACCGGTAGCTATGCCAAAGTGGGCAGCGAACAAAAGGCAGATGGAACGTACACGTCAGCCTCAATGCAATGGTTTGTGTTTCCGGACATGGAAGCATGCGTGAGAGGGTATTTTGATTTTATCAATAATTCCAGGTACGCAAATTTGAAAGGTGTCACAACGCCGGAAGAATACCTGCAGAACATCAGGGCGGATGGATATGCCACATCATTAAAATATGTAGACAATCTGATGGCGGTTATCAGAAATTACAATTTAACACGATTTGATGAAGGAAAGAAGGTAGAAAGCATGAGTAATAGCACATTAGCTACATACACACGGCTTAGCCCTAACAGAACCAGTCCCCGGAACCATAAGATTGATACCATTACCATTCATTGTATGGCAGGAAATCTCACCGTTGAAAGATGCGGTGAGATTTTTGCTAAACGGTCAAGAATGGCATCTTCCAATTATGGTATCGGAAGTGACGGAAGAATTGGGTTGTACGTGGAAGAATGCAACCGTAGTTGGTGCAGCAGCAACAAAGCAAACGATATGAGAGCAATCACTATTGAGGTAGCAAATGACGGTGGTGCCGCAACCGGATGGCATGTATCTGATGCGGCAATGGCGGCTCTTATTGAACTGCTTGTAGACATCTGCAAAAGAAACGACATTAAAAAACTGTTGTGGAAAGCTGATAAGAAACTTATCGGTCAGATTGATAAGCAGAATATGACCGTTCACCGTTGGTTTAAAAATAAAGCTTGTCCCGGAGATTACCTTTTCGGAAAGCACTCATATATCGCAAATGAGGTGAATAAAAGGCTCGGTGCAGAAACATGCGTTGACACTGTAGAAAAGCCGTCAGAAAGCGTTAAAAAGCAGAATACGGCTATATACTATGCACGTTATGCCGGAGCAAAGACAACTTTGTATAATGCGCTGAAATCACTCGGCATTGATACTTCGTTCTCTCACAGAAAACTCATTGCGATTGCCAACGGTATGACTAATTACAAAGGAACCGCAGAACAGAACACAAAAATGTATAACCTGCTTTGCGCAGGGCTTCTTAAGAAGGAGGGATAATAAATGTCCATGATGGGAACTCCATTCATTGTTTCACCTAAAAAAAATAACGGTAATTCGCCAAGCATGACAGAAAGGTTTGTTTCACAGACCAATATCAATTCCCCACAGAACATGGCTAACAGAGGGACTCTTGTAACTTCCGGTGAATTTAATAAATCTAATAGTCAGCCGGTGCAGCCTTGGAAAAGAGGAAAAGGTTCTTACAATATGCCAAATGTATTACAAACGACGAGATACGGTCTTACCCAGGGCACTTTAGGAATGAATAACAATAGTTCTACATCTACGGGTGCAACAGGCAATATTCCAAATGTTCTGCAAACGACGAGATATGGACTTACACAGGGCACTTTAGGATTGCCTAACGGTAGTAATTCGCCTTCTGCCGGAGGTGGAGGAAGCTCTTATTCGTCAACTTCTGTTTCCGGCACAAATCCTTATGGCAGTTATTTAGACCAGTTGCAGCAGTTATATGCTCAGCAGCAGGCTAACCTTAACGCATACCAGCAGGCGCAGCAGCAGGCAGCACAGAATGCGTATAACAACAATATGGCAGCGCTTAACAATGCGTACAATCAGAAGATTGCATCACTGGACAAGAACCTGAACAACATGAAAACGCAGCTTGCAAGCCAGTACGACTATTCTAAGGGCAACATCAACACGGATGCAGACCGCTCACTGAAAGAAGCATACGTGAACAGAATGCTTTCACAGAAAAACTTGCAGCAGCAGTTATCCGCGCAGGGGCTTAGCGGCGGTGCTTCTGAAAGTGCAATGGCTGGACTTATCAATAACTATGGCAACGCAAGAAACGAGATTGACACCACAAGAGGGGAAAATCTTGCCGGGCTGGAACAGACATACAATAGCAACCTTGCCGACATCATGTCCAATTATGAAAGTGCAAGGCAGAATGCCGCGGACACAAGACTACAGTACCAGATGCAGCTTGAAAACGCACTTGCAAGCAATTCTACAGACTCTTATAGCAACCTTTATAATGCTATGGCTTCTTTGGACTCTTCCTATCTTGCAGCTATGCAGAATGCGCTTGCTAATCAGGCATCTTATTCAGCAAAGCAGACATCAGCAAGTAACGGAGTGAATAACGCAAGCACGAGCGGCAACACGGACTTATCTACCTTTAACGGTGCCTTGGCATACGCAAAGAAAAACGTGGGGCCCAGCAACATCAACGACTTTGTATCACAGCTTGCCGGAAACGGTTATTCAGATGCGGATATTGCTTATATTCTTAAGAAAGCTGGCTATCCGGTAAGCGGAACAAACGGAATGGACACTTCACAAGGTGATGCAATGGCGGATACGGGAAATAACACCGTTTCATATATAAACAACCATCTTAGAAATTTCAATCCGCTTGTACCTTATACACCAACATATAACCCAACAACTTCGCTTGATACAATTGCACTTAAAGACTATCTTCGCAACCATTAAAGGAGCATGAATATGGCTAATGCTTTAGAATTACACAGACAATTAAAGGAAAATTCCAAAAAGAATACTGTAATTGACATGTCGGACATTCAAAACATTACGAGTAGAATACGGGGGGAGCAGAATTTTGCTCCCCTTAGAAATTCTACCCAGAATGTACCGCTGAATAATTCCATAGATACCGCGGATGGAGCAGCATTCCCCATGTCATTGCATAAAAGTGAGGAAATAAAGTTGCCAAGTTTGCCGTCATTAGGTGACGCAAGAGCATCCGCAGTTGCGACACAGGACACAACGGATAATCTTGTCAATTCAGCCGTGGATAACAAAAAAACGGAGCTCATTGCCAATGTTGCCAAGTTTGGGGCACTGGCAAATACCGCATTTCTTCCGTATCAGGATGGAAAAGAAAAACGTGAGAGTATCAATAATGCGTATGACACCATGATGAATAATGCGCAGGATAAAAAGTATAGCGGTTATTCCAATGGAGAACTGGCGGATGCTTATAAAAACATTCCGAACTATAATATTGTAGAGAGAATGTTTGACCCTAAGAAGTCCGCCGCATACGGAGTAAAGCAGGATTTATCGCAGTATGCAATGGCGGATGCATATAACAAGATTATAAGTCAGGGAGGAAAATTTGGCGAGTACAATGCACTTCCTTCGAGGAGTTATGAAGACAATTACATTCCAGTTCTGCAGTCTAATGACACATCTTACCTAAAACCATATGCTGATAAATATGGAGTTGATGTAGATGTGCTTAATATGCTTGTAAATGCAAAAGCAAGCGGCGACCTTGAGAAATCCTATACAGATTTTGCAGATGAACACCCGGTTGTATCTTCGGTGGCATCTGTTCCTGCAAATGTTTTAGGCGCTATCCCCGCCACATTATACGGGCTTAAGAATGCTGCAACCGGCGAAGTAATTGATACTAACTCCCCACTGTACGGTGGAAGAAAATTTGCTTCTGATGTGAGAGAAGAAGTTTCCAATGGTATTAACAGCAACCTTGGAAAATTCGCTTACAATACCGGCATGTCTATGGGGGACAGTCTGGCTTCTATGGCTTTGGGTTCTGCCGTAGGTTCTGCAGCCGGAGCCGCCGGTGTAGGTGCATCTACCGCAAGTGCAATCGGTTCTAATGCCGGTACTGCAATTATGGGTATGGGCGCATACTCCGACACACTGAAAGAGGGAATTGAAAGAGGTCTTACACCTTCACAGGCGCAGCTTACTGCACTGGGCGCCGGTCTTGCTGAATATGGATTTGAAAAAATCTCATGGGGCAGACTCGGAGATATTGCGGAGGGTAAAGTGGACGCAAGCTTTCTTAAGAAAGTGGCTTCACAGATGCTTACAGAGGGCGGAGAGGAAGTCGGAACAGACCTTACGAACACTTTCATTGACAACCTTGTAAATGGCGGGGCATCTGAACTGATGCAGCAGAGAAGAGCTCTTGTAGCGCAGGGATATGATGAAAAGACCGCTGAAGCAATGGTTGTACGCAACTATGCGAAGCAGTTAGGAATGTCCTTTGCCGGTGGTGCCGTAAGTGGTGGTGTAATGGGTGCCGGCGCATCCGTAATCAATACGGGTAGAAATATCCGTGCCAATCTTGCAGCAGCCCAGAATGTCGATACGCAGGCTGATACCAATACGAAAATTGCCCCGGAGATGGATATGCTCAATCCGGCAAGTATCTTCAACGGCAATAATACCGAAACAACTACGGAAAGCAATCAGAATACGGAATTTAACCCGCTTAAGCCGGAAACCATTTTCAAAGGGCAGAATACTGTTGACAATTCCGTGGACACCTCTAACTTGGGAGCAGAATATAGCACTAATGCGATTGATGAAAATGCATATCATACAGAGGAGCAGATAAAGCAAATCGACGCGTACAAAAAGGCTGTAGATGAAAATGTGTTGTCATTTATAGAAAATGTTGCTAACGGTGAGTATGCAAAGCCGGTTTCTGTGGCAACTATTGATGAAAATACATCTGCCAAAATAAAAGAATTAACCGGGGTCGAAACATACGGAAATGATGTTATGCTCAATGAAAGTGGGCTGAGACATATCATAAACAGACATGGAGAAAATGGAGAAGCAAATAGCTCTATGCGAAATGTCAATGACATAGCGAGGGTAGGATATGTTTTACAGAATTATGACAATGTGAGTTATGAGGGAAACACAACCAAAATGTTAAAAACCAAGGATGGTAAGCAAGCACCTACGGTTGTATTTTCTAAGAAAATTGACGGAACGTATTATGTGGTGGAAGCAGCTTCGGATGCAAAAACGCATAAGAATTATGTTGTTTCAGCATACATTAAAAAAGCAGACCCTCAAACCCTGATACATGCCAATAATGGCCTGCAGGAAACGTCTAAAAACGTGAATGAGCAATCTGCCTATAGTGATATTATAGACGGCTCACAGGCCAATGTCAATAGCACAGATTTAAAAACGGAGCAGCAGACTTTCAGTGGAACGAAGAAAGTTAATAGCATGCCGGAAATGTCCAAAAACTTGCAGAGATATGTGAATATGCACGGCTCCGATACGGCGCAGCAGTTGTATGTAGAATTTAACGACAAAATGAACACTGCTCTTGAAAATGGTGATATGAATGCATTCAACGAAGCCTTGGAACTTGCGGACGCAATCGAAGCAGATTTGCAGGAGCACGGTCACAATTACACTACAAAAGGCAGTAAAAACGGCAAAAAGCCGGGAAGAACATATACTTACGAAGCTAATAGCTTTGCTGATACGGTTATGGACTATTTTGGAGATATGAACCAGAAGTACATTGAAGCACGTAACCGAAACAACGTGAGCGCAGATGCCACTACCGGCAGGACTATTCCCGCAGAAATGGATAACGGAACTGTAAGTATGTCCGAAAAGGTTGACATGTCCCAGTTTACGGGCAATCAGGCTACGCAGAACAATCAGACCGCCACGCAGAATGCACCGCAGAATGCGGCGGCAAGTGAACAGTACACAGGTCGTACCATCACCAATACCATTATGAATAGTGAAATGGTAAAAAGGGCACAGGAAAACCTCGACGCATTCAATAAGGAAATTGACAACGGCGGGTTCAAGGTGGATAAGGTTTCCGAAAAGGCATCTATTGAGAAAGCGGCGAACAACCTTTCTACAGATTATGACGGCACCGTTAAAAGGCTGAATGAAGCAAAGCAGTTTTTAAGCGGTGTGGAAGTTGACGAAAGCATGATGGTTCTTGATGATATGCTGAAACAGGCAGAGCAGAGCAGAGATTACAAGGATGTCATGAAGTGGACGAGAATGCTTGTTGACAAGGCTCATAATGCAGGACAGGCATTGCAGGCACTTGCCAAGTACACCCGTACACCTGCCGGAACGGTGGCTAAAGGACAGGAAATCATGCGGAAACAGACGGAAGATTTCATGAATGAACATCCTAATGTTGATAAAGCCGTAGACGAAAGTATAGACGCATTATGGGCGGAGCTGGAAGCAGCGCAGAACAATGCGGATGCATTAACCATTGGTGACGAAAAGGGCACCGTATCGAGAGAGCAGGTAGAGAAGATTGTCCGGGATGCTGCCAACAAGAACAAAAACAGTGGACTTGACAAAATGAACCAGTCCGATATAGACCACCTTGTGAATGAAATTCAGTCCGGGGTAGACCACACACTGATTGCAGAAGAAGTACAGAACTATGCGGCGACAGGGCTTTTCGGTCTTACGGATGAAGATATTGCAAACATTATGGACTATCTGGGCGAAGCCGAAAAGATGCCGGACTCAAAAGAGAGGTATGAGCTGGAAGATAAAGCTTTTAAGATTATTGCTGACAAGGTTGTCACAAAGAATTTCATGGATAAACTGGACTCATGGCGGTATCTTGCAATGCTTTCCAATCCGAAAACGACCTTGCGAAACTACCTTGGCAACCAGGTAAACCGTGCGACAACGGGTGTATCAAACAGTATTGCGGGTCTGATTGAAAGCAAGTTGTCCGAAAAGTACAATATCAAACGCACTAAGGAAGTGCTTACAAAGGCAGACAGTGAACTTGTGAAGAAAGCCACCGCAGATGCAGAGCAGAATGCATATTCGTTGTTACGTGACGGCGGCGACAAGTACAGAAACGCACAGAGCCGTATTGAGCAGAGTAAATCTGCATTTTCCACAAAAGCCATGCAGAAGGTAGAGAATTTGACAAGCCGTATGCTTGATGATTTCCCTGCTATGAGAAAGAAATATGGTACTTCTTTGGCGGGCTACATGAAAGCAAACGACATGGATATGTCTTACTTCAACGTGGCGGACGATTTGAAAGCGGCAAAGGCTGAATTGGCAAGTCTGAATACAGAAACAGACGGCGCAAGAATTAAGGAACTTAACGGACAGATTTCCACACTGGAAGCAAAGCAGAACAAAATGGACACGGCAAGAGCCTACGCAGTTACAAAGGCGAAAGAAGCCACATTCCATGAATACAGTGCGTTTGCAAGCTGGCTTAGCAAGGTTTCAAACAACTGGAAAGACGGAAACCTGTTGCAGAAATTCGGGCATTTAGTAATTGAAGGTGTTCTGCCATTCAAGAAAACACCCGCAAACGTAATGAAGCAGGGTGCCATGCTTGCGACCGGTCCGGTACAGACGGGAATAGGCTTGTGCAAGTTATACAATGCATTATCTTCCGGCAGAAAAGGCGGTAAGTATGATGCGACGGCGGCAATCGAAAGAATTTCCACCGGTCTAACCGGCTCCGGCATCCTCGCCCTTGGAGCATTGTTAAGCAAACTTGGACTGATTGTGAGTGTGCCTGACGACGATAAGGACAATAATTTCAACAAACTTACTGGCGGACAGAATTATGCATTGAAGCTGGGCAACAATTACTATACGATTGACTGGCTTTCTCCTGTTTCCATTCCGCTTTTTGCCGGAGTAAATGCAGAGAAAATATTCGCACATAAAACGGATAAATCTGTACTTGATGTATTAGGTGATTTATCTGCCCCGTTGGTTGAAATGTCCATGCTGCAGGGACTTTCCGATACACTGGAAACCGCAACGCAGTCTGATGATGCCAATAATGCTCTTGTTCGTATGGGAACATCCGCCGCTACCAACTATGCGTCACAGTATGTACCTACCATATTAGGACAGGTAGCAAGGACGGTTGACAATACCAGACGAAACAATGTAGGAAATGATAAGGGAGTAGTTGGTGATTTACAGTATGCGGCAAACAAGGTAGAAAACAAAATCCCGTTCCTGTCTATGACAAATGAGCCTTATGTGGATGCATGGGGCAATCAGCAGAAGGACGAGAACAATATCTTGATCAGAGGTCTGTATAATGCCTTTTCTCCCGGATATTATTCAAAGCAGGATAAGGATGCCGTAGAGAAAGAATTGGATGTAGTCAGAGCTTCCACGGACGACTCTTCGGTATATCCGTCAACTGCTCCCCGGCAGATTAACACGGCAAACGGAAGTGTGAGACTGACCGAAAAGGAATACACGAAATATGCCACCGCAAAAGGGCAGATGCAGTACAAGGCGGTAAACAATCTCATTAAGTCAGAAATGTATGACAGCCTTACAGATGCACAGAAAGTGGAAGTTATCAAGGATATTTATAAGTATTCTGGTCTTGTGGCGCAGAATGACATTGGAAAGCCTGCAAAAAGCACAGAAGCGGTGGATGCCTATAAGAATGACGGCATAAAGGGCATTGTAAATCTGGCTATCAGCAAAAATGTGGGCGGCGACAAAGCCTTTCAGGTATTGCAGGACTTAGGAGAGGAAGGCTACAACCAGTATTGGCAGATAAAGTCAGAAGCGGATGCAGACGGAAATAATAGCCTTAAGCAGGCAGAAGTGAAAGAGTATCTGGACAAACAGGTTATGCTTAACGAGAGAAAAGCTTACTGGTTTGATATTTACTGTCCGAAAGCTAAGACCAATCCGTACAGAACGGGAACATCTTCCGGCAGTACTTCAAGCAGCACATCTTCAAAGACAGATGATACATACCTTAAGTATGTTCAGAGTATATTAGGAAACTAAACGAAAAATCCGGCAGATGGTGTAAAAGCCACTTGCCGGTTTTTCCTTTTTAGGAGTTTCCAATGAAAAAGAAACGTGATATATTTTTTCCCCTATTTATATATGTGTTTAGGAAGCCGTTTTGTTACAAAAAAAATTATTTTTTTCAAAAAAATATATTTACGATTACTCCCATTGCTCCAATAACAGCAAATACAATAAATGGTGCAAGGTCTTTTTTGAATTTTTCCTGATAATTTCTCATTACATTTATATCATTTGTGGTATCGACTTTCCAAGCTTCTTTGTATGCCATAAGCTTGCATATCGTAGTGCCTAAACTTGATATGAAGATAAACGCAAAAACGGCAAATATAATTCCGTATTTTTCATATGCTCCCCATGATGCAAACCAAGTCACACAAGATAGAATAAGAGCATATTTTTCTGTTGCTGGGTGATAAAATATAAAAAGTCCAGTCAAGGCTGTGGGGATGCCGAATAAGCATTCCATTACTTTTATTGCTCTTAGAAAATTTGCGCTTCCGGATATTGATGTAATGGCTCCGAATATAAGACCAAGTACTAAATTTAGACATATCCCACTTACAGATAAAAATAGGATAGCTTTTACACTTTCCCTTCTATGCTCTGGAAGATACATATTGTTTCCTTTTAGGACTTCATCCATTCTTCGCTGATAAGCTTCCCTTTCTTCCTGTGTTGCCATATCAAATCCCCCTTTTGTATTTTCTTTAATAATAATACGGCTATATGACAAAAATCAACTATTTTGTAGAAAAAAATCAAGATTGCCTTGTAATAAAAAATGTGTACTTACACGTACACAGGCATGATGTTATAATCGGAATGTATCAAATCCCACAAAATGCATATTCTACCAAATAAAGGAGAATGGCATGGAGATTGATAACAAATTAGGTTACTTAAGGGAGAAAGCGGGAATGTCGCAGACAGACCTATCAAAAAAAACGGGTATTAGTAAGCATGCAATCAGTGAAATAGAATTGTGTAAAAGGGAACCGAAGCTAAAAACCGCATTATTGATAGCTGCTGCACTGAAATGCAAGGTTGAGGATATATTTTCCATTAGGAAGAACCCTTGACATAAACGAACACATGTTCTATAATTGCATTATTCGCTATCTTAGTTGTGTGGCACGGGGGTAAAAAAATGGACAAAGGAAAAAAACAAAACAATGCATCAGAAAAAGAAGAGTATGTAAGACAGACATGCAATATGCTAAATAAAATAAATGATGCAGGCACTCTGGAATACCTGCATACATTCATTAAGATGTTTGTGGAGAAGTGGGGATAACTCACTTCTCTTTTTGCGAAAGCATAGAGTCAATCATATCTGAAATTATTTTTTTGTCACGTTCACTTAGCATTGAGTATCTATACAGAATATCAAAATCTTTCTCCGCTTTTTGTGAACTGTCTTTTCTTTCAGCCGGAACATCAAAACCCATTAACCACGACTCGGTCACATCAAGAGCCATTCCCAGAACAACAAGCTTATCTTGACTTGGTTCAACCTTGCCAGAAACATATTGACTTATATCTGATTTATTCATTTTAACTCCGTACTTATTACAGTATGGTAATGACTTGTTCAGAATGTCAACTTGTTTTAGGTTTCTTTCTTCCATGAGTTGCTTCAATCTTTCGGAAGTTGTGTACCTTTTCATTTCAAAAGCCTCCTTCCATTAAGGAATATACCATCTTTTGAACATAAGTTCAATACTTAAAACGAAAAAAGTTAAAAACTTTGAATTTTATATTGACACACTGATTTTTTAATGCTATTATACAGTTAGTTCAAAACTTTGAACCGAAAGGCGGTGAAAAAATAAATGGCATTTGATTACAGAAAACTCAAAGGGAAAATCATTGAGAGATATGGTAGTCAGCAGAGATTTGCGCAGGAGTTTGGGTGTTCCAACCGTACCATGACATTAAAAATGACAGGAAAAAGGTCATGGAAACAGGAAGAAATTCTTCGTGCCACGAAGCTTCTTGGACTTTCAGAAAAAGATATTCAGGAATATTTTTTTAAGATGAAAGTTCAAAACTTTGAACAGAAAAAAGAATAATTCATTGTAAAGAAAAAAGGACGTTGATTTTATCCAAGCACAGTGATGCAAGGAAGTATTGGAGAAAAGAATAACAAAACCCCCAAAGGGTGTGACTTTGAGGGTTTCGACCTAATACAACCTAACAAGTATGGAATTGTTACAGGCACACCAAGAGCTTTCAAGTAACTCCCATGCTTGCCACTTTTTTAGATGTAGGTTACATCTCTTATTTGCCTTGAAAGTGGACACGGTCAGGTCATGGTGGGTATTTTTTCGCTATTTCCTTGCGAGGATGGGTACAAACCAGCCTATTGGCAACCATGAGCAAGTACGAAGTTTGTTTGCGCAGTTTACTCTGCGGTGCGTCATTGCCAATGTAAGGTGCAAGGCATACTCAAAAGTTTGGTCAAAAAGACCACCTTCCTTTCTACCTGAGATAGGTACTTCTATTGTATCGCTGTGTTTGAATAAAATCAACGTTCGGAAAGGAAAGGAGAGTGTTATGCAGCAGATGTTCACAGATGAACAGGTAGAAGAAGAAATCAGCCGGCTTATGGAAAGCAGACATGTGATGCTTGCGAAACAGGAACGGAAGATACGTGACCGGCGCAGGCAGTATATGTACCAGCTTCGGAGCATGGAGAAAAGAGGAAAGCAGCTTGAAAAACTTGGTGTCACTATGGACAACATGGAAGAAATGCTTTTCGGAGATTAAAGGAAAGGGGTAAAAAATGGAAGAAGTAATCAAATCGTTTAAGGGCTTTAAGCCGGACATGACCTGCAAAGGTTTCCAGTACAAAGAGGGCGAAAGTTACGAAGAAGAAACTGCAAGCGCATGTGAAAAAGGATTTCATGCTTGCGAATATCCGCTTGACTGTTTCAAATATTACAATCCGGCGGAAAATGTGTTTCACGAAGTCGAACAGAGCGGAAAAATCAGCAGAGATGGCAATAGCAAGACCGCATCCACCAAAATCAAAATTGGGGCAGAAATCAATATTGCCGGAATGGTAAAGGCTGCGATTGAGTACACGGTTAAGAGGACTAATAAGGAAACTGGAAGTGATAAAGACTATGGAGCATCTTCGGCAACCGGCGACTGTGGAGCATCTTCGGCAACCGGCAACTGTGGAGCATCTTCGGCAACC
>DJEL01000033.1 GCA_002432425.1 Lachnospiraceae bacterium UBA5899
GGTGGAGCACCTCCTTGCCAAGGAGGGGGTCGCGGGTTCGATTCCCGTCTCGCGCTCTTTTTTATTCCTTGGGCAGTCAGGGAATTTTGTTATTTGTGTTACATTTCGACGGAACGAAAGGATATCCGAAATGTAGCACTTTTTTTATATGGTGTCAACGGTCAGATTGATGTGGTTGGCGGGACTTTTGCGTATTTGGCAGAGTTTACGTGCTGATGAGAGAAAAATGTTCCAAAGCACGTAGGAATTAGCTGAGTTTACGTGCTGATGGGAGAAAAATGTTCAAAGGCACGTAGAAAGTTGGCGGTGTTTACGTGCTGATGAAAATAAATGAATAAAAAGCACGTAAAAGCCGAGAATGTTTTACGTGCCTATAAAAGAAAATGAACAAAAGGTACGTAACACCGAAGTAAAATATACGTGCTTATAGAAGAAAAAGAGCAAATAGCACGTAAACAGGAAATCCGGTAAGATAGGAGGGGCGAAAAGAAAGTATATGGACGAACAGAATAAGCAGCAGACAAAGAAGCAAGCATCCATTATTCAGGAGAAAACCACCGAAACGAATGGAAAAGTTGTAAAGAGCGAAAAGACTATAAAGAGCGGAAAAACTGAAGCGAATGGAAAAAATGTGAAAAGGGAAAAAAACGCAGAGGCTGTAAAGATTTTGACTATAATAGCGATAGTCATCATTATTGCAACCATCGGTATTTTAATCCGACGAGGAAATGCTGGTACAGAGCGGAATAATGGAAACAGTTGCGTGTTAAAAATAGAAACTCCTTATCTATCCGGACAGGGAATACTTTATTCATACAAGGGAGAAAACGCTTATATTCTGACAGCCGGTCATATGATGCTGGGAATGAATATAGGGGCAGAATGCGATGTTACTTTTGGCGTATCGGGAGATACGAAAAAAGCAACGCTTCTGTATCTTTCTGAAAATGCGGATATTGCCATTCTGCAGGCGGCAAAGGATGATTTTAAGGGGGTAAAAACGGCAGCTTTTGAAGTATCCCGTTATGATGCGTTGAAGGAAGGGGATACTGTCCGCTTTTTATGTTATGAAGAAGGCGCGGATGCCTCGGTGACCGAGGGAACCATTACCGATACCTGGATTTATCTGGATGATTTCGGCATCAATATGATGCTGGTGGAAGCCGAAACTCATTCCGGCATGTCGGGATGCGGCGTTTATGATGCGGAAGAGTATCTGGTAGGGATTTTGTGCGGCAGCAGTGAGGACGGAACGGAGGCTGCCATTCTGCCCTTATCCATTATAAGGTCGGAAATTATGCAGGCGGGGTTATAACCGCCAGTAATTATACATTTTGTGAAAAAGCAAATAGGCAGGCATATAAACGAATTGTCATTGCAAATAGAAAGCAGAACTTCCCAGACATGAAAATATCCGTCTTGTAACATGTTTACATGTTGTGATACAATGTCAAGTACAGTAATCTATATGTATGATACAGAAGGCGCAGATGCAGTAACCTATATGTACAATGCAGAAGGGAAGATGCAGAACCTACATGTGCGATACGGAAGGACAGGTGCAGCATGGGTAAAAAAGCAGATGAGAAAACCAATGTCATGAGAGTGCTTGACCAGAAAAAGATTTCCTATAAAAGCTATTGTTATGTGGAAACCGGCGCGGTGAACGGCATGGAAGTAGCGGAAATTCTAAAGGAAAATCCCGATACCGTGTTTAAGACGCTTGTAACGGTTGGAAAGACAGGAAATCATTATGTGTTTGTGGTTCCGGTCAACAGGGAACTTGATTTGAAAAAGGCGGCTGCGGCAGCCGGGGAAAAGAGTATAGAAATGTTGAAAGCAAAGGATTTGCTGCCTCTTACCGGCTATGTGCACGGCGGTTGTTCGCCCATAGGAATGAAAAAGCTGTTCAAAACCTTTATTCATAAGACGGCGGCAGACTATGAAACTATTTTATTCAGCGGCGGGAAAATCGGTTATCAGGTGGAAGTATCACTTGCCGATTTGCAGAAGGTAATACCGGTGCAGACCGCCGATATAGCAGAGGAGTAATGGCGGTTTTCGCGGGGAAAACACGTTGACAAACTGTTTTCCCTGCATATGCTAAGAAAAAGAAGGATATGACATCATGGGTTTTATAAAATTTATCAAAGAAGAAATGCAGGTAATCAAGGAGCGGGACCCGGCAATGCATTCCAATATGGAAGTGTTTTTGTACCCCAGCTTCAAGGCAATTATTTATTACCGCATTGCACATAAATTGTACGAGGGAAAGCATTATTTCTGGGCAAGATGGGTTTCCCAGAAAGGCGCCAGAAAGACGGGTATCGAAATTCATCCCGGCGCCCAGATTGGCAAAGGCTTGTTTATTGACCACGGAAACGGCGTGATCATCGGGGAAACAGCCATTGTGGGTGACAATGTAACCCTTTATCAGGGAGTTACCCTTGGAGGTACCGGTAAAGAGCACGGAAAGCGCCACCCGACGCTTTGCAACAATGTTATGGTAAGTGCGGGCGCCAAAGTACTGGGTTCCTTTACCATAGGTGAAAATTCCAAGATTGGCGCGGGCAGCGTGGTGCTGGAAGAAGTACCGCCCAACTCTACGGTAGTCGGTGTTCCCGGACGCGTTGTAAAACGGAACAACCAGTCCGTACCGAGAGAGGATATGAACCAGATAGACCTTCCGAACCCGGTTCTCGAAGATATCCAGAGACTGCAGCATAACAATGAAGAACTGCAGAAACGCATTAAGGATTTGGAAGAAGAACTTTCTTTATTACGCAGACAGTAAAATGCGGCTTCAGGGGGATGTGGCCGTCATTTTCGGATACACACAACGGACGAAAGGAGGAAACTTATATGGATTTTATTAAGAAAGTAGAAGAAACCGCTACCAGCAAGGGGAAGGTAGTAGTAGATAAAGCAAAGCAGCTTGCGGAAATTGCCAGCCTGAAAAGTCAGATTGGAACCTGCGAAGAGGTGATTAAGAAAAATTACGCAGAAATCGGAAAGCTGTATTACGAAAACTATGCGAATTGCCCGGAGGAGCTTTTTGAAAAGCAGTGCAGAGCGATTACCAATGCACAGGCCGGAGCAAAAGAATTAGAGCAGAAAATTAAAGACATTAAGGGTGTGTAAAGAGGAAGGAAAGAGGAAGGGAGGAAGCTTAGTCTTCCTCCCAATGATACATTTTTTCTTCCGTTTCTTCAGCTAAAACCGAGATGCGCTGTTCAATCTCGGCAAGTTCTTTTTTGAGCCGGGGATAAGTGGTGGCATCTTTGTAAATGAAGAATGCGGCTGCAAGAAGCAGGAAGGCGGTAAGGCCGGCGGTAAAAACTTTACTGACTCCGAGCAGGGGGAGCGCCTGATACAGGGTGGCAGCACTGCCAAGAAGGGTGACGATGGTTCGCAGATAGGAAAGATGAGTACGTTCCGCAGCGAGCCTGCTGTTATTCAAAGCAAGAGAGGTACGGACTTTGGACAATTCTGTACGTTCTGTTGCCATATGATTTTGATTAATGGCCATAGCTTCATTCGTAGGCATGGTTTCCTTTTTTTCTAACATGGTCTATCTCCTTTTCTTTTTATTTTATATCTGAAATCCACAAAATACAATCTCCATTTATAACACAGACAGGTTTGCCGGCCAATATGCATAAAGTTGTGAAAGATGCTTTGAAAAAGTGTTTTTTCATATACTTAAAATAAATGGGCACAATATGCCTCACAAATACGGCATATCATGTACTTCTTTGCTTTCTTCTTACTTGATATGATTACGTTATCATGCAAAAAGGCAGGATATGACAGGATGAAAGAGAAGAAAAATTGTAATGTGGAGATTGGGAAAAGGTTAAAACAAATTCGGGAAAACATGAATTATTCACAAGCCGAATTTGCGGAGATTTTAGATGTCAGTGATGACCACTATCGCAGACTGGAAAGCGGAGCCAGTGGACTTACCGTAGAAAAACTGCAGCTTTTATTTGAAAAGTTACACATAGACAGCAATTACCTGGTAAATGGGCAGAAGAAGGACGATTTTGATTTGGACGCCTATCTGGCAAGCTGTGACCGTAAGAAAAGAGATGAGCTGCTGACAAGATGTCTGGAATACATCGGAAAACTGGTAACCAGATAATCAACTATACAATATGCAATGGCATAGCAATGAAAGACAGATGCCGCTGCATGTCGGGGAATAAAGGATATAGGCGGGAGAGGTACGAAGAAAAGGTATGGAGGAGAGAGAAGCTTTTCGGGAGTTTTATTTGAATTACGCTAAGAAACTGTATCGGATAGTAGAACGTTTGCAGGAGATACAAGAAGGTAAAGTGGGAGATATTACGGAAGATGTTGTGCAGGAAAGCTTTTTAGTGGCATTTGTGAAATGGGACGAGATACGGAAATCCAGTAAGCCGCTGGGATGGCTTGTTGTAACTGCCAAGTATATCATTTATAATCAAATCAGGATGAAGGACAATCAGACGATTTCTTATCAGGAGATAGATGTGATTGAGAATATAGGAGCCATAGACCCTAACCTGGATTTGATTGACACCAATCAGCTTTTGAGGGAAACGCTGACGGAGCCGGAAGAAAGAGAAATGTTTACCTATTATCTGTATGGATATAAGTCAGCGGAAATTGCAGAGAAAATGAACATGAACGAAAATACGGTGCGTGTAAAGATTAAGAGAATTAAGGATAAGATAAGGGGAAACTGGAATGAAAGCAAGTAATAAGCAGGCTTCGGAACGTGGAATGAACCAGACTTCCACGGAAGAACTGATTAAACAACTGGAAAACAGGCTGGACTGGCTTACCAGTCAACCGGCTGAGGATATGGATGAAGAGGAAATAGAGAATATCCTAAATCTTCTGGACACGTTAAAGCCCCTGCCCGGCGAAAATACATTTAACCCGGAAGAAGCTTTTGAATGCCTGGAAAAGGATTACCTGCATAACCCGGAAAAGCTGGAGCAGGCTTCGGAAGAAGCGGACAGGGTGGAACTGATAACAGTTTTACGGGAGAAAACGGAGAATATCGAACCCAAGCATACCGATATCAAGAAGCATCGTCGTTTCCGGGTACTGAAAAATGTGGGAATTGCCGCGGCTATTATGATTTTGGTATTTTCCGGTCTGAACCTTGCAACCTATGCTACGGCAAAGAAGGGCTTGTTCGACCTTATCATCAACCGTAAAAATACCATGTCCAACATGTATGTGGGGGATGGGGATATGGGTATGAACTATGAGGTGCATGATAAAGAAGTGTACACTTCGTGGGATGAGGTACCAGATGAAGCAAAGGAAGGAATTTTGCTGCCGGGATATTTGCCGGAAGGAATGGAACTGGAAGAAATAAAAATATGTGGTGATTATCCGCAACGTATAGAAGTACGATATATAAACTGCAATAATTTCAGTGAGTATGTCAGAATTTCGGTAAGGCAGTTTGAAGCCGAAAAGATAAAGGATGAGATAACCTATCCACAGGCAGAGTATTCCGATACGGAAATTATCAACGCAGTAGAGTATCATATATATAAACTTGAGGATGAAAATCTTATTTTTTTTGTACAGGGAGATAACATTTATTATGTGTATTCTACGTTGCCGATAGAAGAGATAAAAGAAATAGCTGTGTCATTTTAAGAGAGAGCTTTATGAATTTTCGACAAAGAAATTCATAAAGCTCTTAAATTTTAAAATTTTTTTACTTTTTTTGAAACAAAAGTGCTTTCTGAACACATATATATAATGAGGGGGAAAAATACAAAAAAATTTCAGGAGGAAAAAACAATGAAGAAAAGAAACAGAAGCAAAATTTTATCACTGCTATTATCGGCAATTCTTTTTGCGGGAATTATTCCGACAGATGTTTTGGCGGCAAGTTCGGTTGAGAGTATGCAGATGTATGTACGGGAATCAGCTATGGAAAATCCGGATGTAGTAATGTACGGAAATCCTAACGAAAACAATATGAGCAGAGATGCCAGTTATCTAATAAACTGCAATATCTCGGCAGCTTATATGAGTTATGGTCTCTACATTCAGACAGAAACGGGAACCAAGATAACAGCATCTGAACTGGGTGTAAAGGACATTAAGGTTCAGCAAAAAAATGGTATTTTCTGGACCACCATTGCAACCTCGGGGGGAGGTTCTATTACAAATGATGATTGGTTCCTTGGTTCTTGTGACTGTAAAAACGCAGTAAGCGGAGAAATCTATCGCATTAAATGCACACATTTTGCCTACATAGGAGGAAATTATTATCATTATGACCACACGTCTGATTCATTTACATATGTCAAACCCTGATAAGGAGATTATTAATTGAGAAAATATCATTTGATTACTAAAGAAATCAATGCTGCAGGATACGATGCACTTTGCGCCACTCTGGAATTGGAGCTATTGCCGGATGGACAGATATTGAGATTTTATGATGTGCCGGAAGACATCTGGTACGCCTGGAAAGGGGAATCCATGGCAGAGTCATATTTTAATCGACATATATTCGGTAGGTTCGAATCGGAATTACTGGAAGCGTAAAGTCATCTTTATCCATAGATTGTGGTCTGATGTGTTACACTAAATAATATCAAAAACGACATTCTCCGGACCACAAAGTGTAATAGGGTTTAGGACAGTCGGCAATATGCCGGCTGTCCTTTTTTGTGGGAAAATTATTTGCAAATATCCGGTCAGGTGGTAAAATAAAAAAACAAAAGATAAACCAGTCAGAAGCAAGGAGATTACTATGTGGTTATTGTATGCTTTTCTGTCGGCACTGTTTGCCGGGCTGACATCCATTCTGGCAAAATGCGGAATTAAGAAAACAGATTCCAATGTGGCAACGGCGGTCCGGACAATCGTGGTTCTGATTTTTTCCTGGATAATGGTTTTTATCGTGGGAGCACAGGAAGAAATAGGAAGCATTACCATGAAAACGTGGATATTCCTGATTTTATCCGGCTTAGCGACAGGAGCATCCTGGCTCTGCTATTTCAGGGCGCTGCAGATAGCGGATGTAAACAAAGTCGTACCGATTGATAAGTCAAGCACCATTCTGTCCATTTTGCTCGCTGTGATTTTGTTTCAGGAGAGTATCAGTGTGCGAAAAATGATTTTTGTAATCATGATTGCTGCGGGAACTTTTCTTATGATAACAAAAAAGAAAGAACAGGTGGAAGTTGTGCAGGCAGAAAACACACAGTTGAATGAGGAAAATTCGCAAAATGTTCCTGCCACGGTTCAAAGCCCGGAACGAAAAGCAAAATGGCAGGGCGGCTGGCTGGTTTATGCTGTCCTTTCCGCCGTGTTTGCCAGTCTGACATCCATTCTCGGAAAAATCGGTGTGGAGGGTATCCATTCCAATCTGGGAACGGCTATCCGTAACGTAGTGGTCTTGATAATGGCATGGGTGGTTGTGTTTGTGACCGGAAAGCAGGCAACGGTAAAAAATATCGAAAAGAGGGAAATGGGATTTATCTGTCTGTCTGGTCTTGCCACGGGAGCATCCTGGCTCTGTTATTACAAGGCGCTCAAGGACGGCGTGGCGAGCATTGTCATTTCAGTGGATAAATTAAGCATGCTGATTGCCATTGTTTTTTCCTACCTTGTCTTTAAAGAAAAACTGACGGGTAAAGCACTGACGGGACTTGTTCTGATTACAGCGGGCACACTGCTTATGGTGGTTTTTCCCTGAAATGAGGCGCGAAGGGTGAACAGCAGTGTAAGATGAGCGACATCATAAGGTGAACAACAGTAAAAGATGAAGAAAAGTAACGGAGGAGAAAGATATGAGAACAGGAAATGAGAGAAAGAAAATTGTAAAAGAACTGCTGGATGTAACGGATAAGGAATTTACGGATGAAGAGCTGATAAATGAGCTGATAGCAACCAATATAACCATGAATAACAAAGAAGAGGAAAAGTTGTCTTTCGGGCAGAAGGCTTCCGATGCCGTGGCAAAATTTGCGGGAAGCTGGGCGTTTATATTCAGCTTTATATCGGTGATGCTAATCTGGATGATTGTTAATCTGCTGATGGCATCCCAGGCATTCGATGCTTATCCGTTTATTCTGTTAAATCTGGTGCTTTCCTGTATTGCGGCTGTACAGGCTCCCCTTATTATGATGAGCCAGAACAGGCAGGAAGCCAAGGACAGGGAGCGGGCGGAAAACGATTACAAGGTCAATCTGAAAAATGAGCTGATCATTGATGATTTACACAGGAAGATGGACCTCATTTTGGAAAATCAGAAAAAGCTGAACCACAGGCTGGATGAGTGGGAGCAGGGACAGAAAAAGTAACCGAAAAATCTTGTCACTGAAAAAAAGTTGTGTTATAGTACGGGTAGAAAAAGCAGTCGGGAAAGATTGCGGGATTTACAGAACCAAGGAGGAATTGCAACCATGAAATGTTTGAAAAAAATTAATAAAAAAGCAACCGGACTTTTCGCAGCAGGCGTGCTGTTCGGAACAGCCGGCATTAAAATTCTTTCCAGCAAGGATGCAAAAAAGTTTTATACACAGTGCACGGCAGCCGTTCTTCGTGCCAAGGAATGCGTAATGAAAACAGTCAGCACCGTACAGGAAAATGCAGAGGATATTTACGCAGGAGCAAAACAGATTAACGAAGACAGAGCAGCAGCGGAAGAAGAATTTATTTCAGAAGACGAATTTGAAGACGAAGAGTCTGCGGAAGCAAATTCTGTTGAAACAGAAGCAAAAGACGCTGAATAAAACCAAAAAGATGCCTGCAGGATTGCCTGCAGGTGTTTTCTTTTTGCTTTAGTGGAATTATGTCGCTGAAACGGTCCGCCGCAGGTACTTTTTTTCAAACACGGAAAAGTTCTGTGTCGGGCAGGCGTAAAAGATATGGAAAGTGGGATGAAAATCAATGCAATTTGTTTTGAAACATGAAATCAGAGGCAGAATGAGACTTCATGCCGTACAGAAAAGAATGAGCTTTGCACAGGCGGATACCCTGCAGTATTACTTGGAACGACAGGACATGATAGAGTCCGCCAAAATCAACGAGCGCACCTGCGACGTCGTGATAACATATAACGGCAGCAGGGAAGCTGTTATTTCTATATTAAAGAAGTTTTCCTATGAAAAAGTACAGGCTCCGGCGGAATACATTAAAAATTCCGGCAGGGCGTTAAATCATGAATACTGGGACAGGCTGGTGGAAAGGGTGGTGCTTCATTACGGCAACAAAATTTTCCTGCCCATGCCGGTACGCACGATGATTACGACCGTGAAATCCGTAAAATATATCTGGAACGGTATCTGCACATTGTGCAGAGGTAAAATTGAAGTGCCGGTACTGGATGCAACGGCTATCGGCGTTTCCGTTTTCAGAGGAGATATTTCCACGGCGGGTTCCGTTATGTTCTTACTCGGTGTGGGTGAAATCCTTGAGGAGTGGACACACAAGAAATCTGTGGGCGATCTTGCCAGAAGCATGGCACTGAATGTAGGCAAAGTATGGCTGGTAAAGGACGGACAGGAGATACAGGTGGCGGCCAACCTGATAAAACCGGGCGATTCGGTCCGGGTGCATATGGGCAATGTGATACCGTTTGACGGCGAGGTAACGGAAGGAGAAGCTATGGTAAACCAGGCATCCCTTACCGGAGAGTCCGTGCCCGTTGCCAAGAAGGCAGGCGTGACGGTATATGCCGGCACCGTTGTGGAAGAGGGCGAGATTACCCTTTGTGTCAAGGAAGCGAACGGATCCAGCAAATATGAGAAGATTATGACCATGATAGAGGAGTCCGAAAAACTGAAATCCTCCCTGGAAAGCAAGGCGGAGCACCTGGCGGACAGACTGGTACCCTATACTTTCTTAGGTACCGGACTGGTATGGCTCTTTACCAGAAATGTGACGAAGACCATTTCCGTACTGATGGTGGACTTTTCCTGTGCACTGAAGCTGGCAATGCCGCTGACCGTGCTTTCCGCTATCAGGGAAGGCAGCAGCCATGATATGACTGTAAAGGGCGGCAAATATCTGGAAGCCATGTCGGAAGCGACCACCATTGTATTTGATAAAACAGGCACTCTTACCAAGGCACAACCGACCGTGGTGGATGTGGTTTCCTTTGACGGACAGGAACCGGACGAGCTCTTGAAAATTGCAGCCTGCTTAGAGGAACATTTCCCGCATTCCATGGCGAAGGCGGTTGTGAGAGCGGCAGCCGACAAGCATCTGGAACACGAAGAAATGCACTCCAAGGTGGAGTACATTGTGGCACACGGCATTTCTTCCCACATCGGCGAAAAGAAGGTAATTATCGGCAGCTACCACTTTGTGTTTGAAGACGAAGGAGCGAAAATTCCCGAGAGTAAAAAGGAACAGTTTGAAGCATTGCCGGCAGAGTATTCCCATTTGTATATGGCAATCGACAATTCCCTGGCAGCCGTTATTTCCATCGAAGACCCGCTGCGGAAGGAAGCATCCGAAGTCATCCGCAATTTAAAGAAGCTGGGCTTTGAAAAGGTAGTCATGATGACCGGCGACAGCGACAGAATTGCCCGCAATATTGCGGATAAGGTCGGCGTGGACGAATATTATTCGGAAGTACTGCCCGAAGATAAGGCTCGCTTTGTGGCGAAGGAAAAAGAGGGTGGCAGAAAGGTAGTCATGATTGGGGACGGCATCAACGATTCCCCGGCACTTTCCGAAGCGGATGTGGGAATTGCCATCAGTGACGGCGCCGAAATCGCAAGGGAAATTGCGGATGTGACCATCGGAGCGGACAGCCTGGACGAAGTCCTGACGCTGAAGCGGTTAAGCGATGCCATGATGAAGCGAATCCACAGAAATTACGGATTGATAGTCGGCATCAATACGGCGCTGATTGTCCTGGGTGTAGCCGGTATTTTTCCGCCTACCACATCTGCGCTTCTGCATAATACGTCCACTATTTTAATCAGCTTAAAGAGCATGAAAAATCTGCTGAAGGACGAAGAAAACGAGTAAGTTCCGCAGCCGAAAAAACAATAAATTTTATTTATCCCTAAAGTTAATCCTTTTTTTTACGATATATACTATGTGAGAACAGAAAAGGTATACGTAAAGGAAAGGAGGAGACCGGTATGCGTATTGAAGCATATAATCAGGTACAGCAGTTGTATCAGACCAAAAGACCGTCCCGTATCAAGGGCAGCATGGGTGTGACAGGTACCGACACCGTACAGATAAGCAGCATGGGAAAGGATTTTCAAGCTGCCCAAGCGGCTGTCAAGGCAGCACCTGACGTCAGGGAAGACGTGACGGCTCCGATTAAAGCAAGCATTAACAGCGGCACTTATGAAGTGAGCAGCGAAAGCTTTGCAGATAAGTTACTGAAAAAATATGAAGAAACGAGGTAATTCCAGTGGCCAGTCTTATTGAGAACCTGATAAGTGTATTAGAGGGCGAAGCAGCAGAGTACGATAAGCTGCTGGAATTATCAACCAGAAAAACACCGGTGATTGTAGCCGGCAATCTGAAAGAATTACAGCACATCACGGATGATGAGCAGGAAGTGGTAAACCGCATTAACCGCCTCGACAATGAAAGAAGCGAAGTAATGACGGATATTGCCAATGTTATGAACAGGGATGTCAAAACTTTAAAATTAGCGACACTCGTAGAGCTTTTAAGTCAGAGACCGCAGGAAAGCAAGCGGCTTGCAGAGGTACATGACCGGCTGAAGACTGTGACCGGAAACATGCAGAGAGTGAATGAACAGAACAAAGAGCTGATTGCACACTCTCTGGAAATGATAGACTTCGATTTGAACCTTCTGCAGGCAATGAAGACAGCACCGGAAACGGCAAATTACGACCGTGGTGCCCACAATGCCGGCGGACTGATGGGAAGCGACAGAGGAAGCTTTGATGCCAAGAGCTGATGAAGAAAAAGAAAGAAACCGGTGACGGTGTTTCCTTTGCCATGCTTCATCAGATGTTGCGCATAGCATGAGGTGATTTTTATGCCACTGATGGGTAGTTTATATATAGGTGCATCCGGTTTACAGTCCGGACAGAATGCATTAAATACAACAGCACACAATCTTACAAACGTAGATACAACAGGGTTTACCAGACAGCAGACCCTGCTTTCTTCCAAACGATATATTACCATTTCCAGAAACCCCGCCGCTGTTTCCGACCAACAATACGGTATCGGGGTAAATTTGTCCGCAGTAAGACAGGTAAGGGATTATTTTCTGGATCAGACCTACCGCAAGGAATCCGGCAGAAGCATGTTTTATGAAGCGTCCACCGATGTGCTCGGTGAAGTGGAAAACGTGCTCGGTGAGTTAAACGGTGAGGATTTCCAGACTTCTTTATCGAATCTCTGGACAGCCATCCAGGAGCTTTCCAAGGATCCGTCAAGTTCCGTTACACAGGGTCTTCTGGTACAGCGTTCCGCGGAGTTCATCAACAGAGCCAATGCGGTTTATCAGGATTTAACCAATTACCAGGACAATCTGAACAAACAAATCAAAGAGAAAGTTACCACCATCAACCAATACGGAAAACAGATACAGGCGTTGAACGACCAGATTCGGAAAATCGAATGCGGCGGTATTGAGCATGCCAACGACCTTCGGGACACCAGAAACCAGATTTTGGATGAACTGGGTAAGCTTTGCAAAATGACCTATTCCGAAGACTCTTTGGGAAACGTATCGGTACGAATCGAAGATTCCGATTTTGTACGCGGCGACCTGTTTTATGAAATAGGTCTGGATGCCAGCGACGCTACCGGTTTCTATACGCCGTTCTGGATAAAGGATGCGGAATACACCGTATTGGCGGACGGTACGAAAAAATATAATATCGAGGGCGCGGAGGTCTTCCATTTAGATCAGACGGTTTCCTCATCCCTCGATACGGACATCGGCGGACTGAAGGCGCTGCTTCTGGCAAGAGGCGACCACAGAGCCAATTACACCGACATAAACAACAATTACGACAGTATTTCCCAGTCCATTGTGATGAATGTGCAGGCAGAATTCGACCAGATGATTCACCATGTGACGACCAAGATAAACAGCATTCTGGCAGAGGTTTGCGACCCCTCCAGAGGCTATATGTGCGACAAGGACGGCAGTCCCCTTCAGCTTTTCCAGAAGATTACCACGGACGGTTACGAAAAGGTAACGGATGCAAACGGCAATGTAACATGGAAATATGCGGAGGAAGAACCGGCCCGCACGGATACCTTATATACACTGGGCAATCTGCAGGTCAATGCGAACCTGTTAAGAGAGCCGTCCATGCTGAGCTTCAAAAAGGCAGACGGTTCCGCCGATTACGATACGACGGGAAAGCTGAAAGCAGCTTTTACGGAAGAAAGTTATACCTTAAATCCCAATGTTCTTAAGAAAACCACTTTCGTGGACTATTATAAGGACTTGGTTTCCCAGGTGTCCAACACCGGTTATGCGTTTCGGAATATTTACGAAAACCAGCAGACGACCGTGGAAGCTACCTACAATGCCAGAGAGCAGATTATAGGCGTTTCTTCCGAAGAAGAACTCTCCAATATGATTCGCTTTCAGAATGCCTATAATGCATCAAGCCGTTATATCAACGTGATCAACGAACTGCTGGAACACATTATTTCCACACTGGCAGTATAAATTAAAAGAAGGGAGGCATTAGGATGCCCTCACAGTTTTTCGGATTGAATATTGCATACAAAGGTCTGTTGGCCTCCAATGCATCACTGAATACTACATACAACAACATTGCGAACGAACAGACGATAGGATACAGCCGGCAGCAGGCGGTGCAGCAGGCAAGTCCCGCCATCCGGGTGTTCCAGACCTACGGCTGCGCCGGTTCCGGTGTAGATACGGTTTCCATTGAAAGAATTCGGAATGAGTTTTATGACCGCAAGTACTGGAGTGCCAATACCAGCTACGGTGAATACAATATGAAACAGTATTACATGGCACAGATGGAAACTTATTTTAAGGACGACAGTACGACTATGCCGGGTTTCAAGACCATTTTTGATGAGTTCGCCGTAAAGGGTCTGCAGGCAGTACTTACCAATCCTTCCAGCGCGGATACGAAAACCCAGTTTATCGGCTATGCGGAAAGCCTTACCACCTATTTTAACGGTATGGCAGGTAATCTGGAGACCATGCAGAAGGATGCCAACGACGAAATCAAATCCAAGATAGAAGAAATCAATTCCATTTCCAGTGAAATTGCTACCTTAAATAAACAGATTAATGTCATTGAGCTGACGGGCAGCAAGGCAAACGAGCTTCGTGACAGAAGAACCCTTCTTTTGGATCAGCTTTCGGAAATTGCTTCCATTACAACGGAAGAGTACCCGATTGTGGATGCCAACAACCCGGAAAGAGAAACAGGAGCAAACCGCTTCATTGTAAGAATTAACGGCGGTCAGGTGCTGGTAGACGGCAATGACAACAGACAGCTTGCCTGTGTGGCAAGAACCTCTTATGAAAAGGTAAACCAGACCGATATTGAAGGTCTTTACAATGTATACTGGACGGACGGACAGGAGTTTAACCTGTATGACAGAACTCTGGGCGGAAGCCTGCAGGGATTGGTGGAAATGCGTGATGGCAACAATACCGAAGGCTTTTCCGGTACGGTGACGGCTACCGGTAAGAAGGATGTAACGGACGATAAAGGTGTTACAAAGTCCCACGATACTGTGACCATAGAGGTAACAAAAGCGTACCTGAAGGATTTGAATAAGTGTAATCTTTCCGACAACGGCGGCAAAATCAAGTTAGGAAATCAGGTGTTTTATTATGATTCCTGGTCCTACACCTGCAGCTATGATGCAAGCGGAGATCCTTCTTATTCCTACACCTTTGTGATTTCCGATGAGACCCTGAATGACAGAAATCTGACAAACGACAGAGTGGGCATGACCGCATCGGTGGGGGAAAGCATTGATTATCAGGGCATTCCTTATTACATGCAGCAGATGAATGAATGGGTTCGCACCTTTTCCCAGAAGTTCAACGACATTCTGAACAGCGGTTACGATGCATACGGCGCAAGCGGCAACAACCTGTTTTCCGCAGACCATGCAACGGACGGTGAACAGTATGCATTCGACAGGGCGTTCCGCTATGATTTACAGAAGGACGGCACCATGACGGTGGATATGACGGATGACAGCTATCACAGAATGACCGCCAGAAATTTCAACATTCTGAATGCTATGGTGGATGACTGCAATCTGCTTGCCACCAAGAAAAAAGCGTCGGATGGCGTGGAACAGAGCGACCTTCTGGATGAAATCAAAGACATGGTGAACGATAAGAACAAAATGGGATTTAGGGGCAGCACAGCCGGAGAGTTTTTACAGTGCATACTTTCCGACGTGGCATTAAATGCCAGCAATGCCAACACGTTCTACAAGAATTATAAAAATATTGCGGGAAGCATTGATACCCAGAGAACTTCCATTTCCGGCGTGGACGGAGATGAAGAAGCCATCAATCTGGTAAAATACCAGAACGGCTACAATTTAGCTTCCAAGATGGTACAGACACTGACGGAAATTTATGACCGGCTGATTTTACAGACAGGCGTATAAAAAAGACATATAAGCAAATGCCGGATAAAGAAAGGACGTTACGCCCGCTGATTACGGAAGGACAGGGAAATTATGAGAATTACAAACAAAATCATGCAGAACAACAGCCTTAACAATATCAATATGAACAAGGTGCTGGAAGATAAACTAAATACACAGATGTCTACCAAGAAGAAAATCACAAAGCCTTCCGATGACCCGGTTATTGCCATCCGTGCTTTGCGTCTGCGCGGAAACGTAACGGAAGTGACACAGTATTATAAGAAAAACATTCCCGATGCCAACAGCTGGCTGGAAGTAACGGAGGGCGCTTTAAAAAAGACTTCCGATATTATTACCAACATGATTGGACAGGTGACAAAGGGTGCAAACGGCGACCAGCCTTCCGATGTGCGGAAGATTATCTTAGAGCAGCTCAAAGCATTGCGAAACGAAGTATATTCCACAGCGGATGTGGACTATGCCGGCAGGTATGTGTTCGCCGGATACCGGACCGATACTTCCATCCGTTTTATTGCGGCAGAAAAGAAAGAATACACCATTACCGAACAGCTGGACACCTCTGCCATGGATGATGTGACCTATATCAAGACCACAGCAACCAATGCAGCCGGCGACACGGTGGACATCAACGACATCAATTCCACAAACTACAATACCATTGATGTTTCGGAAAATGATATTACATCTTCCACTGTACACAGAATTCGTTTATCCTATGACAACCTGAGTGACGACATGGTGCCGACCCTTACCAGAGTAACCGGCAAAGATGCGGACGGCAACATTACCACCGAGGAGATTGTACCGGCAGCCAATGTGGAAACCGTATCGTACCATGCGTCTCCTTCCGCCTATGAACTGGTGGCACAGAATCCGGATAAGGTTTATTTCATTCCCGAAACCGGTGAAATGCTTCTGGGAGAAAATGTTTACCAGACCATGTCGGCTTATAAGGACGATGCTACAACGGCAACCGTGAATGAAGGAGAAATCCGCATCACGTACCAGAAGAACGACTGGCTGAAAGGGGATTTGCGTCCCGAACATTATTTTGCCTGCACATCCACAGATGACAACGGTGTGACAACCGATTACAATCAGGAGTACCTTGACGGCTCCGATGTGGAAAAACAGGTGATTGAATATGATGTAGGCTTTAATCAGACCATTCGTGTCAACACCACGGCGGACGAGGTATTCAAGCCCGGCATCGGCAGGGAAACCGATGATCTGATCCGTGCACTCGAAGATGTGCAGAGTCTGGAAAAGGTAGTAGGCAATTTAGATTCCATGGTGAAAAACGAAACGGACGAAACAAAGAAAGCAACGCTTCAGAAACGTCTGGATGCGGCAAACAAAGCGCTCACCTTATCCAAGGACAAGATGCAGAAAATGTTTGAAAGCGGTCTGACCGCCATGCAGGGATATCTGGATGCCAACAACCTGGCAATTACCCAGTGCGGTACCAGAGGCTCCAAGCTGGAGCTGATTGAAAACCGTATGAAGGACCAGAAGACGACCTTTGAAACCCTGCAGTCTGAAAACGAGGATATCGATATTGAAGAAGCAACCATTCAGATGAAGGGAGCACAGCTCACTTATACGGCATCCCTTATGGCAGCCAGCAAAATTTTGCAGACCAACCTGCTGTCATATCTGTAAGGAAAGAAAGGATGGAGAGTATGAGAGTAAACACAAGAATCTTTGGGGAAGTTGATATTGAAGAAGAAAAGCTGATTACATTTCCGGACGGTATTATCGGATTTCCGGATTTACAGAAATTTGCTTTGATTTATGATGAAGAAAAAGGGGTGCATGCCGGTATCCGCTGGCTGCAGTCCATGGAAGAGCCGGGCTTTGCCCTGCCGGTTATGGACCCGCTTACCGTTTCCGCCGATTACAACCCGGAAGTGGAAGACGCCCTGCTCAGTGAACTGGGAGAAATCAAGGACGAAGACCTTCTGGTGCTGGTCACCGTTACCGTACCTTCCGATATTAAGAAGATGAGCGTCAACCTGCGCGGACCTATTATCATTAACACCCGTACCCGCAAGGCATGCCAGGTCATCGTGGAAGGTGACACCTATGCTGTCAAGTATCCGATTTACGATATCTTACAGGCAGGAAAGGAAGGTAAATAATATGTTAGCCTTATCCCGCAGGAAAAACGAAGCCATTGTTATCGACAACAATATTGAAATTACCATTCTGGAAGTGAAGGGCGACCAGGTAAAAATCGGCATCAATGCGCCGAAGGAAGTGCCTGTTTACCGTAAAGAGGTTTATATGCAGATTCAGGAGTCCAACAAGGAAGCCGTGAACCCGGAAGGTCTGGAAGCACTGAAAAATCTGATGAAATAAGACGGATTATGTAGGCTGTATAAAAACGAGAGGCGCAGGAAATTTCCTGCGTCTTTTGTATTTTAATACCATCTACCTACATAAGGAAAGGAAGTGCTCGTGGATGAGCGTGTCCCCGGTAAGCTCCGGGTGGAAGGCAAGCCCAAGCTGTCTGCCGTAGGCGTTCCGCTTCACGGTGACAGGCAGGGTGCGCAGGTGCCTAAAACGGGAAGCCCCGCCAGGATTTTTTCCCGAAGCAAAGCAAACATATCCAGTTCCTTAAGGAGCTTACTCCGGACGATGCTTTCACCGCCCGGAAGGATGATGCCGTCGATACCGGCAAGGTCGTCCTTCTGCCGGATTTCCACCACATCGGCTTCCAGCTTTTCCATCATATGTTCATGTTCGATAAAGGCTCCCCTATACTGCCAAAACACCAATTCTCATAACTACTGCATTTATCCTCGCTTTTTTTCGTATTTCACACATTCGGGAGACTCGGATTACTTGCCGCGTTCCTTCATAATCAACTGAATTTCATTGGCATTGATGCCCACCATGGCTTCGCCCAAATCCTCGGACAGTTTTGCAATCAGCTCGGCATCACGGAAGCCGGTGACAGCCTGCACAATAGCGGCGGCACGTTTTGCCGGGTCGCCGGATTTGAAGATACCGGAACCGACAAAGACACCTTCGGCGCCAAGCTGCATCATCAGAGCGGCATCGGCAGGAGTTGCCACACCGCCGGCTGCTTTCCATCGCCCAAATCTCTGGCACCGCATACGAAGGGCACCTTAAAAGCGGTTTTGTCAATGTGGTAAACATCGTCCGCAGGGGAAGCACATCGGACTCGTCAATATAATCGATTTCAATAGCCTGTAAAATCTGCGCTTCCACAAAATGGCCGATACGGCATTTTGCCATAATGGGAATTCTCTCCAATGCCATAACGGCGCAGGTGCCTGCCGCTTCGGCAATTCTTGCCTGTTCCGGCGTGGTAACGTCCATGATAACGCCGCCCTTTAACATCTGGGCAAGCCCTTTATTGAGTTCATACTGTGTATTGGTATTTTCCATGTTTGCCTCCTTGTTTTCACTTGCAAATTGCTTTTGTTTATCATATAATCAATCTGGTCACAAAAAAATAATCAAATTACAACTTTTTTACAATACCAGATTGTAGGAGAGACCATGCTGACATACAATTTCGATAATGTGAAAATTCCGTTGTACGAATACATTTACAACTGTATAAAAAACGATATTTTAGCAAGAAAATTAAAGGCGGGGCAGAAGCTTCCCTCCAAGAGAACCTTTGCGGAAAATAATGGGATCAGTACTATAACGGTTCAGAATGCATATGACCAGTTAATCAGCGAGGGCTATATTGATACCGTGCCGAGGAAGGGCTACTACGTGGCAAATCTGTACGGACTGCCTGCGGTCAATAGGGAAACCAATATTTCCCTGAATATAAGGCTGCCGAAGGAGAAGCGGACGGACCTTATCGATTTATCGGATAACCGCATGAACACGGACAACTTTCCTTTTTCCATCTGGGCAAAGCTTTCCCGCAGCATTCTTTCCGGCAAAAGCAAGGAGCTTATGGAGATTTCTCCCACAAACGGAAAAAAGGAGCTCAGGGAGGCGATTGCCGGGCATTTAAAATCCTTCCGCGGCATGCTGGTTGACCCGAACCAGATTGTGGTGGGCGCCGGTACGGAATATTTATACAGTCTGCTTATCCAGCTTTTAGGTAATGACAAAACGTACTGTCTGGAAAACCCGGGCTATACCAAAATCGCCAAGGTCTACACCAAGCATCAGGTGACCTGCCGGTATGTGGATTTGGATGACAGCGGCATTACCTTAAAGGGGTTAAAAAAAGCGCAGGCGGATGTGGTGCACATCAGCCCGAACCACCATTTTCCAACCGGAATTACCATGCCGGTAAAAAGAAGATATGAGGTGCTTTCCTGGGCGAGCGAAAAGGACGGCAGGTACATCATCGAGGACGATTACGACAGCGAATTCCGGATAAGCGGCAAGCCCATTCCCACGCTGTTCAGCATCGATGAAAGTGAAAAGGTCATTTATATGAACACCTTTTCCAAATCCCTGACGCCCACCATCCGAATCAGTTACATGGTGCTGCCGGTGCATCTTGCCAACCTTTTTTATGAGAGTCTGTCGTTTTATGCCTGCACGGTGTCCAATTTTGAACAGTTCATTCTGGCGGATTTTATTAAGAACGGGTACTTTGAAAAGCATATCAACCGGATGAGACTTTTTTATGCCCGCAAACGCAGGGCGCTGATTGATGCCGTAAAAAACAGCCGGTTAAAGGATATCAGTGAAATTATGGAAAGTGATTCGGGGCTTCATTTTCTGTTAAAGATAGACACGAAAAAAACGGATGCGGATTTTTCGGCGCAGCTTCGGGACAAAGGAATTCATGTGGAATTTCTGTCGGAGTTCTACCACGATAAGAGTAACCGCGCACATCTCATGATTATCAATTACTCCAATTTTGATGTGCAGACCATGGGGGACATTTTCGATAAAATCGCGGAAATAGCAAAAAAATAGCTTAAGGGGCTGTCGCACTAATGTGC
>DJEL01000055.1 GCA_002432425.1 Lachnospiraceae bacterium UBA5899
CAGCCGGAGGAGCAGGCTTCGTTCAACTGCACGCTGTCTACGGTATTGTTCTTGATTTTGATGCATTTCATATCCTGTCCGCCGATATCCAGGATACAGTCCACGGAAGGGTCAAAGAAAGCAGCCGCATTGTAATGGGCAACGGTTTCCACTTCGCCGTCATCCAAAAGGAATGCCGCTTTCATCAAAGCTTCGCCGTAACCGGTGGAGCAGGAGCGGGCAATTTTTACGCCTTCCGGTAACTGGGAGTAAATTTCCTTTAAGGAACGGATAGCCGTCTTTAAGGGGCTGCCGTCGTTGCCGGAGTAGAAGGAGTATAAAAGGGAACCGTCTTCGCCGACCAGAGCAATTTTCGTGGTGGTGGAACCGGCATCGATACCCAGGAAAGCATTTCCCTTGTAAGATGCCAAATCACCGGTTTTTACATGGTGCTTACTGTGGCGTTCGGTGAATTCCTTATAAGCGTCCTCGTTTGCAAACAGGGGCTCCATACGTTCCACTTCAAATTCCATTTTGATTTCGGAAGAAAGCTTGCCCACCATATCTTCCATGGTATAGGAAACCTCTTCTTTGGCATTTAAGGCAGAGCCGATGGCAGCAAAAAGATGGGAGTTGTCCGCGTCGATGACATGCTCCTCGTCTAAGTTTAAGGTGCGGATAAAAGCCGCCTTTAATTCGGATAAAAAGTGAAGCGGGCCGCCTAAAAACGCCACGTGGCCGCGGATGGGTTTACCGCAGGCAAGACCGCTGATGGTCTGGTTGACAACCGCCTGGAAAATAGAAGCGGACAAATCTTCTTTGGTAGCGCCTTCGTTAATCAGGGGCTGGATGTCCGTCTTGGCAAATACACCGCATCTTGCGGCGATGGTGTATAGAGAGTGGTAATTCTTGGCATACTCATTTAAGCCGGGTGCATCCGTCTGCAGAAGGGAAGCCATCTGGTCGATGAAAGAGCCTGTACCGCCGGCACAGATACCGTTCATACGCTGTTCCACGTTGCCGCCTTCAAAATAAATAATTTTGGCATCTTCTCCGCCAAGCTCAATCGCCACATCGGTTTTGGGCGCCAGTTCCTTTAAGGAAGTCGCAACCGCAATCACCTCCTGGGTAAAAGGCACCTGCAGGTGGTTGGCAAGGGTAAGACCGCCGGAACCCGTAATCATGGGATGAACGGTGAGGTTGCCCAGCTTGTCATAAGCTTTTTTCAAAAGGGAAGAAAGTGTTTCCCGGATGTTGGCAAAGTGCCTTTCGTAATCGGAGAACAGGATATTGTGCTGTTCGTCCAAGATTGCGATTTTGACGGTGGTAGAACCGATATCGATACCTAAAGTGTATGTCATGTGTATCATTCCTTTTCTAAAACTTGTTACCATAAATAAAATGGATGCATCCGGCAGACAATCCGCCGGGTGCGCAAACAAAGTTAATTATACGACAAGAACCGACAAATTGCAACGCAGAAACCTTCTAAAAACTTTATTAAAAATAGGTAAAAAAAGGGTCTGCAGGTTTACTTTACATGCCGGAAATGCTAAAATGAAGTATCTGACGGCTGACAGAAGCCGCAAGAAAGGCATGGATATTTTATGAAACCAATGAGTAAATTTGAAAGAAAATTCGGCAAATATGCCATTCCCCACCTGACAAATATTCTGATTATCTGTTATGCGGTGGGATATTTCCTGTATTATTTTGCCAATCCGCTTTTGGACTATCTGACCTTAAATCCCTATGCCATCCTGCACGGACAGGTGTGGCGGCTGGTGACCTGGGTTATCGTACCGCCCACATCCTCAAGCGGCATGCTGGGGCTGTTCGGCACCCTGATTACCCTGTATTTTTACTGGTCCATCGGAAGCACCTTAGAGCAGGTGTGGGGCACGTACCGTTATAATGTATATTTGCTTTCCGGTATTTTATTCACCATTGTGGGAAGCTTTGTGGCATACGGCTGCGCATGGGCATTTTACGCAGACAAGTGGGGGCTTAACGTGGCATCCAATGCAGAGGTGATTTTCAATGCCGGCAGTACCTGCTTCAGCACCTATTACATTACCATGTCGCTGTTTCTGGCATTTGCGGCGACATTCCCCAATGCACAGGTGCTTCTCATGTTCTTTATCCCCTTAAAGGTAAAGTGGCTGGGCGTTATGTACGGCGTAATTATTCTGTTTGAATTTTTCCAGTCCTCCGTTGTCAATTTCTACACGGAGGCGGGCACGGTGGTATCCCTGGATTTCGGCATTTTCGTAAAGATTTCCATTCTGTTCTCGCTGCTTAATTTCATTCTGTTCTTTATTACGTCACGCTCCAGAATGAGCATGAATCCGAGACAGGTAAAACGGCAGCAGGAGTTTAAGCGGGAGGTAAAGAGAAATACCTATACTTCCAAGGTGACCAAGCACAAATGCGCCATCTGCGGCAGAACGGACGAAAGCAACCCGGAACTGGAATTCCGGTTCTGTTCCAAGTGCAACGGCAATTACGAATACTGTCAGGACCATCTGTTTACCCATGAGCATGTAAAATAATGTGCAATGTGGGGCAAACGGGAACGGACCCGGAAGCAGGAAAAGAAATGAGGATTGAGTATGGAACGTGAGCTTTTATTCACAGACAAATTGCAGGATCTGCGGGAAACGGCGAAAGTACAGGGCAATTTAATTACAGAAGACCAGCTGCAGGAGGCTTTTTCCGAGCTTTCCTTTGACGAAGAGCAGCTTGCCATGGTGCGGGAGTATCTGGCAAAGCATAAAATCGGCATCGGCAAGCCGGTGGATACCGAGGAAAATCTGACCGGGGTAGAGAAAAACTTCTTAGAGATGTACTTAAAAGAACTGAAGGAACTGCCCACAGTCAGCGACGGAGAAAAGCAGGCTTTAACTATGTCCGCCATGGCTGGTGACAGTCTGGCGCAGGAAAAGCTCTGTACGGCGTACCTGCTGCAGGTAGTGGATGTGGCAAAACTCTATGCTGGACAGGGCGTGTATCTGGAGGATTTAATCGGAGAAGGCAATGTGGCGGTTGCCATGGGCGTTAAGATGCTCGGTGCGCTGGAAAAGCCGTCCGAGGCGGATGGTATGCTGGGTAAAATGATGATGGACGCCATGGAGGACTATATCTCCGAATATGCGGAAGAAAGCAAAAAGGATAAGCACATTACCGAGAAAATCAACCGGATTGCGGATGCGGCAAAGAAGCTGGCAGAAGAATACGGCAGAAAAGTGACGGCGGAGGAACTGGCGGCGGAAACGAAGTTTTCCCGGAAGATTATTGAAGAAGCCTACCGCGTCAGCGGCGACAAGATAGAGGATTTGGAGAAGACACATGAATAATAATGCAATGGACATGGATTTTAAGTATATCATGCAGGATGTGACCCATGTGTACATCGGCGCCAGATATACCTACCGGGAGCTGATAGAAGCGGAGGATGTTCCCTTCAAAATCAAAAAGATGATAAACCAGTACATAGAGCCGGAGCTCCATGGCGAGGATCTTTCCATAGAAAGCCATTTTTATTACATGGACGGTTCGGGCTTTGCCTACCAGACATTTCTGCAGTTAAAGACACAGGTGCGCATCAGTATTATAAAGGGAAACAAGTACCACACAACGACGGTGAAGCTGCAGGATTTTGTAAAGATACCGCCCGAAGAAAAAGAAAAGGACGGCATCAAGATACAGGAAATTATCATAGCCAAACTGGCACTCATGACATTGTAAAAAATAAGCTGCTGCGGCTGCGGAATGAGAGGGAAGCATGAAGAAAATAGAAGACTTACAGGCATACGAGCTGATAGAAAAGAGAAGAATTGAGGATTTGAATTCCGAGGGCTATCTGCTCAGACACAAAAAAACAGGAGCCAGAGTAGCCCTGTTATCCAACGATGACGAAAACAAGGTATTTGCCATCGGATTCCGGACCACCCCGACGGACAGCACGGGTGTGGCGCATATTTTGGAACATTCCGTACTCTGCGGTTCCGACAAATATCCGGTGAAGGACCCCTTTGTGGAACTGGTGAAAGGTTCCTTAAATACCTTCTTAAATGCCATGACCTATGCGGACAAGACCGTATATCCGCTGGCAAGCTGTAACGATACGGATTTCAAAAATCTGATGGATGTCTATCTGGATGCGGTATTTCATCCCAATATTTATAAGGAAGAAAAGATTTTCCGCCAGGAAGGCTGGCACTACGAAATGGAGGACGAAAATGCGCCTCTTACCATAAACGGCGTGGTTTACAACGAAATGAAAGGAGCTTTTTCCTCCCCGGATGAAGTGCTGCAGAGAGTGATGATGAATTCCCTGTACCCGGATACTACCTATGGCGTGGAGTCCGGCGGTGACCCGAAGGATATTCCCAGCCTGACCTATGAGAATTTCCTGGCATTCCATCAGAAGTACTATCATCCCTCCAACAGCTATATCTATCTGTACGGCAACATGGATATGGCGGAGAGACTGGATTATCTGGACAGGGAATATCTGTCCCATTACGAAGAAAAGAAAGTGGACTCCGAGGTTAAGCTGCAGGAGCCGTTTGCGGAGATAAAGCATGTAGCGGTGGAATATCCCATCGGCAGTGACGAAAACGAAGCGGAAAATGCTTATCTTACCTACAACGCCACCGTGGGTGACACTCTGGACAGAGAGCTTTATATTGCGTTCCAGGTATTGGACTATGCCCTCTGCACCGCACCGGGAGCACCCTTAAAGAGAGCGCTTTTGGAAAAAGGCATCGGTACGGATATTTACAGCATTTACGAAAACGGCATTAAGCAGCCCTATTTCAGCATTGTATCCAAGAATGCGGATGAAAAGCAGGAAAAAGAATTTGTGGAAACCGTGGAAGAGGTGCTTGGAAAAATTGTAAAGGACGGTTTCGATAAAAAGGCGCTGTATGCGGCTTTAAGCCACTATGAATTCAAATACCGGGAAGCGGACTTCGGTTCCACACCCAAGGGACTTATGTACGGACTGCAGATGTTGGACAGCTGGCTGTACGATGATACGAAGCCGTTTATCCATGTGGAAGCCAACGCCACCTTTGCCGCCCTCAAGAAAAAGGTGGAAGAGGGCTATTTTGAAGAACTGGTAAAGAAATACCTGATTGAAAATACACAGAAATCCATCCTTCTTCTGCTTCCGAGAAAGGGTCTTACGGAAAAATCCGACAAGGAGCTGGAAGAAAGACTTGCCGCTTATAAAGCCGGTCTTTCCAAAGAGGAAATCGCTAAAATTATTGCGGACAGCAAGGCTCTTAAGGATTATCAGGATTCGGAAGACACCGAAGAAGATTTACAGAAAATTCCGCTTCTGAAAAGAGAGGATATGAAAAAGGAAGCAACCAAAACGGTCAATGAGCTTCGAAGCATCGGCGATACTCCGTTTCTGTACCATGATATTTTCAGCAACGGCATTGCCTATGTCCGTCTGATTTTCAAGATTACCGACCTGACGGAGGAGCAGTTCCCCTATGCGGCGCTCTTAAAGGACGTTATGGGGCTGATGGACACCGAGCATTATTCCTATGCGGATTTATTCAACGAAATGCACATAGAGACCGGCGGCATGACCATTGTGACCAATGTGTACGGCAGCAATAAGGATGCGGAAAAATATACCGCCACCCTGGAGGTGAAGACCAAGGTATTGGAGGACAATATGCCCAAGGCATTTGCCTTGATGAAGGAAATGATGCTGCATACGGATTTCTCCGACAAGAAGAGATTAAAGGAGCTTTTAGCGGAAAACAAATCCAAGATGCAGGCGCAGATGACGGATGGAGCGCATATAACGGCGATATACCGTGCCCTTTCCGGCATTTCCGTAACATCCGCCCTAAACGAAATGCTCACCGGCATCACCTATTACCGGCTGCTTGAGAAACTGGATAAAAACTTTGAGGCAGAAAGCGATGCCGTAATAGCCAAGCTGCAGGAGGTCTGCCGGATTATATTCCGTCCGGAAAACCTGATGGCGGACCTGACCGGCAGCAAAAAAGCGGCAGAAGAAATTATTTCTTATGTGGATGCCATAAAAAAAGACCTTTACCACGTATCTGTAAAAGAAGGAGGTTTTACACCTGTTTTAAGCAAGGTGAAAGAAGGCTATAAAACCCCCGGACAGGTTCTCTTTGTATGCCGTGCAGGCAACTTTAAGAAAAAGGGACTTCCTTATACAGGTACGCTCCGTGCACTGAATGTCATGATGGGGTACGATTATCTGTGGAACCAGATAAGAGTCAAGGGCGGCGCTTACGGCTGCATGTGCAGATTCGGAAGGTCGGGTGACTGCTACTTTGTTTCCTACAGGGACCCGAACCTTTCCAAAACCATTTCCGTATACGAACATGCGGCGGATTACATTGCTTCCTACGAGGCGGATGAACGAACCCTGACCCAGTTTATTATCGGAGCCATCAGTGAGATGGATACCCCCATGAACGCCGCATCCAAGGGACTCTTTTCCCTGACGGCTTACATGGCTGACCTTACGGACGAAGACCTGCAGAAAGAGAGGGATGAACTGCTTGCCACATCGGCAGAGGACCTGCGCCGTACCGCAGAACAGGTAAGAGCCTTTATGGCGGATGAGTGCCTGTGCGTGGTTGGCAATGCCGAAAAGATTTCCGGGGAAGAGAAACTGTTTGACAAGGTCGAAAATCTGGTAGAATAGCTGCCGGAAAAAGGGAGGATCCTTATGAAAAAGAAACTGGTATTACTGACACTGAGCGCACTGTTGTTGCTTTCGGGATGCGGAGCCGCATCCCCTAAGAGTAATCAGAGTATTTCCGCATCACCTGCGGAAAACGGCTATGCGACGGACGGATTGTATTTTGCGGATGACGCCTATGATGAAGACTACATGTATGAAGAAAATACCGCGGATACGGCATCCGGCACCACATCGCAGGAAAATGTCCGGGACGGCAGAAAGCTTATCCGCACAGCGGATTTGTCGGTGGAAACACTGGAATTTGACAAGCTGCTTTCTTATGTAAAAGACAGAACGAACGAGCTTGGCGGTTATGTGGAAAACATGAACGTCAATAACGGCAGCGGTTATGATACCTATTACAGCAGCCAGACTTCCGGTTACAGAAGGGACCGCAGCGCCAGCCTGACGTTGCGGATTCCCAAGAGTAATCTGGATGCTTTCCTGGGTGATGTGGCGGAAAACAGCAACATCACCAGCCGCAGCGAGCAGGAACGGGATGTCACCACCAGTTATGTGGATTTGGAGAGCCATAAAAAAGTGCTTCTGACGGAGCAGGAACGGCTGATGACTTACCTGGAGCAGGCGGAGTCCATCGAGGAAATGATGACCATTGAATCCCGGCTGTCCGATATCCGTTATCAGTTGGAAAGCATGGAAAGCCAGCTTCGTACCTACGACAGCCAGATAGAGTACAGCACCGTATCCCTTTACATATCCGAAGTAGTGGAACTGACACCGGTGGAAACGAAGGAACAGACCACCTGGGAAAGAATAAGCGAGGGATTTTTACGAAGCCTGCGCAATGTGGGAAGAGGCTTTAAGGAATTCTTCATCGGTTTTGTTGTTGCGCTGCCGTATCTGTTGGTAACCGTGCTGATTGTGGGAGTATTGTTCGGTATTATTTATGCCATTGTAAAAAAGAGCAATGCAAAGCACGCCAAGAAGATGGCGGAAAGACAGGCGGCTTATTACCGGAATACGCAGGCGCAGCAGAACGGATCGCAAAATAAACAATAAGAAGAGGAACAGTTATGGAAAACAACGCTTTTAAGTCGGGATTTGTTACGTTAATCGGCAGACCCAATGTGGGAAAATCCACCCTGATGAACTGTATTATCGGGCAGAAAATCGCCATTACATCCAACAAACCCCAGACTACCAGAAACCGGATACAGACAGTATATACTTCGGAAGAAGGACAGATTGTATTTCTGGATACGCCGGGTATTCACAAAGCGAAAAACAAATTGGGTGATTACATGGTAACGGTAGCCGAAAAAACACTTTCCGAAGTGGATGTGATTTTGTGGCTGGTGGAGCCTTCCAACTTTATCGGCGCCGGGGAAAGGCATATCATCGAGCAGTTAAAAAAGGGAAAGACACCGGTTATTTTGGTCATCAACAAAATTGACACCGTAAAAAAAGAACAGCTTTTAGAATACATCGATATCTACCGGAAAGAATATGATTTTGCGGAAATCGTACCGGTTTCTGCCTTAAAAGCGGAAAATATAAAAGAACTTCTGAAATGCATCATGAAGTATCTGCCTTACGGTCCGGCATTTTACGATGAGGATACCGTAACCGACCAGCCGGTGAGACAGATTGTGGCGGAGCTCATCCGGGAAAAGACGCTGCGTCTGCTTTCCGATGAAATTCCCCACGGTGTGGCGGTCAGCATCGAGAGCATGAAATACAAAAAGAATATCGTGGATATCGAAGCTACCATTTTCTGTGAACGGGATTCCCACAAGGGTATTATTATAGGAAAGAACGGCGCCATGCTTAAAAAAATCGGTTCCGCGGCAAGAAGAGATATCGAGGATTTGCTGGAAAAACAGGCAAATCTGCAGCTTTGGGTGAAGGTAAAGAAGGACTGGAGAGACAGTGATTTCCTTCTGAAAAACTTTGGCTACCAGGAAAAAGATAAGGCGTAGGAACGCATAGAAAATTTCATTTTGTAAACCCTAAGTCCTATCAAAGAAAATACTTTGAGAGGACTTAGGTATCATATGAAGAACGAAGAAAATTACTGGGAGCAGTTCATGGCGAGCGGACGGATTTCGGATTATCTTTCCTATGTGGAAAAGAGGGAAGAGGATAAGCTACGGGATGTGGCTTTGGGAGAAGCTTCTTATGCAGGATTTTTATGTAGTGACAGGGATGGTGATAAGCCAGATGCCTGTCGGTGAATTTGACAGAAGGGTTTGTATTTTAACCAGGGAAAAAGGGAAGATTACTGCTTTTGCGAAAGGCGCAAGACGGCCGGGAAGCAAATTCATGGCAGCAACCAACCCTTTTTCTTTTGGTAAATTCAAGCTGTATGAAGGAAAAAGCTCTTACAATATCATGGAAGTGGATATCAGCCGGTATTTTGAAGAACTGCGGCAGGATTACATAGGTGCCTACGTGGGCATGTACTTTCTGGAAGTGGCGGATTACTATACCAGAGAAAACAATGATGAAAAAGAAATGTTAAAGCTTTTGTACCAGAGTCTCCGGGCGCTGGAGCACCCGGCAATTCCGAAAAAACTGGTGCAGTATGTATTTGAAATCAAATCCCTTGTGGTAAACGGCGAATATCCCGGAGTGCCGAAGGATGTGCCATTACAGGAGTCCACGGTCTATGCCCTGCAGTTTATCGCGGCAACTCCGGTGGAAAAACTCTATACCTTTACGGTAAAGGAGGATATTTTAAAGGAACTGGGCATGGTGGCACAGGAATACCGCAGCCGTTTTATGGACCGGCAATTTAAAAGTCTGCAAATATTAGAAACTCTTTATTGAAAAACCAATGTAATTTCGCTATAATATAGCATGGTATTTTAAAAATATGAAAAGAAAGGCAAGATTATGAAGACAAAAATAAGTAAACATACCGTATTCACGGCCATGTTCCTGCTTGCTTTCTGTCAGATTTTTCTGCTTGCCGGGTGCGCTGAGCAGACCAAGGCACCCACGGAAACCGGTCTTAAGGTGGAAAAAAGCGGAGAAATCGTAAGCACGATAGTGGAATCCTTTGAAAAAGAGTATTACACGCAGGCATCGCTGCAAGAGATGATTGAGGATGAAATCGCATCCTATCAGAAAAACGGAGCAATTACCTTAAATAAGGCAGAGGTACAGGAAGCGGAGAACGGCAACACCGTTACCGTGGAAATTACCTATGCATCCGGGCAGGATTATGCGGCATTTAACGATACAAAGCTGTTCTTCGGCACCGTATCCGAAGCGCAGGCAGCCGGATATGCCATTCCGACGGACTTAGTCAGTGTGAAAGAGGACAGGACGATTACCTCGGAAGAACTGGACGGCATGAAAGAAAAGTATGTATTTATCACAAATGAAAGCCTGCCGGTGACTTTACCGGAAAAAGCGGCGTTTGTGACACAGGATACAGAGATTATCAGCAGCAACTGCATAAAAGCACGGGAAGAGGGAGCAAAGCTCACCTACGTGATTATGAAATAGGGAGGAAGAAAAAAGTGGAAAAGACAATGGAAAAAATCGTAGCACTGGCAAAGGCAAGAGGATTTGTATATCCCGGTTCCGAAATTTACGGAGGACTTGCCAATACCTGGGACTATGGTAATTTAGGCGTAGAATTAAAGAACAACGTAAAAAGAGCATGGTGGCAGAAATTCGTACAGGAAGACCCTCATAACGTAGGTGTTGACTGCGCCATCTTAATGAACCCCCAGACATGGGTAGCCAGCGGTCACTTAGGCGGTTTCTCAGACCCTCTTATGGACTGTAAGGAATGCCATGAGCGTTTCCGTGCCGATAAGCTGATTGAAGATTTCTGCGCAGAAAACAACATCACCCTTGAGGAGAGCGTGGATGCATGGAGCCAGGAAAAGATGAAGGCATTTGTGGAGGAACACAATGTTCCCTGTCCTACCTGCGGCAAGCACAATTTTACCGATATCAGACAGTTCAACCTGATGTTCAAGACCTTTCAGGGTGTTACCGAGGATGCCAAGAACACCGTATATTTACGTCCCGAAACCGCACAGGGTATTTTCGTAAACTTCAAGAATGTACAGAGAACATCCCGTAAAAAAATTCCGTTCGGTATCGGCCAGATCGGTAAGTCCTTCCGTAACGAAATCACACCCGGAAACTTTACCTTCCGTACCAGAGAGTTTGAACAGATGGAGCTGGAATTCTTCTGCGAGCCCGGCACCGACATGGAATGGTTCCGGTACTGGAGAGCATTCTGCCGTGACTGGCTTCTGTCCTTAGGCATGAAGGAAGAGGAAATCCGTCTCCGCGACCATTCTCCCGAAGAACTCTGCTTCTACAGCAAGGGTACTACCGATATTGAATTCCTGTTCCCCTTCGGCTGGGGCGAGCTCTGGGGTATCGCAGACAGAACCGATTACGACCTGACCCAGCATGCAAACGTATCCGGACAGGATATGACCTATTTTGATGATGTAAAGAATGAAAAATACATTCCTTATGTAGTAGAGCCTTCTCTCGGCGCTGACCGTGTGGTACTGGCTTTCCTTTGCGCCGCATACGACGAAGAGGAATTAGAGGGCGGCGATGTGCGTACCGTTCTGCATTTCCATCCCGCACTGGCACCGGTTAAGATTGCCGTACTGCCTCTTTCCAAGAAGTTAAACGAGGGCGCTGAAAAGATTTTTGCAGAGCTTACCAAGAAGTACAACTGCGAATTCGATGACAGAGGCGCTATCGGTAAGAGATACCGCCGTCAGGATGAAATCGGTACTCCTTTCTGCATTACTTATGACTTTGACTCCGAAGAGGACAACTGCGTAACCGTACGTTTTCGTGATTCCATGGAGCAGGAGAGAGTGGCAATCGCCGATTTAGATGCTTATTTTGCAGATAAATTTACATTCTAAGACAGAGTTTCTTAGAGGAGATTTCTAAGAGAACAGAAATAGGAGACAAACAACAATGAGACAATTCACATCTGATGAACTGAGAAAGACCTGGAAACAGTTTTACATGGACCGCGGACATGTGGATGTAGGTGCCGTATCCTTAGTTTCCGATGGTTCTACCGGTGTTATGTTTAACGTAGCGGGTATGCAGCCCCTGATGCCTTATCTTTTAGGCCAGAAGCATCCCCTTGGTACCAGACTCTGCAACGTACAGGGTTGTGTGCGTACCAACGATATTGATTCCGTAGGCGACAAGAGCCATGTTACCTTCTTTGAAATGATGGGTAGCTGGAGCCTGGGAGATTATTTCAAAAAAGAAAGATGTCAGTGGAGTTTTGAACTTTTAACCGATGTATTCGGATTTGATGCGGACCATCTGGCAGCAACCGTATTCGCAGGGGATGAAAATGCACCCCGTGATGAGGAAGGCGCAAAGTACCGTATAGAGTCCGGCTTCAAGAAAGAAAACATCTATTACCTTCCAGCAGACGACAACTGGTGGGGACTGGAGTACGGTCCCTGCGGTCCCGACAGCGAAATGTTCTACATCGCAGACAGACCGGACTGCGGTCCGAACTGCGGACCCGGATGCAGCTGTGGCAAATACACAGAGCTTGGCAACGACGTATTTATGCAGTACGAAAAGCATCATGACGGACATCTGACTCCGTTAAAGCAGAAAAACGTGGATACCGGCTGGGGACTGGAGCGTATTTTAGCTTTCTTAAACGGAACCAAGGACGTATATCGTGTGGATTTATTTGCGCCCATCATTGCGTATATTGAGGACGCGGCAGGCGTGAAATACGAGCAGGACGAAAAACTCACAAGGTCCATGAGAATTCTGGCAGACCATGTCCGTACCGGCGTTATGTTAATCGGAGATGAAGCAAAGCTTCTTCCTTCCAATGCCGGTGCAGGCTATGTTCTCCGCCGTTTAATCCGCCGTGCGGTAAGACATGCCCGTACCTTAAAGCTGAACAAAGAGCATATCTTAACGATTGCCGGCATGTATATTGATGACATTTACAAGGAAAGCTATCCGCTTCTTACAAAGAACCGCGAGTTTATTTTAAGCGAACTGAAAAAGGAAATTGAACGTTTTGAAAGCACTCTGGAAAACGGTCTGAAGGAGTTCCATAAGATTTTGGAAAACAAGAGAGCGGAAAAGGCAACCGTTATCGACGGCAAAGCCGCTTTCTATCTCTATGATACCTTTGGCTTCCCCATTGAGCTTACCGTGGAACTGGCAGAAGAAGAAGGACTTACCGTGGATGAAGCGGGATTTGCCGAAGCGATGGAAGAACAGAAGCAGAAAGCCCGTGAGAACCAGAACTTCTCCGCTAAGTTAAATGTGAGAGCAGGTCTGTTTGATGATTTGGGAGAGAATGTCACAACCGAATTTATCGGTTACGATACTCTTACCGGCGAAGATACCATTCTTGCCCTTGCGGATGAAACGGCAAGAAAAGAGGTGCTTTCCGCAGGGGAAAACGGAACTGTCATAGTGGCAAAGACGCCGTTCTATGCAACCATGGGCGGCCAGAAGGGCGACATCGGTACCATCACCACAAAGGACGGTACCTTCGCAGTAGAAGAAACCGTAAAACTGTCCGGCGGCAGAGTCGGCCATATCGGAAAAGTAACTTCCGGTACCGTAAAAGTCGGTGAAAAGGCAGTTTTAAGCGTGGACACCGTAAACCGTAACAATACCTGTAAGAACCATTCCGCAACCCACCTTCTGCAGGCAGCGCTGCAGGCAGTACTCGGCGACCATGTAGAGCAGCAGGGTTCTTATCAGGATGCAGGAAGAACCCGTTTCGATTTCAGCCATTCCCAGGCAATGACCGCAGAAGAAATTGCCAAAGTGGAAGCTCTTGTCAATGAGAAAATCCGGGAAAGCATCGATGTGGTAACCGATGTAATGAGTATTGAAGATGCCAAGAAGAGCGGAGCCATGGCTCTCTTCGGTGAAAAATACGGTGAGACCGTGCGCGTGGTTTCCATGGGAGATTTCTCCAAGGAACTCTGCGGCGGTACCCATGTAAAGAATACCGGTGTTATCGGCTCCTTCAAGATATTGTCCGAAAACGGTGTGGCAGCAGGCGTGCGCCGTATCGAAGCCATTACCGGTGACAATGTGCTGGCATATTATAAGGAAATGGAAGAAAAGCTTCTGGCAGCAGCCAAAGTTTTAAAGACCACTCCGGATAATTTAGTAGAAAAATGCGAACATGTGATGGCAGAAATGAAGAGCCTTTCTTCCGAAAACGAATCCCTGAAGGCAAAGGCTGCCAAGGATGCACTCGGTGATGTTATGAACCAGGTGAAGGAAGTAAAGGGCGTTAAGCTTCTGGCAAGCAGTGTAAGCGGCGTGGACATGAACGGACTTCGTGACTTAGGTGATTCCCTGAAAGCCAAATTGGGAGAAGGCGTTGTGGTTCTTCTTTCCGATATGGACGGCAAGGTAAATATGGTAGCCATGGCAACCGACGGAGCCGTTAAAAAGGGCGCTCATGCAGGCAACTTAATCAAAGGCATCGCCGCATTTGTCGGCGGTGGCGGCGGCGGCAGACCGAATATGGCACAGGCAGGCGGTAAGAATCCTGCCGGTATTCCCGCAGCAATCGCAGAGGCTGAAAAAGTGCTGGAAGGCATGCTGTAATAAATAGAAATCAGGAAAGAGGCTGTTTTGGCAGCCTCTTTTTTACTTTATAGGAAATTTCTCAAAACGTCAGAAATGGTGTATAATAGATTGGAAATAAAAAATGACATAACAAAAGAGCGAAGGGGGCTTCG
>DJEL01000025.1 GCA_002432425.1 Lachnospiraceae bacterium UBA5899
TGCTTCACGAAAAAAAGAGACCTCAAAAGGTCTTTTTTTATTGTCAAAAACCGGGAGTAGATTAAAATTGTCATGTTGTGGGACAAGAAATTTTATTGTATAATGGCTCTGCACATGATTTAGGAGAAAAATACACATGAAAAAAAATCAATCTACAAAAGAATACTTATTTGCTTTTAAGCAGACCATTCCTATTTTGCTGGGATATATTTTCCTTGGAATAGCCTTCGGACTTATGCTGCAGGATGCAGGATACAATTTTATCTGGGCATTTTTTATGAGCATTTTTGTGTACGCGGGAAGCATGCAGTTTATGCTGGTAACCCTGCTTGCCGGAGCACAGAGTCTGATGAATACGTTTGTTATGACACTGTTTATTAACGGACGGCATCTTTTTTACGGTCTGTCCTTTATTGAAAAATTCAGGGAGATGGGAAAAGCATTCCCTTATATGGCATTTTCCCTGACGGATGAGACATATTCCGTTTTATGTAGCCTGAAAGTACCGGAAGGATTGAATGAAAAGAAGGTTTCGTTCCTGATTTCTTTATTTGACCATATATACTGGATTACCGGTTCGGTATTGGGAGCGCTGATAGGACAGTGGCTCTCATTTGACAGCACCGGAGTTGATTTTTCCATGACGGCGTTGTTTGTGGTAATCGTGGTAAACCAGTGGTTGGAAAATAAAAAGCATTTCTCCACTCTGACAGGATTTTTAACGGCACTTCTGGCATTGGCGCTGCTCGGACCGGACAGCTTTCTACTGCCGGTGCTTGCCTGCAGTACCATACTGCTGATTGTATTCCGTAAACAGGCGGATGGACAGACAAAAGAAGAGGAGGAAGCCAAGGCATGACACATTCTATTTTAATTATTGCGGTAAGTGCATTGACAACCATGGCAATCCGCTTTTTCCCTTTTCTGGTGTTTGGAAAACGAAAGGTGCCGGAGATTGTGCAGTATCTGGGACGGGTGCTGCCCTGTGCCATTATGGCAACACTGGTTGTGTATTGCTTAAAAGGAGTGACGTTATTTTCCGGCAACCACGGACTGCCGGAGCTGATTGCGATGGCGCTGGTGGTAGTTCTGCATCTTTGGAAAAAGAATATGCTGTTAAGCATCGGTGCGGGAACTATCGTATATATGCTTCTTGTGCAGGTAATTTTTGTGTAAAGATTGATGTATTTGGCTATGTTTTTATGATAAGAGATGCTATAATATGCCTATGGATAAAATAAGGACAAGAAACGCACGCCGTGCGGAAAAATGGAAACAAAATTACATAAAGCAGAGAAATCTTTACCGGGAAATCCAAAGAAATGCTTCCGATATTATCCAGTCGAAGAATTTTAAACGGACAAAGTTTCATGTGCAGCACGGAGATATGACGGTCAACAATCACTGCATGAATGTGGCGAAGTACAGTCTGGCTATCAGCGATAAGCTTGCGAAAATGGGCATTCGCTGTAAGCGCAATGAGTTGGTGAGAGGCGCTCTGCTGCATGATTATTTTCTTTATGACTGGCATAAGCATCCGCATGTCGGAATTACAAATCTGCATGGGTTCCGTCATCCGAGAAGGGCGCTCGAAAACGCCGAAAAAGAATACAATCTGACACCGCGTGAAAGAGATATTATTGTGAAGCACATGTGGCCGCTTACCGTTGTGCCTCCTACCTGCCGGGAAGCTTGGATTGTGACAACGGCGGACAAATGGTGTTCGCTTCTGGAAACTTTCCATATTCTGAAGGGACATGGGGCCAAGAGAAAGGATAAGACGCAGAAAAATGAGTGAACTCTTTGAAAAGCTTTCTGCCTACGGAGAGTCGGATTATTACCCTTATCACATGCCGGGGCATAAAAGAAGACTTAAGACGGACACAATGCGGGAGCTTGCTCAGATAGATATTACGGAAATAGACGGCTTTGACAATCTGCACGATGCGCAGGGCATTTTGAAGCGGGTACAGGAAGAAGCAGCGGCGGTTTACGGCGCAGAGGAAAGTTTTTTTCTGGTAAACGGCAGCACGGCAGGGATATTGTCGGCAATCAGTACGGCGGTCAGTCCCGGTGGAAAAATACTGATGGTGCGCGGGGCGCATAAGTCCGCCTATCATGCCGTATATCTGCGGGATTTGCAGATAGCCTATCTGTGGCCGGGCGTTCATTCTTTGTTTGGCTGCAATCTGCCGGCTACGGCAAAGGAAGTGGAAGAAGCCTTGCAGCAAACACCGGATGCGCAGGCTGTTTTTATCGTAAGCCCCACTTACGAAGGGCTTGCCGCGGATGTGAAAAGCATTGCAGAGGCGGCGCATAAAAGAAATATTCCCTTGATTGTGGATGAGGCCCATGGGGCACATCTGGGATTTGACGGCAGGTGGCCGGAAAGCAGTGTAAGGCAGGGAGCGGATTTGGTGATACAGAGTCTTCACAAAACGTTGCCGGCGCCCACGCAGACAGCTATCCTGCATGTAAACGGAAAGTTGGTGGACAGGGGCAGGCTGCGGAGATTTCTGGGAATTTATCAGACATCCAGCCCATCTTACATTTTTATGGCAGCCATGGAAGATGCCATTGTGGCAACGAGCGCAAACCGGGAGAAATTATTTGGGGATTTCTGGGAATACTGGAAAGGGATGACAGAGAGTCTTTCTGCATGCCGCAATCTGATTTTCCTGAAAGAAGAAAATTCCGATCCGGGTAAACTGGCGGTTATGGATAAAACCGGCTTTCTGGACGGAGAGCAGCTCTACGAAATGCTTCTTCATAAATATCATTTGCAGCCGGAAATGGCGGCAGGCAGGTATGTTCTTGCCATGTTTACGGTCGGTGATACGAAGGAAGGATACGAGCGGCTGACAAAAGCGCTGCTGGAAATTGATGCGTACATTACTGCGGAGCGGAAGCACCGGACGCAGGAGAAGCCGATAGAAAGCAACGATTTATCTGCCGGGGCGCACGGGACAGCGGATACAGCCACACAGCCCACGGAAAGAGGCAGGACGGCGGGGGCAGGCATGCAGCTCGCGGAGAGCGACAAGACAGCAGACGCCGCCGCGCTGCCCGCAGAGGAAAACGAAATGGCAGATGCCGTCACGCCGGTTTGTATACAGAAAAAGACGCAGGCGGTGATGGGTATCGCACAAGCCTGGGATGTGCCGAAAGAGTGGGTCCCAATACAGGATGCGGAAGGAAAAACCGCAGGTGAATATGTGAATTTATATCCTCCCGGAAGCCCTATTATTGTGCCCGGAGAGATATTTACAAAAAACATTCTGACGGAGATTGCTGCTTACAGACAGCAGGGATTTCATGTGCAGGGTGTAAGAGAAATAGAAGATGACATATATGTCAGTACAATCGTGTAAAAAGACGGAAAGTGAGGAGACAAAACATGAGAAAAACAAAAATTATCTGTACGATTGGTCCTGCCAGTGAGAGCGAGGAAAAATTACGGGAGCTGATGTTAGCGGGCATGAACGTGGCTCGTTTCAACTTTTCCCACGGAACACATAAAGAACAGCTTGCGAAATACAACCGTGTCTTAAAAGTACGTGAGGAGCTGCATCTTCCGGTAGCTACCCTTCTGGACACCAAGGGACCCGAAATCCGTCTGCGTGATTTTGAAGGCGGTAAGGCAGAGTTAAAGGCCGGCCAGAAATTTGTACTGACCACGGATGAGATTATGGGTACGGCGGAAAGAGCCACCATTTCCTATAAAAATCTCAAGAATGATATTGAAGTCGGCATGACAATTTTAATTGACGACGGTCTGATTGAGATGATTGTGGAAGAGATTACCGGCAACGATATTGTATGTAAAGTCGTAAACGGCGGTTTTGTTTCCAATCATAAGGGAGTTAATGTACCGGGCGCCATTTTATCCATGCCTTACATCAGCGATGTGGACAGAGACGATATTATTTTCGGTATTGAGCACGGCTTTGATTTTATCGCGGCTTCTTTTGCCCGTACCAAGGAAGATATTTTACAGGTGCGTGAAATCCTGAAAGAGTACAACAGTCCCATGCAGATTATCGCCAAAATTGAAAATATGCAGGGTATTGACAACTTAAAGGAAATCATTGAAGTATCCGACGGCATTATGGTAGCCCGCGGCGACATGGGTGTAGAAGTTGCCATGGAAGAAGTGCCGGTACTGCAGAAAAAGATGATTAAGATGGCAGTGGAACAGGGCAAGCACGTTATTACCGCTACCCAGATGCTGGAGTCCATGATTAAAAATCCCCGCCCGACCAGAGCGGAAGCTACGGACATCGCCAATGCCATTTACGACGGCACGACCGCTATTATGCTTTCCGGAGAAAGCGCTGCCGGTCTGTACCCGGTTGAAGCGGTTAAGACCATGGCGCGTATTGCAGAGCGTACCGAGCAGGATATCAACTATCGCTGCAGAATTCAGAAGCAGCAGCTTACCGATGACAGAACACTGGATATTACCACCGCTATTTCCTATGCAACCTGTACGGTGGCTATGGACCTGAATGCGGCAGCTATTATTACCGTTACCATGTCCGGTTTTACGGCAAACATGATTGCACGTTATAAGCCCGGATGCCAGATTATCGGCTGCACCGTGGACGAGAAGGTTTGCAGACAGCTCAACTTATTATGGGGTGTTAATCCTGTGCTCATTAAAAAGGAACACACAACGGATTCCTTATTTGAAGAAGCCGTATTCAAGAGCAAACAGGCAGGTCTGGTAAAGCCCGGTGACACGGTTGTCATTACCGCAGGTGTTCCTCTGGGTATCGCAGGCAAGACGGATATGATTCATGTAGTGGAAGTAGTATAAAAAACAAACAGAACGGGCGGAGCAATGGGTAAAATCTTTTATATTATGGGGAAAAGTTCGACCGGAAAGGATACGATTTATAAAAGGCTGCTGGATGACGGCAACCTGCATCTGAAGAGTATTGTTTCTTATACAACACGGCCGATAAGGGTGAACGAAACAAACGGTGTGGAGTATTTTTTCACGGATGAAGTGGGATTTGCCGGACTTTTAGAAAGCGGAAAAGTAGTGGAGCACCGGGAGTATCACACCGTTCACGGACTGTGGCGTTATTTTACGGTGGATGACGGACAGGTGGACAATGGAGAGAGCAATTATATTTCCATCGGCACCATCGAGTCCTTTATACATATCCGGGATTATTTTGGCGGGGATAAGGTAAAACCGGTACTGATTACTTTGGATGACGGAGAACGGCTGCAGCGGGCGCTTGACAGGGAACGGAAGCAGGATGAGCCAAAGTACGAGGAAATGTGCCGGCGTTTTTTAGCGGATGCAGTGGATTTTTCCGAAGAAAAAATAAAGGACGCCCGCATAGAGCGCACCTTTGTAAACGATGATTTGGAACGCTGCATTAAGGAAATTGCAGATTACATCAGAACCGAAGGGGGAGTGACGTATGGAGATTAAAGTAGACCGTACGGGACAGGTACAGCAGGCACAGCCCGCAAAGGATGTGCAGCAGAGCGACGGCAACTTCAAATTTACACTGGCAAGCCGGATTGAAGAGTCAGAGCTGCAGGCAAGAATACAGTCCCTCATGGAAGAAATTACCATGCAGGGCGACCGTTTATATAAGAAGAGAGACATACGGGATATGAAACGATATCGTGGTCTGATTAAGGATTTCTTAAACGAGGTCGTTTACAGGTCCCATTCTTTTTCCAGAGAGAATTTTCTGGATAAACGGGGACGGCACAGAGTGTACGGCATTATCCGCCTGATTGATGAAAATCTGGATGAGCTTGCACAGGAGCTGGTGAAGGACGAGCAGGACAACCTTGCCATTTTGAATAAAATAGGAGAAATCAAGGGACTTCTGCTGGATATTTTCACCTGAGGCTAAGCCGGACAGGACACAGGAAAAGTAGCAGGAGTATGCACGGATAATCCTGACGGGAGAAAGATTACAGAACGAAAGAAGGGACGGGAAGTATGGCAAATTTTAAGGATATTATCGGACAGGAGCAGATTAAAGAGCATTTGCAGATGGCTCTTTCATCGGGAAAAATTTCCCATGCGTATATTATCAACGGTGAGAGATTTGCGGGAAAAGAATTTATCGCCAAGATTTTTGCCATGGCGCTGCAGTGTGAAAAAGGCGGAACGGAGCCCTGCGGGGAGTGCCATTCCTGCAAGCAGGCACTTTCGGACAACCATCCCGACATTATCCGTGTGACCCATGAAAAGCCCAATTCCATCGGCGTGGATGATATCCGTACCCAGATTAACGGAGACATTGCCATTAAACCGTACAGCGGTCCCAGAAAAGTATATATTGTAAACGAAGCGGAAAAAATGACGGTTCAGGCGCAGAATGCCCTGTTAAAAACGCTGGAAGAACCGCCCGCTTATGCTATAATTATTCTTCTGACCACCAATGTGAATGCCATGCTGCAGACGATTTTAAGCCGCTGTGTGGTATTGAACATGAAGCCGGTTCCGGGAGAACTGATTAAGAATTATCTGATGAAGGAAATGCAGATACCCGATTATAAGGCGGAGGTCTGCGTGGCATTTGCCAGAGGAAACGTGGGCAAAGCAAGACAGCTTGCCATGAGCGAAGATTTTGACAAGGTGAAAGAGGAAGCGCTTTCCCTTTTAAAGTATATTCAGGAAATGGATGTCAATGAAATGGTGGCTGCCATTAAGAAAATCAATGAATACAAGATGGATGTGAACGACTATCTGGATATTCTGTCCATCTGGTACCGGGATGTGCTTCTGTTCAAGGCGACCAATGACGCCAATCATCTGGTGTTCCGGGAAGAAATCCAGAACATTAAGAAAGTAGCGGGCAGAACCTCCTACGAAGGAATTGAGAAGGTTATCAAAGCCCTGGAAAAAGCGGAAAAGCGTCTGGAGGCCAATGTCAACTTTGACCTGACCATGGAACTGCTGCTGCTTGACATGAAGGAAAACGGTTAGTATTATATTCTAAGACGGCTTTGTGCCGTTTTGTAGAAAGTGAGGTTTATAGATGGTAAAAGTTATAGGTGTGAGATTTCGTACAGCGGGCAAAATTTATTTTTTTGACCCTCTGCAGTTTGAGATAGAGAGAGGCGGCCATGTGATTGTGGAAACCGCCAGAGGTATTGAATTCGGTACGGTAGTAAGCGCACCGAGAGAAGTAGAGGATGACAAGGTAATACAGCCCTTAAAGCCGGTGCTCCGTATTGCCACCCAGAAGGATATTGAGCAGGAAGCTGACAACAAGCGTAAGGAAAAGGAAGCGTTCCGCATCTGCCTTGAAAAAATCAAGAAGCACGGACTGGAAATGAAGCTGATTGATGCGGAATATACTTTCGACAACAATAAGGTTTTATTTTATTTTACGGCGGACGGCCGTATCGATTTCCGTGAGCTGGTAAAGGATTTGGCAAGTGTTTTCAAAACCAGAATAGAGCTGCGTCAGATTGGTGTGCGTGACGAGACCAAGATTGTGGGAGGTATCGGCATCTGCGGCAGACCGTTGTGCTGCCATACCCATTTATCGGAGTTTATTCCGGTTTCCATTAAAATGGCGAAGGAGCAGAACCTTTCCTTAAATCCCACCAAGATTTCCGGTGTGTGCGGCAGACTGATGTGCTGCTTAAAGCATGAGGAAGATACTTACGAAGAGTTGAACCGCAAGCTTCCTAATGTGGGGGATTTTGTTACGGCGGACGACGGCACCAAGGGAGAAGTGCAGAGTGTCAATGTGCTTCGCCAGCTTGTTAAGGTGGTTGTGGACGTAAACGATGAGAAGGAAGTCCGTGAATATAAGGTAGAGGAGCTTCAGTTTAAGAGAAAGCACGGCAAGAAGGAGAAATTGGACCTTTCTGCCGAAGAGTTAAAAGAACTGGAGAAGCTCGAAGAGGAAGAAATCAAGGAAACCGCTGAGGAAAATGCGGAACTGGAAGACCGAGACGGCGGAAAGAGCGACAATCGCCGTGACAGAAGAAACGGACAGAACAGAGGTCCCCGCAAGGACAACCGGAACCGCCAGGATAACGGCAGGGGTGACAGAAACGACCGTGCGGAGAGAACTGACAGAGGCGACAGAAGCGACCGTGCGGAGAGAACCGACAAAGGCGACAGAAACGACCGTGCGGAGAGAGCTGACAGAGGCGACAGAGCAGAGCGCCCGGAACGTACGGAACGCTTTGAGAAACGCGGCGACCGCCCGGACAGAAGAGAACGCCAGGACAGGGATTTTTCCAATAAGCCGGGTCAGGACAGGGGCAACAGACCGCAGAAGGCGGACAGAAACAACCGTCCCGAGAATGAAAGACCGCAGAATAACAAGAGTGACGACTTCAAGAAACAGCAGAAGTTCTACAGAAACCGTACTTTTAACAGAAATGGAAAGAAAGATGGAAGACAAAACGACAACAGTCATTCTGAAGGATAAGGAGCGTCTGGATACCCTGCAGCGAAACGGGTATCAGATTATACAGAACCCGGAGAAGTTCTGTTTCGGTATGGATGCGGTGCTGTTATCCGGTTTTGTGAAGGTAAAGCCCGGTGAGACGGTGCTGGACCTTGGCACCGGAACCGGTATTATTCCGATTTTACTGGAGGCAAAAACAAAAGCTTCTCATCTGACCGGACTGGAAATTCAGGAGGAAAGCGCCGATATGGCAAGACGGAGTGTGGCGTTAAACGGTCTTTCTTCCAAAATCGATATTGTAACCGGTGATATCAAGGAAGCAGGCAGTCTTTTTAAGGCTGCTTCTTTTGATGTGGTTACTTCCAATCCGCCGTATATGATTGAAGAACACGGCCTGCAGAACCCGGATGCGCCCAAGGCCATTGCTCGGCATGAAATTTTGTGTACGCTTAAGGATGTGGTTGGACAGGGAGCACATGTGCTGAAGCCCGGGGGGCATTTTTTCATGGTGCACAGACCCTTCCGGCTGGCGGAAATTTTTGCCGTGATGCAGGAATACAAAATAGAACCCAAGAGAATGAAGCTGGTGTACCCTTATGTGGATAAGGAGCCGAATATGGTTCTCATTGAGGGGATAAAAGGGGCAAAACCGCGTATGACGGTGGAAAGTCCGCTGATTGTTTATGAGAAGCCCGGCGTGTATACACAAGAGATATACGATATATACGGATATTAAGGGAAGACAGAAAGGTTTGGAAATTATGGCTGGAATGCTTTATTTATGTGCAACGCCCATCGGCAATCTGGGAGATATGACGCCCAGAGTCATAGAAACACTGCGAAATGTGGATGTGATTGCGGCAGAGGACACCAGAAACAGCATAAAACTGCTGTCCGCGTTTGATATTCATACGCCCATGACCAGTTATCACGAATACAATAAGGTGGAAAAAGCAGACCAGCTTATCATGCAGATGCAGGCAGGAAAAAATATTGCGCTCATTACAGATGCCGGAACGCCTGCTATTTCCGACCCCGGAGAGGTTCTGGTGCAGAAATGCCAGGAAGCGAGAATTACCGTTACCAGTCTGCCGGGCTCGGTTGCGTGCATTACGGCGCTGACTTTGTCGGGACTGCCTACCAGACGCTTCTGCTTTGAAGGATTTTTGCCCGCGGATAAAAAGGAGAGGAAGGAAATCCTGTCGGAATTAGCGGAAGAAAGCCGTACCATGATATTGTATGAAGCGCCCCACCATCTGGTAAAGACACTGACAGACCTGTCAGAAACATTGGGAAACCGTAAAATCACACTTTGCAGGGAACTGACAAAGAAATTTGAAACAATTTTACCCACGACCATAGCGGATGCACTTCAAAAGTATGAAACAGAGGACCCGCGCGGTGAATATGTGCTTGTGATTGCGGGAAAAAGCCGGGAGGAAAAGAAGCGGGAGCAGATTGCGGCATGGAAAGACATGAGCATTGAGGAGCATATGGCTTACTACGAAAAGACTGGAATGGACTCCAAGTCAGCCATGAAGCAGGTGGCGAAGGACCGCGGCGTAGGCAAGAGGGAGATTTACGATTACCTGCATAAGGGCTGAATGTGTGTGCAGAATAGAAGAACGAATAAAAGCGGATGAGAAGACCGATGCAAATAAAACGAAACCTGCCGCCGGATGTGCGGAAGGGAACGAGGAAGGACAGAGAAAAGATGCAGACAAGCTGTGATACCTGTGCAAATTATGAATACGACGATGACGAAGAGTACTATACCTGTGCCATCAATCTGGATGAGGACGAGATGTACCGCTTTTTAAGCGGCAGCAAATTTGAGTGTCCCTACTATACAAACGGGGACGAGTATGCGGTGGTACGTCACCAGATGTAGAAAATAAAAGAAACGCAGATGACAGAAAACCGGTTGCAGCAAATACACTGTAGCCGGTTTTCTTATTTGAATGTATTTATTAGTGAATCGAAGTCTGTTATTTCTGAAGCATTTTGTCGAAGCGCTCCATAGCTTCAATGGTATTTTCCTTGGTGCCGAATGCGGTCAGACGGAAGAAGTATTTGCCGTTGTCACCGAAACCGGCGCCGGGAGTACCGACTACCTGGATGTTGTTTAACATGTAATCGAAGAATTCCCAGGATTCCATTCCCATAGGACATTCAAACCATACATAAGGTGAGTTGATACCGCCGAAGTAGCGGATGTTGTTCTTCTCCATGCAGTCTGCGATGATGCGGGCATTTTCCTGATAGTAAGCGATATTGGCACGGCACTGCGCCATACCCTCCTTGGAGAATACCTCTGCGGCACCCTTCTGTACGATATAGGAAACACCGTTGAATTTGGTGGTCTGTCTGCGGTTCCACATAGCGTTTAAGGACATTTCCGTGCCGTTTGATGCGGCAAATTTCAAATCCTTGGGAACGATAGTGTAGCCGCAGCGGGTACCGGTAAAGCCTGCGGTTTTACTTAAGGAACAGAATTCGATAGCACATTTCTTGGCGCCTTCAATCGCAAAAATGCTGCGGGGAAGGGTTTCATCGGTAATAAAGCATTCGTATGCGGAGTCGTACAGGATGATGGCATCGTTGGCAAGTGCGTAGTCAACCCATACCTTTAACTGCTCCTTGTTGTAAGCGGCGCCGGTGGGGTTGTTGGGGGAGCAGATGTAAATGATGTCCGCATGCTGTGCGGGGTCCGGCATAGGCAGGAAGTTGTTTTCCGCATTGGCGCTGATGTAGGTAATGTTTCTGCCGTTCATGATGTTAGTGTCCACGTAAACGGGATAAACCGGGTCGGGAATTAAGATGACATTGTCCTGTGCAAACAAATCGGTAATGTTGCCGGTATCGCTCTTGGCACCGTCGGAGATAAATACTTCGCCGGCATCAATGGAAACGCCGTTTTCCGCATAATAGTTTACAACGGCATTGCGCAGGAAGTCATACCCCTGTTCGGGACCGTAGCCTTTGAAGGTAGCGGCATTGCCCTGATCCTCCACACCTTCGTGAAGGGCTTTGATGACGCTGCTGCCGATGGGACGGGTCACATCACCGATGCCGAGGCGGATGATTTTTTTGTCGGGATTTTTTTCCTGATAAGCCGCTACACGGTGTGCAATTTCGGAAAACAGGTAACTTTGCTTCAGGTTTAAGTAGTTTTCATTTAATTTAGGCATATTTGATTCCTCCGTTTATAATAATGTAATCATGTGCTCCACTAATTTTGCGGAATGTTTTGCCGCTTCCCGTTCAAAAGTGGGATAATCCATTTCCGCACTGTCATCTGCCTTGTCGGAAATGGCACGGATGATGACAAAGGGAATTCTATTTAAGTAAGCGCTGTGTGCAACGGCGGCGCCTTCCATTTCGGTGCAGTCGCCTTGAAAATCCGCAATCAGGGTTTCTTTTTTGGCTTTGTCGGAAATAAACTGGTCACCGCTTAAAATACGGCCGACTTCTACGTGAATATCGGGGTTAACTTCCTTGCAGGAAGATACGGCGGCTTCAATCATGGCTTTGTCTGCCTTGAATTCACGGCAGCCCATCTGGGGAACTTCTCCCAACTGATAGCCGAAAATTCTGACATCCATGTCATGATAGAGTGCATCTTTGGAAATAAGAATATCGCCGATATCCAGTTTGGCATTCAGGGAACCTGCCACGCCGGTATTGATGATGTGGGTTACCTGAAAAACATCCGCCAAAATCTGTGCGCAGAGCCCGGCGTTTACTTTGCCGATGCCGGAGCGGACAATGACGACATCCACGCCCTTTAAGGTGCCGGTGTAAAATTCCATGCCGGCTTTATCTACGATACGGCTAATCTGCATTTCGCCCTTTAAGTGCTCAACCTCTAAGTCCATGGCACCGATAATTCCAATTCTTTTCATGTGGTGAATTCCTTTCTACGGTTATTCCGGGTATACAAGACGGCTGTTGTCAATCTTGTAAAGTACGTTGTCAAGAAAGCGTCCGGACAGGAAATTTGCCATGGGCAGGTTCATATCCAGGTAGTTGCCGCAGTCTTTGGGAGAGGCACCGGGCACCTCACCCTTATAGTCTCTCATAAATTCAAACATTTCAATCATAAGGGGAACGATATCGGATGATTTGTAATCGCCGGCAAGCAACAGGTAAAAACCGGTACGGCAGCCCATGGGGCCGAAGTAAATGGTTTTGTCCTTGTAGTTTTTATGATTTCTGAGAAAGGTAGCTGCCAGATGCTCGATGGTGTGAACCTCCGCCGTATTCATGACGGGCTCCTCGTTGGGGCTGGTCATACGGATGTCAAAGGTGGTGATGGTTTCCACACCGACTTTATCCTTGCGGGACACATAAACACCGGGCTGCAGCTTTATATGGTCAATCGTGAAACTTGCAATTTTTTCCATTTTTGCGTCCTCCGTTCAGCAATAATATCCAAACTTTAGAATAGAGGATTTAGGCGGAAAAGTCAAATCCTGTTTGGACGGAATTGCAAATATACTTGAGAAAAGATGGGAAATGGCTTACAATAGAAAACAGAAATGAGGTATAAAATGCGTAAGATAAGTAAAAGTCAAAATAGTAAAGACCTGACGACGGGTCCGATTGGAAGGGGGCTGCTTGCATTTGCAATCCCGCTTTTTTTAGGCCAACTTTTGCAGCAGCTTTATAATGTGGCGGATGCCTGGGTAGTGGGCAACTTCGCCAACAACAACGCCTTTGCGGCGGTCAGCTCCACGGGCAGCATGATTTTCCTGATTATCGGCTTCTTCAGCGGCGTGGCAATTGGCGGCGGTGTGGTGATTTCCAAATATTTCGGCGCCAAAAACATGGATGCCGTGGACAAGGCGGTGCATACCAACTTCCTGTTCGGCATTATTGCTTCGGTGGTGGCAACCGTGCTGGGACTGCTTTTAGCTCCCTGGCTGCTCCGGGTCATGAAGACACCCGAAGAGGTTATGCCGGATGCCCTGATGTATCTGCGGATTTATTTCGGCGGCGTTTCTACTATTATTATATATAACATCGGCATGGCAATCATGCGGGCGCTGGGCGACAGTATTCATCCGCTCTATTATTTGATGCTTTCCTCCGCTCTGAACGTAGTGCTGGATTTGCTTTTTGTGGCGAAACTGGGCTATGGCGTGGTAGGTGCCGGTGTGGCAACCGTAATTTCCCAGGGCGTCAGTGCCGCACTCTGCATCATAAAAATGTGCCGTATGCAGGATGTGGGAAAATTAAGATGGAGGTCCATTCGGTATTACCCGGACTTCATGAGTGAGGTCATTGTGCAGGGACTTCCCAACGGTATCCAGAATTCCGTTATCAGTATCGGCAACATGGTGGTGCAGACCAACATTAACTCCTTCGGTTCCTACGCCATGTCCGGAGTGGGCGCTTACAGTAAAATTGAGGGATTCGCGTTCCTGCCGATTACCAGCATGTCCATTTCCCTGCCCACTTTTATCAGCCAGAACCTTGGGGCAAAAAAATACGACAGAGCCAAGAAGGGTGCGGCATTCGGTATTATATCCGGTGTAGCCCTTGCGGAAGTGATTGGACTTATTGTTTACATATGGGCGTCGCAGCTTCTCCGTTTCTTTGTGAACGTGGATGAAGCCATTGCCATCGGACAGGGACATGCCCGGATTATCTGTCTGTTCTTCGGACTACTGGCATTTTCCCACTGTGCGGCAGGTGTGCTGCGCGGCTGCGGAAAATCTATTGTGCCCATGATTACCATGCTGGCGTTCTGGTGCGGCGTGAGAATTATCTATGTGACCACGACCCTGCATTTTGTGCCCAAATTCTCCGTGATTTCCTGGGCATATCCGCTGACCTGGTCACTGAGTACGATTGTATTTTCCCTGTTCCTCTTAAAATCTGACTGGGTTCACGCTTTTGAGAAGCAGTAAGGAAGGATGGAAGTCATTATGTTATATATTATGAGACACGGAAAAACGGACTGGAATGCCGTACACAAGCTGCAGGGCAGTGAGGACATTCCTTTGAATGACGAGGGCAGGCAAATGGCTGCGGAAGCACGGGAAAAGTATAAGGACCTTTCCTTTGATATCTGTTTCTGTTCACCGCTGCAGAGAGCACGGGAAACGGCGGAAATTTTTCTTGCCGGCAGGGATACGCCTATTCAAATAGACGAAAGACTGCGGGAAATGAGCTTCGGAAGATTTGAAGGGATGGAAGGGGCGCTGGAGAACCCGGACTGTCCGGTTTACAGGCTGTTTCATGACCCGGCGCACTACGAGGCATGCGGCGGAGCGGAAAGCCTGGAGGAGGTTTTTGCAAGAAGCGGCTCTTTTATCAAAGAGGTGCTGACGCCGGAATTTGTGCAGGAGAAAAATGTCCTTGTGGTGGCGCACGGCGGTCTGAACTGCAGCATTATTGCACAGTATGAAAACACACCGCTTGCGGATTTCTGGAAAAACCTGCAGGGCAACTGCGAAGTGAAGCGGCTGGTGTAACAACAAGAGCTATGACACGGAATGGTATCATAGCTCTTTTCGTTTACTTATAATTGATATTAGCTGCCGGGTACATTAGTTGCCGGGTGCATACTCAAAGGTGATGGAAAGGGTTTCCATATGAGTTAAGTCTGCATTGTCTACGACAACCGGAGAGATGCCGGTGGCATCGCCGTCCGGGGTACGTGCATCATCCGGAACCTGTGTCACCCATTCGTTGTAAAGGTTTACACGGGTACATCTTGCATCGTCGGATGTGGTGTAAGGCTTTGCGGTCAGGGTATAAGGCTCGCCGTTTACCAGTACTTCGGTAATGTTTACCGTATAGCCGGGATAGAGAAGCTCGCCGTTGCCGATCGCCAGTGCGGAGAAGGCCATACCGTTTGCATAGCCGCCCGGAACACCGGTAAAATCAAGGGATACGGTGTAGGTGCCTTCGCCGGTGATTTCCACATCGGTAGCAACCAGACCGTCCGTCTTGGCACCGGGGTCGTATACGTCGCCGACACTGTACATAACATTCCAGTCGCTGCTGTTAATCATAATCCATGCAACGGAAGTGGAGCCATCCAAATCAATGGCATCGTCATCAAAGGCAGCAGGCGCATCCGCATATGCCTGGTCCATTTCCACTTTAATCTGGTCAGGTCTTGCTGCTTTTTCCTCATCGGTCATGGCAGCTTCGTTTGCGTAAGCTCTTTCTTTATACAGAGCGGCAATTTCATCATCGATAATCTTGCAGTCCTGTCTGTTGTATAAGTTGTTGCAGTCCCAGAGAAGAGGGCAGAAATTATAAAGGTCGCAGTTGTCTAAGAAGTTCTTGTAGTACAGAGCGGCATTCTTTTTCAGGGTGCCGTCGCTCTTTACCAGTACACCGTATTCACCGATGATAACGCCGTAGCCCTGGTCGGTAAACTTGGTCAGGGATTCCAGCAGGCTGTTCATTTCGCCGTAGTTTCTCTTGGTGCCCCACAGGGAAAGGCTTTCGTTGCCGCAATAGCCCCAGGGAGTATAGTAGTGAACGGAAACAATCAGCTTGTTTACTTCATTGGTAGGGTCTGTAGGCATGATGTAACGGTCGTCGGTTGTCATGTCCACGTCGGTGTTGTAACCGGCAATTAACAGGAAACGGGATTCGTTGTTTCCGCCGGTGCCGCGCACGATGTCTACGAATTTCTGGTTGATTTTCAGAGTCATTTCGTAGCATTCATCTGCGGAAAGTGCGCCGGAGTCGGCAGCTACGTCGGTATCGTTTAAGCGGTTGCCCAGCTCTTCGTTGGCGGACTCAAAAATCAGATAATCGGAATATTCTTTGTATCTTTCGGCAATCTGTGTCCACATGGAGGTGTATAAATCCCAGGCTTTCTGTCTGGTTTCCTCGGATGCGGAACCGAACATGCCCCACCAGCTTCCGTCCCAGTGGTCGTTTATAACAACATACATGTTTTCGTTGAGGGCGTAGTTGATGATTTCTTCCACACGGTTTAAGTAATCCGCGCGGATGGTGTAGTCCCCGCTTTCGTAATCCATGGCATTTGTCCATGCAACCGGAATACGAAGGGTGTCAAAGCCGGCATTTTTCATACCGGTAATCATTTCCTGTGTGGTAACAGGCTGACCCCAGAGGGTTTCGTAGCTGGAAACAGGAGCTTCGGTGCCTAAAGAGATGTGTCCGTAAGCTTCCATGGTGTTTCCTAAGTTGATACCGTTGCCCATAAGAACGGTGAGTTCGGATGCGCTTAAATCCTTGCGCATATAGCCGTTGTCCATGGTTTCAATGCCGTTGGCAGAGGTATGTAAAACTCTTTCCTTCTCCTTTGCGGAGCCTTCTGCGAAAGGTCCTGCCTTCAGCACCATTAAAATCATGATTACCAAAGCAATCAGGGCAATGCCGGCTACTGCAAAAAGTACAACCGGCAGAGCGTTTCCTTTTTTCTTTTCCATAGAATGTGTAATCCTCCTTTACAATCCCGGTAAGTTTATAAAATCAGCGATTGTATTTTCATTGTAAAGGGAAACAGAAAAAGGAAAAAGCCTACTATTTAGTGGATTTTTACCTGTTTTTTTACAGTTTCATCTGTTTTAAGGTGTTAATTAACTCCATATCCCCGGGCTGCACCTTTAAGTTGGCATTGTAGGTTTTGCCTTCGGGTGTTTTTACTTCGATGGAAATAATGGTGTCTTCCGCAATTCCTTCCTTTGCCACAGCGGATAAAAACTGGGGAAAACGGGGATGGTTGGCACAGAACTTGTCCCACATACTTTTAATCTGAAAAAGCTGCATAGGGTTCATAAGGTTTCTCACTTTCTTTTGTTGATGCAGATAGTATACCACGTCTCCCGCAAAGATAGTGGGAAATTTCATTGAAAAACGGAAATGTTTTGTTATACTGAAAAGTATGAATGAAGCATTTGAAACGGCAAAAAACAAAATAATCGGCATAGACAGGGAGAGGCACGGCATCGGAACCTTATCGGAAAAAACGGTGCATGCCATTCTGAAAAATTATTATGCGCCGGATGAGGACATGCACGAAATCCCCATAGAAAATTATGTGGCGGACATTTACACCGGAAAGGAAATCATCGAAATCCAGACAAGGCAGTTTAACAGGATGCGGGATAAACTTCGGGCATTTCTGCCGCTTTATCCGGTGACGGTTGTCTACCCCATTCCCCGGTATAAATGGCTCATCTGGATAGATGAAGAGTCGGGCGAGCTTTCCGCCCCCCGGAAATCCCCGGCGAAAGGCACTGCCTATCAGGCGTTTAAGGAGCTTTATAAAATCAAGATGTTCTTGAAGGAACCAAACCTGCATTTTAAGTTTGTGCTTCTGGATATGGAAGAATACCGGCTGCTAAACGGCTGGAGCAGGGACAGAAAAAAGGGATCCTGCCGGTATGACAGAATCCCGAAAGAGCTGGTGGAGGAGGTCAGTGTTGACCGCCCCGAAGACTATATGCAGTTTATTCCCTACGACTTAACAGAGCCGTTTACCTCCGCCGATTTCGCAAAAGCGGCGCATATCCGCAGACCGCTGGCACAGACGGTGTTAAATATCTTAGCGGAAGTCGGCTGCGTGCAGAAGACCGGGAAGCAGGGCAACAACATTCTGTATATATCTTCGGAATGGTAACTGTTATTTTATGTCCGCTTCTTTCTGCGGTTCAACGGCATTGCTTTTCTGCGGCTCTGCTGAGTTGTCCTTCTGTGAGGTGGCAGCGGCTTTCTTCCGTTTCCGGCGCAGGATGGCGCGGATGGGCAGGAAGAACAGAAGGAATACCAGCACAAGGATGACAATTACGATTAACACGATGATAACCGCATATTTATTGGGATTTTTCACCAAATCCACAATGTTTTTACTGTCCAGGACCTCTTTGCGGTTCTGGGCATTTTTGTAGCTTTCCGGCACATTGCCAATGCCGTCGCCGTCGGTATCGGGCAGGGAGTCCAGGTATCCGACAATGGCAGCCCATGCCTTTAATTCTCTGCCGTCCGCCGTGGTGATGATGGCGTCCTCAATGTTTTCAATGGGAGTTCCGTCCGCAAATTTGGGCTGGATGGAAAGAATGCCGTAGGAAACATCCGTAACGGCGCCCAGCATCTGGCCGCTGTAAAGGTCACAGACCACGCGGTACAGTTTGTCATCCTGTAAGTCGGCTTCGTTTCCGGAAGCATCGACGATTTTTACCTTTGTTACCTTATTTAAAATAATACGGTGCGGGTTGAAGGAAAAGTTCAGACCGCTCATGTATAATCTGGCGGAGGGCATGAAATCGGATACGGAAGCATCAATTTCCGCAGCGGTCTTTAGCTCGGCGCCGGTCAGATATACGCTGATTAAGGGATAGCCGGGCACGCCGTCCAGACCGATACCCAGGGAATAGGCGTTGAAGACATCCTCTACGGTAATGTCGCCCTGTGCAAAAGTATCCCGGACACAGCCGGCGGGAACGACTGCCACATCCGCAGGGTGGTCATCGCCGGTGTCGGCGGAATTTACCGCATACAGGAAGGAGTCCGATAACAGATTTCCCAAATTGTGGTCGGTGTGTACGGTATACAGGTCGGGAGAGGTGGAGAAAACCACATCATTTTCCGCCAGTACCTGGGTGCGGGTGTAACCGAACTGCTCAAGGTAAGAAGCATCTACCATATCCATGAAGGTGTCGATTTTTGCCTGGGTCGTTTCATCAAGAGGGATGGCGGGGGTTATGGCACGCAGCTTGTAATCGGTCATTTCCCAGCGGCCGTCCGCTTTCTGCACCATGGAAAGAGTACCTAAATTTTTGCCGTATTCTCCGCAGGAAACAATATAGGTATTGCCGTGCTGGATGGGCTCCTCTAAGGTGGTGTGGGTGTGTCCGCTGACAATCAGGTCGATGTCGGGTACATTTTTCGCTAAAATTTCGTCCTCGGACTTGCTTTCGTTTTCATTGGTGCCGCTGTGGGAAATGCACACAATCATGTCCACATCTTCATTGGCTTTGATGTTCGCTACGGTTTCTTTTGCCGCCTCCGAAGCATCCCGGAATTTCAGAACGCAGGTGGGAGCGCAGGCTAAGGAGTCTACGCCGAAGATACCGAATACGGCAATCTTTACATCCCCCTTGGTTAGCACCACATATTTTTTCATACCGTAATCATCGAAAGTATCCTTTAAGAGTTGCTGTTCTTCGGTGAGGCCTTCGGTTTCCATGGTGTCCCAGTCCAGATTGCTTAAGACCATGGCGGGAATGGGGTCGCCGCTTTCCTTTGCTGCCTGCAGGGTGCCGGCAAGACCGGCGGAGCGGTAGTCAAATTCATGGTTTCCGAGGGTGGTCACTTCACATTCGAGGGTGCCGAGCATACGCAGCTCCGCGGCTTCGGAATCATAGATGGTCTGCACCAGAGTACCCATGGAAAAATCGCCCGCATCCAGAACAAGGGTATCGGGATTTTTTTTCTTAGCTTCGTTAATCAGGGTTTTGATGCTGGCAAAACCGCCCACTTCGGCAGTCTGTCCGTCTTCTACGGTAAGAAAGCTGTTTAAGTGGGAATGGGTGTCATGCAAAAATAAAATATCGGTTTCTTTGCCGGTGTAATTTTCCGCTGCAAGGGATACGGAGCCGAACAGCAGGGACAGCAGTAAGACGCCGATGCAAAGACAGGAATAAGACCGGGAAAAAAGCCTGGGTTTCTTTTTGTTCATTTGTATTCTCCTTTTTAAGCAAGATATTCCTATTATATAGTGACATTCAGAAAACAGCAAACTCTTCTTAATGAATTCTTAAAGAAAACTACCGGGAATGTGAAAAATTGCCGTTTATACTGTGTTTACAGAACAAAAGCACGGGAGACAGCAGGCGGATGCCGCTGCGGTGCGGAACGGGAGAAAACCATGAGGGTAGTTTGCAAAAAGAAAAATCTGTTTCAGAGAATATGGAAGAAAATCATCATCGTAATTTTGGAAACCTGCGCGGCAGCAGGGCTTATGGCATGTTATCCGGAGATGAAGCACAGTGAAATTTTTGCCGTGCCGGTGCAGCAGGAAACGAAGGAAGCCATACAGACAAGGCTGGAGGAGCTTTTGGAGAACAACCCGGAGCTGCAGGATTTTGTGGACGGTTATGCAAATTCTGACGGCAGTGTCACAGGCGGAATTGATGAAGAAGAAAAGGAAGAAGACAGTCCGCTTTTTTTACAGTGGGATGAAAGATGGGGCTATGCGCCTTACGGGGACAGTTGTATCGGAATCAGCGGCTGTGCGCCCACCTGTCTGTCCATGGTGATTTTTTCCTTAACAAGGGATGAGACAGCGACACCGGATGCACTGGCAGACTACGCCATGCGGCACAATTATTATGTGCAGGGAAAGGGAACCCTGTGGAGCTTCCTCACGGATGCGGGAAGCAAATACTCCGTGCAGGGGACGGAATTGTCGCTGGATGAAAATACCATGAAAGCAGAACTGGACGAAGGACATCCCATCATAGCCTCCATGCGCCCCGGGGATTTCACCACGGAAGGACATTTTATCGTGATTTACAGCTACGATGAGGAAGGCTTTCTGGTGCATGACCCCAACAGCAGGCTGCGCAGTGAAGAGGAATGGACGTTTAAGACTCTGTATCCGCAGATAAAAAATTTATGGGCGTATTCCATGGAATGAGGCGGAATATCATTTTTGCGGTGTAAAATCAAGGATATTAAATAAAATCAATGCCTTTGCTTAAAATTACCCCTTGCGCATAGATGGCGGATGTGCTACTATTGTGCTTAGTTCCAAGGAGACCGGATAAAATAGGTCAAACGGATAGATTAAATGAATAATTAAAAGCAAAAGCGTTGAAAGGGAAGAGTATCTGCGAGTGGGATACAGAGAGCTGCCGGTTGGTGTGAGGCGGTCGAAGCAGACAGAGAACTGGCCCCGGAGCTGCCGGTTGAAGGAAAAGGATTTTCGGATGCTTTTCTGTGTAGGGCCGGACGGGAAGCCTACCGTATAAGGAGGCGGGCAGACATTAAGATGTGCCAAAGAGGGCATGGAAAACCATGAAGTAGAGTGGTACCGCGTAAATTTACGTCTCTACGAAAGTGCAGAAGCATTTTCGCAGAGATTTTTTATTTGCAAAAAAGGAGGACAAAGAAATGACAACAGAAAGCATTAAGGAAAAGTATGAGAAATCTTACTTTATGCCCCCTGTCGTAACCTACGACTGGGTAAAGAAGGACAGTATTGAAAAGCCGCCTATCTGGTGCAGCGTGGATTTGCGCGACGGCAACCAGGCGCTGATTGAGCCCATGGGCTTACAGGAAAAGCTGGAATTCTTTAAGATGCTTGTAGATATCGGATTTAAGGAAATTGAAGTGGGTTTCCCCGCTGCTTCCGAAACCGAATATAACTTTGTAAGAGAGCTGATTGAGAGAAAAATGATACCGGATGACGTTACCATCCAGGTACTGACACAGGCGAGAGAGCACATTATCCGCAAGACCTTTGAGGCGGTAAAGGGTGCGCCACATGCCGTTATCCATCTTTACAATTCCACATCCGTGGCACAGAGAGAGCAGGTGTTTAAGAAGGGCAAAGAGGAAATCAAACAGATTGCCGTTGACGGTGCTAAGCTTTTGAAAGACCTTGCCGATGAAACCGATGGCAATTTTACCTTTGAATACAGCCCGGAAAGCTTCTCCCAGACAGAGGTTGATTATGCGGTGGAGGTCTGCAATGCCGTTCTGGATGTATGGAAGCCGACCAAGGATCACAAGGTTATCATCAATATCCCTACCACCGTACAGGTGGCAATGCCTCATGTATTTGCCTGCCAGGTAGAATATATTCACAAGAACTTAAAGTACAGGGATGCCGTTTCCTTAAGCGTACATCCCCATAACGACAGGGGCTGCGGTGTCAGCGATGCGGAATTCGGTATTTTAGCCGGCGCCGACCGCGTGGAAGGTACTCTGTTCGGAAACGGCGAAAGAACCGGTAATGTGGACATTGTTACCGTAGCGCTTAACATGGTCTGCCACGGTGTCAATCCGGGACTGGATTTCTCCCATATCATGAAGACAAGGGAAACCTACGAAATGCTGACCGGCATGAAGGTACCGGAAAGATCTCCGTACTCCGGCGATTTGGTGTTTACCGCTTTCTCCGGCTCCCATCAGGATGCGATTTCCAAGGGTATGGCGTGGAGAAACGAGGGGAAGAGCGGCAAGAAGTGGACCGTTCCGTATCTGCCCATCGATCCGGTGGATCTGGGCCGCGAATACGAGTCCGATGTTATCCGTATCAACAGCCAGTCCGGAAAGGGCGGCATTGCCTTTATCTTAAAGCAGAACTTTGGTATTTCCTTACCCGAGAAGATGAAGGACGAGGTACGTTACTTAGTAAAACATGCTTCCGATGAAAATCACAAGGAGCTTTCTCCCGCAGAGATTTATCAGTTGTTTGAAGATAATTATGTGACCAGAAAGCCTGTTTTTGATATTCCTCTCTGCCGGTTCGAGCAGGCGGACGGTATCCATGCGGAAATTACCATCGAGCAGAACAAGGAGAAGCGTGTTATCGAAACCTCCGGTAACGGCCGTCTGGATGCGGTAAGCAATGCCATCAAGGTTTACTTCGGAATTGACTACGAACTTACTTATTACGAAGAACATGCGATTTCCAAGGGTTCTTCTTCCAAGGCAGTAGCCTTCGTGGGGCTGGTCTGCGACGGCAGAACCTACTGGGGCGTCGGCATTGACGAAGATATTATCAAGAGCTCCATTGCCGCACTGGTAACCGCAAGCAACCAGATTGCCGAGAGCAAGCATGCGGTAAGCGGCAGGGAAGAAAGAATTGTGGATATTCTCAACTATATCCAGATGCATTACCAGACCGTAACACTGGACGAATTAGCTGACAAATTCAGCCTCTCCACACCGTATCTTTCCAAGTACATCAAGGAAAAATCCGGTAAAACCTTCCAGGATACCGTAAAGGATATCCGCTTCGGAAAGGCACGCCTTTTATTAAAGGAAACTACCCAGACCGTGGAGGCGATTGCAACGGAAGTAGGTTACGAAAATGTAGAGCATTTTAACCGTCTCTTCAAGAAAACCTACGGCTGCACTCCCATGCAGTACCGCAGCGGAAAACAGTAAATAACGCTGTTTTGCCGGAAAATAAGAAGGACCGTATCGCGAGGTGCCCCTCATAGTCAGACTTTGATGGGTTACCTTACGATACGGTCCTTTTACTTTGAAAATATAAAACAGGACAAATAAACCTTGCATGGTTTATAAATATACGGTATAATACATCCATAAGCAGTTACTTCTTTTTTCTAACTTTCTTTGCCGGCATCGCCGGTGTCTAAAATTCAAGAATTCCTGCTTAGAACCCAAGAAATAAAAATAATCTAAGGAGGAAAACGTGATAAGACAACAGAAGAAAGCAGCGTATGCTTCCGACAGGGAAGCACAGTATGATGAGCGTGCCAAAAGGGTGGCAGGCTCCAAAATCGTGATCGCCAGTATCCTGTCAAAGACAGTGGATGCTTTCCGGGGAATGAAGCCCCGGGAAATCGTGCCCTATATAGAGGGCGAACCTTACATCGGCAGTGTACCGGTGGAACCCGGGAAAACCAATGCTTCTTATACCGAAAACGGGAAGCGGATTGTGGGCTTCAATACGGAAAATCAGGAAGAAAACGAAGGACTGGTAAGATTTGATGTAATCTGCTATGTGCGTCTGCCGGAGAAAGAGAGCAAGGCAGCTGCAGGAAACGGACGTGCTGCAAGGGCAAAGTACCGGACAACCGTATCCGGCAGAAAAGGTCCGCTGACCCAGATCATCATCAACATTGAAATACAAAAAGACCAGCCACATACATATAAGATTCTAAACCGTGCAGTCTTTTATGCGAGCCGTCAGGTTTCTTCCCAGAAGGAAAGGGACTTTGTAAAATCCCATTATGACGATATCAAGAGTGTGTATTCCATCTGGATCTGCATGAATATGGAGGAAAACAGCCTTTGCCATATTCACCTGACCAAAGAGGATATCATCGGAAATAAACAGTGGGGCGGCAACCTGGATTTGCTCCATATCATTATGATAGGAATCGGGAAAACACTGCCGGAGCATAACGAAATCTATGAACTTCACAGGCTTCTGGGAACCTTGTTTTCAAAGGAGCTCAGCAGAAAAGATAAGCTATGGATTTTAAAAGAGGAATACGATATAACAGAAGACGATAATCTGAGAGAGGATGTGAGCGAAATGTGTAACTTAAGCCAGGGAATCAAAGAAGATGGTATTGCAATCGGAGAAACAGGGCTTATTCAAAATATGCATAAAAACGGTTTCACTGCGGAGCAAATAGCAGCAGCCACAGACAAGAATCTGGAAGAAGTAAAAACGATTCTGGAAACATGCAAACGATAAAAGTATGCATTCATAAGCAAATACTTTTTTTCTAACTTTCTTTGCCGGCATCGCCGGTGTCTAAAATTCAAGAATTCCTGCCAATAAACAAAATTTTTCGGTGACAGACTTTAACAAGGCGTTTAATCCTACATTATATGGAATATTATTTTCAATATGTGCTTTTTATGTGCAAATGTTTTGGAAGAAGAAAATGTTGTTCATGTCGTTATATATGCTGTTTGTGCTGTTTTGATATGGGTGTATTGCCTGAAATATGAAATTAGTTTATAAAAAAAATAAGCAATTTAACGGACCGGTATTGCTGTACAAAAGAATGAAGGAGGGTATTATGGACGCATGTGAAACAATCTCTAATATGTTAGAAAGCATGGCACATTTAATTGCAAAGGACAGTGCATGCTCGCTGTTGTGGGGAGAAGTTACAATGCCACAGTGCTTAAAGGACGAATTACAGAAACAAGAAAACCAGATGAAAAAGGAGAACACACTATGAGAAAAAAGATTTTAAAAATTATGTCAGTACTTGCTTTAAGTATGATGATCACAGGAGGAAGTTTAACAGCATTTGCGGCAGAACCGCCTGTACATACATGTGCTTTCAGCTATGATCATACTGAAAATTATGGAAGAATCACAACAGGAAGTCATACCATTACAGTGGCTATCGGGCAGACGGAAACCTGCTATATTCTTCAGGACAGATCAGCATACATTTATAAATGTGCTTGTGGTAAAACAGAAAGACACTATTTTTCCAATGGTGTAAGCCACTCTAATCCTAAATGCCCTAACCATTAATTTTTTTAGAAAAGGATGTATCTTCACA
>DJEL01000019.1 GCA_002432425.1 Lachnospiraceae bacterium UBA5899
GCTACAAGGGAGCATCTTCGGCAGATGACGAAAATGCCGTTGCCGTAGCATGGGGCTATAAGTCCAAGGCAAAAGGTGTTTTGGGTTCGCATCTGGTGTTTGCCAACTGGGAATATGTTGGAGATGAAGATGATGACAGTTGCGACCGTAGCGAACCTGATGCATGGGAGTTAGCTGGTGCCGTTATGGTACGTGTGGACGGTGAGAAAATCAAGGCTGACACTTGGTACACAATGAGAGACGGAAAGGTGATTGAAGATGTATGATTTGTGCCTTTCTGGGAAAGATGCAGAAGCTTTCAAAATGAAAGTCCTCATAAAAATGGATGAGATGTGTATTGACTACGGAGAATTAGCAGACCGAACTGGATATTCATACGCAACCATTAAGAAGTTTTTCTGCAAAGGCCAGTGGAACAAATTTTTAGCAGCAACCATAGAAGAGGAGTTGTTTCATACATGAAAAGAGTAATAGCTACAGTTTTATTGATGGCAGCAGCTTTGACACCGGTAACCACGGCATCCGCCGAAAATGATACATGGATTTCAAAAGAAGCACAGGAGCAATGCATTACATACGGTGAGAAATACGAAATATGCCCGGAACTTCTCATGGCAATCATTGAGCAGGAAAGCAGTGGACAAGTCTATGCGGAAAATGGCTCATGCAAAGGGCTGATGCAGGTATCTGAAAAATGGCATAAGGGTCGTATGGAACGGTTAGGTGTCACTGATATTTTTGAGGGCAATATCCTCGTCGGTACTGATTATTTATCGGAGTTGTTTGCTGAAAATGATGATTTGTACTGGGTACTTATGGCATACAACGGCGGAATTGATTACGCAAACCGCATGTACGAAGCAGAAAAGTACAGTAGATATGCCGTGTCGATTGCAAACCGTTCTGCAGAATTAGAACGGCTGCATGGAAAGTGAGGTACATGTTGTGATTGTAGAAATTTTCGGAGTTTTGGGTTTCTTCCTATTTATATTAGGAGCCGGAACCGCAGACAGTGAAAGCATTGTGCCTTGGTTAATGTTTCTTATCGGTCTTGTACTGATGTTAATAGCAGCATATGAAAGTGGGGTGATTAAGAGATGGGTTACTTCTTTCTGGAAGAAGCCGGATTGATTGTTGACACCGAGGAATGGTCGTCAAAGCAGACTGATAATGAAAATGGTTCCGCCTGCCGGGAAGCTGAACGGAACCACAAATAACACCGTTAATGCTATTTCCATGCAATTATACAGTGTTGAAATCAAAATGTCAAATATAAGAAAAGGAGAAACTATTATGACAGAAGCAGAATTTAAGAAGAAAATGGAGCAGGCAATGGAAAAAATCAAGGAAGAGAAAGAAAAGAAAGAATTTACAGGATTTGTGAAACAGGTGGACGAACATGCAGAGCAGTCTGGAAATGCTGCTGTGTATTTAGAAGCAGTCAATGCTGACGGCGAAGGCGGCACTGTATCTTCATATATCAACGGAAATACAGGTGTAGTCATATCTATGCTCACTGATGTATTAAAAAATAGCATTAAAAACGCATTTCCCCGTGGAAGCAGGATGGTTGTAATTATGCGGATTATCGAACGACTCTCTAAGGCCCTTGATGACAATGAGTAAGTGTCGGATTTGCGGTTGCATGTGCGACCCCGGAGATTTACAGAGCGGGGTGTGCGACGATTGCAGAGAGGAAGAAGCAAGGAAGGAGGAATACCGCCGAATGCAGGAAATACATCTTTCGGAGCAGACGGACGGGCAGATTGTTTGGAATGAAGTGTTTGGAAGATGAATGTTGTGGATGTGCTTCTCCTGGTTATCCATGTATTGGGGAAAGTTGTAAATTCAGGGATGTACCACATTATTATTGCGACAAGTGCAAGCAGGAGTTTGAACCGGAAGAATTGTATTGCATGGACGACGAAGAATTGTGTGTAGATTGCCTGCTTCTGAATTTCAAATCAGTAAAGCAGGAAGAAATGGAGGGAAACAATGGCCGATGAATTAGTCGTGCAGGGAATATCCGCTTATTTGGCGAAACCTGCAATAAGAGAAAATATCGAAAGTGTTATCGGTAAAGAGCATGCTACTTCTTTTATCTCTGATATTGTGGCATGCGTGCAGCAGACACCGGCACTTGCAAAATGCACCAATAAATCAATCTTGAGTGCCGGATTGGTAGCGAAGTCAATAAATTTGCCTATGACACCACAGTTGGGGTACACGTATCTGGTTCCGTATGATGTCAAGAAAGAAATTGACGGAAAGAAACAGTACATAAAGGAAGCCCAGTTTCAAATGGGGTACAAGGGATATATTCAGCTTGCGCTAAAAAGCGGCCAGTACAGGAAACTGCTTGCAACGGATGTCAGGGATGGTGAAATTGTTCAGCAAAATCCATTCGACGATTACTGGGAAATGAAAGCACTTCCATATGAGAAGCGAAGTGCAAAGAATGCACAAGGCGAATGGCTATGTCCGATAGTTGGTTACTATGCAAAATATGAACTGATAAACGGATTTACGAAAGACCTTTATGTAAGCGCAGATGACATGAAAGCTTTTGCTATGAAGTATTCCAAGGCATACAGAAGTGATATGGACAAGCATACAACATATTCGTTTTGGACTACAAGATACGACGATATGGCAAAGAAAACAATGCTGCGCCAGCTTTTAGGGAAATGGGGGCTTCTTACAACGGAAATGGAGAAAGCCTATACATGTGATATGGCGGTCATGGATGATGCCGGAAATCCCGTGTATGTGGACAACCAGCCGAATGACACGGAGCCTACGGTAAATCCGATGGCAGACATAGTGGATGATTTGGAGTTTAGAGAAATCTCAAAGCAGGCAGACGAGGTGTTCAAATGACAGTAACGGATGAAAATTACTATTCGCAGGAAGTCAATAAGGAATACATGAGTTTCCATACATGGCTTTCGTTTCACGGATGCGACGGAATTATTCCTTGTGAAGAAAAGGCAGTGAAAATTCTTAACGGTGAATACAAGGAAGAAACCAGTGATGCGCTTCTGTTAGGTGGATATATTGATGCTCACTTTGAAGGTACTGTTGATAAGTATGCTGAACTTCACCCGGAAATGTTCAGTAGTCGTGGTGATAGTAAGGGCTGCTTAAAGTCCCAGTTTAAGTATATGGACAAAATGATAGACAGGTGCGAAAAGGACAAGCTTTTCATGGCATATATGAGCGGCGAGAAGCAGAAGATTTTTACTTGTGAAATGTTCGGCATCAAGTGGAAATGCAAGCTTGATAGCTATATTCCAGGAAGATGCATTGTAGACCTTAAGACCACGAGGGAAATGCACAAGCAATTTTACGTGCCGGACATAGGGCATGTAGACTTTATCAGTTACTACGGATATGTTTATCAGCTTGCCATTTATCAGGAAATTGTAAGAATATGCACCGGTGAAAAGCTGCCGTGCTTTATAGCTGCCGTTTCAAAATCAGAACACCCGGAAATCAAAATCATACATGTGGATGATTTGTCACTGTATGATGCGCTGACAGAAGTAAAAAACAGTATTGAAAATACGGCGCTTGTGCAGGTATGGCGAGGTGAAGTTGAGCCCACCAGATGTAACAGTCCTTCATGCCACTACTGTGTAGACAGTGAAGTGCTTACCAATGTTATTAACTACAAGGATTTGATAGGGGTGATTTAGTGAGAGATAGCATAATTGTGAATATGAAATATGCGGACTATGACATCATAGACGGCAAGCCGAATGTGGAGCGGCACCATTGTTTGATGGGACCGGACAGAGAAAAGGCGGATGAGGATGGACTTTGGGTGCCACTCACGAAGGAACACCACACGGCCGGAAAAGTGAGCGCACATAAATGCATAGAGGTCCAGCGACTTCTGCAGATTATAGCCCAGTTAGCCTATGAACGTGACCGGTGCGCAGAAGGGATGGGAAAGGAAGATGCAAGAGAAGCATTCAGAAGAAGATACCATAAATCGTTCTTGTAAGGCTTTTACAATCCGTGGTGCATTTTGCGGGGATAAGTGCTTTCCGTCCCTGAACCAGTACATAGCGGAACTGGGTAGAAATCCAAGATGCGGAGCCAAACTGAAAAAGCAATACGTGATGATAGCGACAAACGCAATCAGAAGGGATTTAGGACGGTATAAAACAACCAACCCGGTCATTCTTCATTACGTTTTCGGAGAACCGAAAAAAGGCGCTAAACGTGACTTCGGAAACGTGTTTTCCTTGGCGGATAAATTTATCGAGGACGCATTAAGGGACTGCAGGGTTATCCCGGACGATAACCCACGATTTGTAAAAAACTTTACACATGAGTTTCTTTACACGGACGGAGTACCTTTTATCCGTGTGGAGATAGAAGAGGTTGAAACACCTAAGAAACTGTAAACCCTGTTTATTTTACCTCATGGAATATGTATCACGAATTGAAAGCCATGTGAGAGTGCCTGTGTCTCCATTCGGGGATGCAGGCGGAAAGGAGACAGAATGAAAATCGAATTAGAGGGAGATTTCTTCATAGAGACAAACACACGCAATGTTTCCCTTAAGCAGAGATACAACGGTGTTGGGAATGGCAAGCAGACGACTTGTGAAAAGATTGTTGGTAGCTTTGGCACTGTAGAAGATGCCTTGAGTCGCTTTTTAGAGCTTTTTAAGGCACATTACGGCAAAGATACGACAATTCCTATAGCTGAATACATAGAGAGCCTTAAAAAGGCAAATACAAAGGCATACGTTTCAGACACCGGCAACTTTTATGTGTATGTGCCTAAAGGCAGCAGGACGGAAAAAGAGCACCACAGTATTATTGACCTTATCCCGGAAGGAAGGGAAAACGCAATCAAGAGAAAAGACCTTGTTGCAAAGTGCCTGCATTTGGGACTTGTAGAGGGAAAAGATGCTGACCGGCACACGCGGAAGCTGATTGAAAATGCACGTATCGACTATACAATCCTTAATCTTTCAGACGGAAAGGGCTACTACCGCCCAACCAAGGATGATTTACAGGACTTGCAGCGGTACATTCGGCAGGGCGAAAGCCGTGCAAGGGCGAATTTCAAGAATATTTCAATGGCAAAAGCTTTGTATGAAGATTTCAAAGCTGGCAGATTGTAGGTGCGGTATGGCTGAAAGAAGAATGTTCACCAAAAAAATAACGGAAAGTGATGCTTTCTTGGAGATGCCGCTTTCTTCACAGGCTTTTTATTTTCACCTTTGTATGAGTGCAGATGATGACGGTTTTGTAAAAAATCCTAAAGGAATTGCAAAATTGGTAGGGGCTTCCGAAGACGATTTCAAACTTCTTGTGATGAAGTCTTTTGTAATCATGTATGACACCGGTGTTATCGTTATCAAACATTGGCGAATGCATAACCTTTTGAGGAAAGACAGGTACACAAAATCCAACTATTTAGAGGAGCGGAGCCAGTTATATCTCAAGGAAAACGGAGCCTACACACTGGACGAAACGAAGGGTGAAAAATTGCTTGGCAACCAAATGGCAACCAAATGGCAACCAAATGGCAACCCAGTAAAGGAAAGTATAGTAAAGGATAGTGTAGTTAAGGAAAGTAAAGAAGAGGAAAGTATAGAAAAAGAAAAAGGTACTAACGTACCTAAAAAGAAAACCGTGTACTTCCCCCAGAATGAGGAACTTGAAAATGCATTTCAGGAATTTTTGACAATGCGAAAGAATATCAAGAAGCCGATTTCTACGCAACAGGCTATCACACGGATGCTTAACAAGATTGAAAAGCTTTCCGGTGGGGATGATGATTTGGCTATTAAAATTATCAACCAGTCTACGGACCACTGTTGGCAGGATGTATATGCCTTGAAAGATGCCGGCAGCAGTCCTAATACGAAGACTGTATACGACGAATGGAGGGATGCCTGATGACGAGAGACGAAGTAAAAGAAATGCTGATGGTTATACAGGCGGCATACCCAAATTACAAGCCACAGGACAAGACGGTGGCCGTTAATACCTGGTACATGATGTTAAAGGATTATGAAAAAGAGGTCGTTGAAGCCGCGTTGAAGATATACATAGCTTCGGACACCAGCGGCTTTGCACCGGCAATCGGGCAGTTGATTGACAAAATCAATACCGTAACGGCGCCGCCGGAATTAAACAGTATGGCGGCTTGGGGACTTGTATCCAAGGCTTTAAGAAATGGATATTATGGAGCAGAACAGGAATTTGAGAAGCTTCCTACAACCGTAAAAAAGGCGGTAGGGAGCCCGGACAATCTTAGACATTGGGCACAGTCTGACAGTAAATCCATAGAGACGGTTATCCAGTCGAACTTTATTCGCACGTATGAAGCGGAAGTGCGGCGGAAAACCGAAGCCGCCAAGACTCCGCCGGATGTAATGGCATTGATAGACAAAATTTCAAGCCAAAAGCTTATCGGTGATTTTTCACAGCAGAAAGGAAGTTGCTGAATTTATGAGACAATTATCATTGTTTGAACAGGAAGAAGAGGTTACCGGCATAGAAGATGCGGCGCCGGATGCCGTGCAGAATGCATGGCGAAAAGCTAAGCAGGACATGAAGCGGAACTTCACGGAACTTCAGAAACTGCCATATGAGGAGAAGCTGGAACGGCAAAAAGGAAAGGCATATGAGTTCTACGAGGAAATGCAGAAGAGGGAAAAAGGATGCCTTGTATCTGTTGGCGGACTGGACAGCATCACATTGTTTATCTGGCTACACAGTATAGGCATTCATGTTCCTGCTATATCTGTATCGGCAGTAGAGGATAAGGGCAATCAGAAAGTACACAAGGCTTTAGGTATTGAACTGGTGAAGTCCTACAAGACAAAGGTTGAGGTACTGAATGAGTGCGGATTTCCTGT
>DJEL01000027.1 GCA_002432425.1 Lachnospiraceae bacterium UBA5899
CTGTTTCCAATCCCAATCGTAATTCTTCCGTTGCATTCATCTTTCTCCCCCATACCTTGTATCTCATGTGACTATAATTCATCGAAAATTTCCCTGCGCAATCATCTTTTTTATTCTAACATTTCTTTGTCTGTGGTACAATGCTCTTAATAACATTCCTTGCAAACAGGATGTCTGCTGCGGCAGGCAAAAGAAAGGCGGATATTATGGCAAATCCTTACTTACCGAATTGGGAATATATACCGGACGGAGAACCACGCGTTTTCGGCGACAGAGTGTATGTGTACGGTTCGCACGACCAGGCAGGCTCGCAGGATTTCTGCGATTATGTGCTGAAATGCTGGAGTGCGCCGCTGAATAACTTAAATCATTGGACCTGTCACGGAGATATTTTTCACACAAGAGCCGACCGTGACCATGCTTCCGATATTGACTGGAATACGAAAAATACAAGACTTTTTGCCCCGGACGTGGTGGAAAAAGACGGCAAATATTATCTCTATGCCTACATTGTAAATGCCAAAGGATGCGTTGCCGTGAGCGACAGACCGGAAGGTCCTTTTAAACTGATTGCTCCTTACAAATACACCATTTCCGATGAAATCTGCTGCAACGGCTGGTTCATTGACCCCGGTGTCTTAGTGGATGATGACGGAAGAGTTTACAAATATTGTGGATTTGAACGCTCTTTTCTGGCGGAAATCAATGGGGAAAACATGTACGAAGTGCTGGACAGCACCTGTATCGAACACTTTATTCCCTGTGAGCCCACGGCGGATGGTGGGTTCGATGAAAACGACAAGCTGTTTTTTGAAGCCTGCTCTCCCCGGAAAATCGGGGATACCTATTATATGATTTATTCCCCCAAACGTGGCAGTCGGCTGGCATATGCCACTTCTAAGTCCCCCACCGGTCCTTTTACTTACCGGGGTTATATTGTTGATAACGGGGTGGATTATCCGGGTGGAAACAATCACGGTTCCGTAGCCTGCATCAATGGCCAATGGTATATTTTCTACCACCGTATGACAAACGGCACCATTGCGTCCCGACGCGGCTGCGTGGAAAAAATCACCCTTCTTCCCGACGGCACCATTCCTCCCGTGGAAATGACCTCCCTCGGATTTGAAGATAGTTTAAATCCTTATGAAGTCTCGCCCGCAGACATTGCCTGCGTCTTAAAGGGCGGTGCTTTGGTTACCGAGAAGAATGTATTTGACAGAGTTGTCACAAATATTCAGGACGGCAGTGTCATCGGTTACAAATACTATGATTTCGGAGACGATTTTGGCAGCAAAACTATGGAATTTTCCGCTAGAATCCTAGGGATGGGCTGCGATGCCGTAATGCACATTCTGATTGACGGGGAAGACGGCGAAGAAATCGGCTGCTGCCGGATTGGACATGACAGTGCTGTCATTCACACGATTGTAAAAAGTGTAACGGGCAGACATGCCGTATTTTTCAAAATCACCACGGAATACGTGGGCTGGATGGGCGATATGTTCCGGGGCAGGAACTTGTTTGAACTGTGCAGCTTTGTATTCTTAAAATAAGAGAAATTATTTTTACTTTGCAGCTTACCTTTTAAGCTGCGGAAGAGAGGAAACATGTACTCTGTATGTATCATTGCCGGATTGGTCTGCGTTGCTCTTGTGCTCACCGTCCTGACCAATCCATCCATAAATATAGGAAAATACCATATCCGCATTTTTTACTGGACGGCTCCGGTGCTTGGCAGCATTGCCCTTTTGCTTTTCCGCCTGCTGCCTCTTCCGGTCATGTGGGAAGGGCTGACTTCTTCCGGAAGCATCAACCCCTTGAAAATTCTCACGCTTTTCATCTCCATGACCACGCTTTCCATTTATCTGGATGAGGTTGGCTTTTTCTCCTATATTGCAGGAATTTCCTTAAAATTTGCCAAAACCAGCCAGTTCCGGCTGTTCTGTGTTCTGTTTCTGTTGGTTTCCGTGCTGACGGTGTTTACCAGCAACGACATTATTATTTTAACCTTTACGCCTTTTATCTGCTATTTTTCCAAAAAAGCAGAAATTAACCCCATGCCGTATCTGTTCGGTGAATTTGTTGCCGCCAACACCTGGAGCATGATGTTAATCATCGGCAACCCTACCAATATCTATCTGGCTACCGCAAACGGCATCGGCTTTGGTGCGTATACGGCTCACATGCTGCTTCCCACACTTTTTGCCGGCATAACAGCTTTTCTTCTGTTACTGATGATTTTCCGAAAACCGCTGTCACAGCCTATTTCCATAAAGGAAGAAAAACCGGCAATCCGTGACAAAGGTCTGGTCATCATCGGCTTGCTGCACCTTGTTTTCTGCACCGTACTGTTGATTTTATCCTCCTACATCGGGTTGGAAATGTGGTACATCACCTTAGGCTTTGCCGTGAGCCTGTTTCTTTGTGTTACCATTTATAAAAAGAAAAAAGGTGTGAAAGAGCGTGTTCTCCTTCACACCATTATGCGTGCCCCCTGGGAGCTGATTCCTTTTGTGCTATCCATGTTCTTTCTGGTTTTGACCCTTGACCGCTATCAGGTAACGACCATAATCAGCGGCTTTTTCGGCACGGACCATCTTGTCTGGAAGTACGGCATAGCTTCTTTTTTAGCTGCCAATGTCATGAATAACATTCCCATGTCCGTGGCATTCAGCTCCATTGTCAGCCACCTGCCGGAAGCCGACCGCCTGCCTGCGGCATATGCCAGCATCATCGGCTCCAACATTGGCGCCTATTTCACGCCGCTCGGCGCCCTTGCCGGGATTATGTGGTCCGGCATCTTAAACAAAATGGGTATTTCCTTTTCCTTCCGCAAGTACATCAGCTACGGCATCCGCATTTCCATACCGGTGCTGATTGCCGCTCTGGTGGGGTTGCTGATTTACTTCTAAGCGCGCGAATTTGCCAGTTCTTCGGCTAATTTTTCCAATTCTGCCTTATTCTGCTCATTCATGGCGGAACGGATGCTTACCTTCGTTTCGGCAAAGGTAATATCCTTGCTCTTTTCCAGCATGCCCGTTATGATTTTTTCTGCCAGGGGCGCCCAGGTTCCGTTCTCAACAGCCGCAACTTTACGGTTCTGGTAACTGCGCTCGGTCAGTCCTTCGATGTAGGCACGCATGCAGGGGAAGAGGTCGCCGTTGTAAGTAATTCCCGCCAGCACCAGTCTGTCATAACGGAACGCATCCGCTATGGCTTCTGCCTTGTCGCATCTTGCCAAATCGTACAGAACTGTTTTCTGTCCTTTCTCCCCCAGTTTTTCCGCCAGATATTCGGCAGCCTTACGGGTATTGCCGTAAACGGACGCATAGGCAATCACAACGCCCGCCTCTTCCGGCTGATAGGAAGACCACTTATCATATTTTTCCAGATAAAATCCCAGATTCTCTTTTAATACCGGGCCATGCAGGGAGCAAATCGTCCGGATGTCCAGTGTGGCTGCCTTTTTTAAGACTGCCTGCACCTGTGCGCCGTATTTTCCCACAATCCCGATATAATAGCGTCTGGCTTCGTCCGTCCAGTCCTCTTCCACATCCAGAGCTCCGAATTTTCCGAATCCATCTGCCGCAAACAGAATTTTTTCTGCGGACTCATACGTCATCATAACCTCCGGCCAGTGCACCATGGGCGCATACACAAAGTGCAGGGTGTGTTCGCCAAGCTCCAGCGTTCCGCCGTTTGCTGCTATCAGTTTCTTTTCTATGCCTGCCTTAGCAAAATATTCCGGGAAAAACTGCTCCATAAACTTAAAGCCCATAGCCGTAGAAACCACCGTTACTTCCGGGTATTTCTCCAAAAATGCCGGAATACTGGCGGAATGGTCGGGCTCCATATGCTGGATAACCAGATAATCCGGTGTCTTTCCCTCCAATACTGTTTCCAAATTCTGCAGCCATTCTTTGCTGAAAGAGCCGTCAACCGTATCCATAACCGCTGTTTTTTCATCCATAATTACATAGGAATTGTACGCCATGCCGTTCGGCACCCGGTACTGTCCTTCAAACAAATCCACCTGATGGTCATTCACTCCTACATATTTTACACTTGCACTGATTTCCATAGGTTTTCCTCCTGAGTTTCTTTTCTTTACTGTAAATGTAACGTAAACAGGAGCTCTTCGCAAGTGTTTTCCGCTATTGTTTTATGGAAGATTTGGGGATATAATTTTTCAAAGAATCGTGCTATAATACCTCTGCATTTGCAGAAACATCACAGAAAGAAGATTTACTTATGAGCAACTCCGACCATATATACAGCAATCTGGATCTTAAAAAGCTTCTCATTCCCATTATTGTGGAACAGCTCTTAAGCTGCCTGATGGGAACCGTGGACACCATGATGGTAAGCAACGTGGGTTCTGCCGCCATTTCCGCCGTGTCCCTTGTGGACTCCATAAACGTGCTGGTTATCCAGGCGCTTTCCGCCTTGGCTGCCGGCGGCACCATACTTTGTTCCCAGTATCTCGGAAGCCGCAACGAAAAAAGCGCCAATCATGCTGCCCGGCAGGTATTGCTGGTAATGGCAGTGCTTTCCACAGCCCTTTCCCTGCTCTGCCTGATTTTCCGTGTCCCCATGCTGCACTTTATTTTCGGAAAAGTAGAAGCCGACGTTATGGCAAACTCCCAGGTTTATTTTTTGTTTACCCTGCTTTCCTTCCCGTTTATCGGTCTGTACGATGCAGGAGCTTCCATTATGAGAGCGCAGAACGACAGCCGCAGACCCATGATTATATCCGTCATTTCCAACTTTCTAAATATCGTTGGAAATGCTATACTTATCTTTGGGCTGAATATGGGTGTTGCCGGTGCTGCCATTTCCACTCTGGTTTCCCGGATTTTCTGTGCCGTGGTCGTTATCTGGCAGCTTCGCGGAGAAAAGGAACCCATTTCTGTCCGCAATTATCTGTCCATCCGGCCGGATTTTTCCTTAATTAAAAATATCCTGTATATCGGCATTCCTTCGGGCATTGAAAACAGTATGTTCCAGTTTGGTAAACTGGCCATTCAGTCTACGGTTTCCACGCTGGGCACCATCGCCATTGCCGCTCAGGCCATGACCAACATTCTGGAAATGTTAAACGGTGTGGCTGCCATGGGCATCGGCATCGGATTGATGACCGTTGTGGGGCAATGTCTGGGCGCGGGCAGAAAAGACGAAGCCGTTTACTACATAAAGAAACTTTCCTGGCTGGCGGAAATCGTCATTATTGCAACCTGTCTCATTGTCCTTGTACTCACGAAACCGATTACCATGCTCGGCGGCATGGAAGCGGAAAGCACGAAGCTTTGTTTCAACATGGTTATTTTCATCACGATTACCAAGCCTATTTCCTGGGTGCTTTCCTTTATCCCGGCATACGGCATGCGCGCTGCCGGAGATGTGAAATTTTCCATGATTACTTCCTGCTGCACCATGTGGCTCTGCCGTGTCAGCCTGTGCATTTACCTCTGCCGTGTCTGGGGCTTCGGTCCCATTGCCGTGTGGATTGGCATGTTCGCCGACTGGAGCCTGCGCGCCATTATCTTTACCATTCGGTTCCATTCCCGGAAATGGCTGGAGCATAAGGTGATTTAATATTCTATAAAATACATCAAGAAAAAGGAGAGAATGTTTATGTTAAAGGATGTTTACCAGAAGTACTATTTTGAGCAGAATTACAACTGTGCGGAGACCCTGCTCCGGGCTGCCAATGATTATTATGACCTGAAGCTTCACGACAGAGACATGATTATGGTTGGTGCCTACGGCGCCGGTATCCAGTGTGGAAACACCTGCGGTGCTGTACTTGCCGCCGCTTCCGTCTTATCCATGAAGTACGTGGAAGCCAAGGCTCACGAAAGTGAAGACATCCGCCCCGTTGTCATGAAGCTGATGCGCAAATTCAACGCCAAATACGGCTCCACCCTGTGCAAGGACATTAAGCCCCAGTCCTTTAAGCCGGAATACCGCTGCAAGATGACCGTGGAAACGGCATGTGATATTTTGGAGGAAACGATTAAAGAGTATGAGGAGGAGAGAAAGGAGAAGTAAGGAGCGATTTTTAATTTCGTAAGCGCTCAATAAGTTAGTG
>DJEL01000008.1 GCA_002432425.1 Lachnospiraceae bacterium UBA5899
TAATTAGGGGTTGCAAAAAACAGATGAGGAAGCTGATAAAATCAACGGCAATAATGGAAGCAAATTCAGCCTGTGCATTTATGAATTTTCAGCCTAAAGAAACTAAAGAAATAAAAGAGTTACGTCGTTTTTAACAAATGTTGTAAAAAAAGGAGGAACACAGATGATTAAAAGGAGTTTGGTAAAGAGTACATGTGTACTGGCTTTTATCTTGTCTATATCAATGGGCGTGCAGGCAGCAAGTTTTTCATACAAAGGTACTGTTACGGGAAATGGTGTTAGATTGCGAAGTGTGCCTGATGCGGGAACAGTATTAGAATTAATGTATCAAGGAGAAACTGTTCATGTTGACAAGGAACTGACTATGGAAAGTTCTTCGGGGAGCTACTATTTAAAACGTGACAAAACAGGTACTGTGGGGTATGCGGATAATCATTATATTGATGTCCCTGGAATATGGAATTAGATTTTAAACATTGATGTGGTCACACGTGTATTTGTGTGACCACTGTTTAAATTATAAGAGGTTACTAGGTGAAAAAAAATATTATTGTAGTTTGTACATTTCTTATATGTTGCATAATTCTAATAGGTATATTTATAAATACCAAAGTTAATGGGCAGATGACAGGTAAGAAAATGGAATTTTTCCCTGTAGAAGTATGCTATGGCAATCATTACTTATATTGCATAGGGAGAACATATGAAGAAAACGGCAGCTATTTTGATAAAGTATATAGGATAAATATAGAAAATAGCCAATGGGAAAAAATTGACCAGCTTGAGGAAGACAATTTTTTTCCTCAAAAAATTACTATTTATGAAAATCAATTATATATCATTTCATATAATTCAAGTTTAGATACATACCAACTTTGTAAGTTTGATGGGGAAGAAGTTATTCCAATTTATAATTTGGATAAAAATTTAAAATCTGAGGATATTCTTATAAAAGGATTTTGCATTACTCAAGAGCAAGTATGTTATATACGGGAAGAAAACAATAAATTGACCTTGTGTATTGACCTTAAGACCCAAAAAGAAAAAATTATTCAAGACGATATAGAAAATGGTTTTTTTGAAAGTATGGCGGTTGGAAAAAATGGATGTTTGTATATGTTGTTTTGTAACGGATTAGAAAATGGCGGGGGATATATTCTTTATAAAATTAAGGGTACGGATATAGAAATAGAAAATAAAGGAATGCTTTTACCATATGATGATTTATATAGTGTTATGGGTAAAGGAGATGGAAAGTATGACTTTTATATTAAAAGTATAAACTCTCTATATGGCTATAACGAAAAAGATAAAAAGTTTGATTATATACAAAAGATAGATGATAGTGTATATGAATTTACAAAGACATGCTTTACAGGAGAAAATTATTATATATATATGGGAATGAAATTGGTACAACAGAAGGGTAAGAATTTTAATTATATGAATTTTTCAATAATTGAATTATCAGAGATTAATGAATAGATATGAAATTTAATAGGTATATTTGTGATGATTATACATTAAAAGGAGCAGATAGAATAAAAATGAGAAAACAGATGTTTCAAACTATTATGATGATATGTGTAGTTATCTGCGCTTGTGGGTTAAGCGGTTGTAATAAGAAAGAGATGAGTGATAACAAGCAAATAGATGATATAAATATAGAATGGGGAGAAATGGAAAAGTATGCAGAAGCGAGTGATGGATATAAAGAGACGACCGATGACAAGTGGACAGACCAGGCAGCGAACACAGAAGCAAAGACAAACGGAAGTACAGAAGAACAGGCAGAAGTAAATACACAGGCGCAGACTGTAGAATTAACCGGGCAGGATTTTTATCCGGCAAAAGCATTTGGATGCAACGCAGAGAAACTTCTTATGTGCCAGTGGAACCGGGAAGGAAGGGAAGCCGCCCTGTTTGAAATGGAAGTGGGGACGGATTTGCTGCAAAAACAGCAGATAGACATTCCGGAAGACTGGAATATTCATGGCATTGTATCCGACAGGGAAGGACACAGTTATATCCTGCTGCGGAGTCCATGGAAAGAGGAAGGCATGCTTTCTGTCATCAGGGAATACGATGGGAACAGTCTGATAAATGAAATGGATATATCCGATGCCTTAGGCAGTAAAATGGGTATCTGTGAAGGATTTTTGAGGGATGGAAACGGAAACTTCTATATAAAAGGCATGGAGGGCGGAATGTTTTTGTCGGCAGAGGGAAAGTTTCTGTGGGAGAGCAGGAATGACTTGCAGGAAATCAGGGACTCCTATGCGGCGGCAATAGGAAAGGACGGAAATGTCTACATTACCTATGTGAAAGAGGATGCGTCTTATATAGGACAGATAAACCCGGAAAACGGAAGTGTAGAAAAGGAATATGCACTGGAGGGTATTGGCACAGATGACAGAATACTTGCGCTGGCACAGGGAACGGACAGTGATTTTCTGCTATACGGTGTTGCAAGCGGAATATGGACATATGACCTGGAAAGCGGATGCACAGAAAAACGTGTTGACAGGTCGGAAAGTAACCTTCCTTATAATGAATATATTATAATCAGAGCATTTTTACGGGACGGAAGATTTTTACTGGTAAAAAATGTAAGCGAAAATGACCGGCTTACCGGACAGATATGGGAATATATCCCGGCGGGAAGGTAAGGTGTATGATGAAAAAAATAATAATATCCGGTATCGTTTTATGCCTGCTGCTTTCAGGATGCAAAATGTCAGAGCAGGAAGAAAGTAAAACCAATCTGGTGTTGGCTGCGTTTGAGCAAAATGCGGAATTGGATAAGCAGGTTGCTCTTTTTAATCAGGAAAATGAAGCGTACCATATTGAAGTAAGGCAGTATAACCGTTATGAAGAAGGGGACGGCATCCAGCGATTGCAGCGGGAGATAGTATCCGGAGAGGGACCGGACATTATCAATTTCGGAAGCGAATACATGCTTTCCGATATTGTCGGACAGTACACGGAAGATTTAAATCCGTATTTTACAGAGATGTCCGAGGAGGAAAATCTGGAATTCTGGCAAAATCTAATACAGGCTTTTTCCTATAAAGAAAAATTGTATGCATTACCCACTGCCTTTACCTTGCAGACATATGCGGCACGGACCGAAACAGTGGGAGAGAGGGAGAGCTGGAGCATAGAGGAGCTTATGCAATGCTATGAAGAAAATAAAAAAGACAAGGATTTTATGCTCTATCCCGGTGAAACGAAAAAGGATGTGTTTGGTACACTTTTAACCGGCAGTATCGACAATTATGTGGATTGGGAAAAGGGAAGCTGCCGCTTTGACAGCGAGGAATTCCGACAGATATTGGAATTTGCCAATCAGTTTCCAGCCGCACTTACCATTACGGAAGACTATTCGCCCATGGAGATTTTCCAAAACGGCAAAACTCTTTTGTATCCGCTGCTGCTTAGGACTTTTTATGATACGAGTGCAGCCGAAATCATTATGGGAGAGCCGGTTACCTATGTGGGCTATCCGGTGAGTGAAAAGACGGCATCCGGAACAGTCATAAAAGCATCTTCTGATGTGTGGGCAATCAGCAGTACGAGTAAAAATAAGGAAGCGGCATGGGAATTTATCAGCCGTTTTTACCGGATGCCTTATCAGGAAGAAATAAAAGAGGGGCTGCCGGTTAATAAAAGTGCATTTGAAAAAATGTGCAAGGAAGCCATGCAGACAGAGTATGAGGAGAAGAATGGAGAGTCTGTTCCCATAGAAAAAGCAAGGGTTTCGTTTGAAGGAGAGCAGAGTATTCCCATTTATCAGATTTCCGAAGCACAGGCGGACAGCTTGAAAAAAGTGGTCGGAGGAGCGGCGGTTTTCTCAGGTTATGACAGTGGTCTTCACACCATTCTGCTGGAGGAGTCGGAAGCATATTTCGCAGGAGATAAAACACTGGATGAAACCGTGGAAATTATGCAGAAGCGGGCTGTTCTTTATATGAATGAAAAGATAAAATAATTTAAGAGGAATAAAAATGAATGTAATTATAAATAAGCTCACCAATTTTTTTGTTGAGACAGAAATGGAAAGTGAAACACAGAGAATGATAATGCGATATGGCATTGCTTCTATGATAGGAAATATAACAAGCATAATAATTACTATTATAATGGGGATATTATTCGAGGATATAATTTGTTCAGTATTAGTATGGTTCTTTATGTTTTTACTAAGAAAGAATGCTGGTGGTTTTCATGCAAAGACGGTGAGTGGGTGTTTGATTACATCTGTAGGTATGCTTTTTATTTTTTTCCTTATTTTTTCAAAAATAATGCCAATAACCCCCTATATTAATATTGCTATTATAATATTGATGATGATAATAGTTTTTGCTTTCGCACCGGTTGACAATTACCAAAAACGGTTGGATGAAACAGAATTTGAAATGTATCGTAAAAGGAGTGTAATTATTGGTAGTATAGAAGCAGTTATAGGTATGACTGCAATACTATTAAAGTGCGATATTCTTGTGAGGGCTATTCTTATTAGTCTTTCTTATGTAGGTGCTTCACTTATAGTTGGATATATCTTGAATATAAAAAAACACATATAGAAGAAAAAGACAGATGCGTTGGTATTTACTTTATAGAACAAAAAATTTCAAAAAAAATAAAATTGGGTATTGCAAAATCTTTGGAGTTCGTATATAATGCATAAGGTAGTCAGCTAAAGGGCTATCGCCAAACGGTAAGGCAACGGACTCTGACTCCGTCATTTCAAGGTTCGAATCCTTGTAGCCCTGCTAAACCTCAGTGATTTCCACTGAGGTTTTTTTGTGCTCTGAATTTGCTCCAATGGGAGATTTACAGTCAATAAACCCGCAGCAAGTAATACATTTGACCGACAGCACCGCTGGACAAAGAGATTAAGGCAGTTCAAACGGTACAAAATGCTATAAAATTAGTAAAGGAACAAGAAAAAGGCATGAGAGTACCGCCTGGGAAGGGGAAAGAGAAAAGCCAGGCGGTACAAAATGCTATAAAATCAGTAAAGGAACAAGAAAAAGCCATGAGAGCACCGCCTGGAAAAGAAAACAAATCAGGATGGGCGGTATTTGTAAAAATCTCGTTTTAGACCACCTCATCTCCGATTTAGACTACCGACATTTCCGGAAAACTCTGCTATAATAAAAACCAGAAATTGAGTCATATAAAACGCAGGGGGAAATATCAGAACAGTTTAAGAAAAAAAACTTCCCACATCTGAAACATCCCCGAACACAAACATAATTCAAACAGAAAAAAGAGAAAGGCGGAACGTTATGTTACAGAGTATGAAGAAGGATGCCGTGCACCTGCTGCCCGGCTTATTCAAGGAAAGAGAAGAAGTAAACCGCAATTACCTAATGGAGCTGTCCAATCAGGCGCTTCTGCAGAACTTTTATTTAGAGGCGGGCTTTGTACTGCCGGGACTGCAGGTAGTGGACGACCCCACTACGGCGAACCTGCACTGGGGCTGGGAAGCACCTACCTGCCAGCTTCGAGGACATTTCTTAGGACATTATCTGTCTGCGGCAGCAGCCCTGTCCGCCATGAATGACGACGAAGAACTGCGTGCCAAGTTAAACGTCATCATCAAAGAACTGGAAAGATGCCAGAAGCAGTGCGGCGGCAAGTGGCTGGCGCCCATCCCGGAAAAATATCTGGGAATGTTACAGAAGGGTCAGTATGTATGGTCCCCCCAGTATGTCATGCACAAAACCTTCGTGGGTCTGACGGACACCTACCGTTTCACCGGCAGCAAAAAGGCACTGGAGCTGGTGGAAAATCTGTCCGACTGGTATGTGGAATGGATTGAAAAAGATTTGAAGGATACCCCCTGGGTAACTTACAAGGGCGAGTCCGGCGGTATGCTGGAGGCATGGGCAACCCTGTACGGACTGACCGGCAAGGAAAAATATAAGAAGCTGGCGGAAAGCTATGCGGCTCCGCAGATGTTTAAGGATTTGATGGACGGCAAGGATGCGCTGACCAACTGCCATGCCAATGCCAGCATTCCTTTGGCACAGGGCGCAGCAAAAATGTATGAGGTTACCGGAGAGGAAAAGTGGCTGGATATCGTAAAGGCATTCTGGAAAAACGCCGTAACCGACAGAGGCAGCTACTGCACCGGCGGACAGGGCGCAGGCGAATTCTTTACCCCGCCCCACTTAGAGGGCAGATATCTTACCGACAGCAATCAGGAATTCTGTACGGTTTACAATATGGTGCGTCTGGCAGAATATTTATTCCGTTTCACCAAAGAGGCACAGTACGCCGATTATATCGAAAAGGCGCTTTACAACGGATTTCTGGCACAGCAGAATGCATCAACCGGCATGCCCACCTACTTCCTGCCCATGAAAGCAGGCAGCAAAAAGAAATGGGGTACGAAAACCAGGGATTTCTGGTGCTGCCACGGAACTATGGTGCAGGCACAGACCCTCTACCCGGAACTGATTTATTTTACCGATGGAGAAAAAGAGCTTTATGTGGCGCAGTACATTCCTTCCGAAGGAAGCATTGCATTTGGAGAAAAGAAAGGCAGCATTGAGCAGAATGTCAACATGAAGTATTACAACGAGCAGGCATTCTTTGACGAAGAGGACAAGAGCCAGGATTCCCGCTGGTCCGTGGACGTGAAAATCCACATGGAAGAGAAGACCGGGTTTACCCTGAAACTGCGTATTCCGTCATGGGTTAAGGAAGAAGTACAGGTATCTGTTGCCGGAAAGCCCCTTGCAAAAGAGGAATACCGCGTGGAAGAAGGCTATCTGGTATTGCACAGAGAATGGAAGGAAGACGTTATCACGCTGTACCTGCCCGCAGGACTCTCCATGGAAAATCTGCCGGATGAACCGGACATGTATGCCGTACTGGAAGGACCCATTGTGCTGGCAGGCATGAGTGCGAGTGACAAAGGAATTGTGGGCGATACCGAGCATCCAGAGGATATTTTCCACCGCCAGACCGAGCATACCTACGGTGTGTTCCCCTGGAAGCAGAGTACTTACCGCACGGTAAATCAGCCGGAAAATATGGTATTCAAGTCCTTATATGAGGTGCAGGACGAAACCTACACGGTTTACTTCACACGGAAATAAAGTTACATATCTTCATATTTAAAATAGGTATTTTTATAAGCCGTGGGGGTCATACCTACTACATCACGGAATACCTTCATAAAGTATTTTTCATCAAGGAAGCCGCAGGAATATGCGGCTTCTTTTATGCTGCAATTCTGGCTTATGAGCATTGCCTTTGCCGCATCGATACGCATCAGGTTTAAGCAGCGGGTAAAGGACATGTGGAAATGCTTGCGGAATAAGGATGCCAGATAGTCCGAACTGTAGTCAAATTCGGCAGCAGCGTAAAACATGCTGATATCGTCATCCAGATTGCTGCGCATCCATTTGGCTACTTTGTTTAAAACGGGCGGCAAATCATTTTCCTGCACCACTAAAGACTCCTGGGTTTCCCGGGATACCTGCATGAGAAGCAGCGTCAGAAGGCAGTCGGGCATGTGCGCAGGGTAGGTGGGCTGCTGGCGGGTCATGTCCAAAAGCTCTAAGAAATACTGGGGGATTTTACCACGGTAATGGGTGGAACCCCTTTCCGGCAAAAGATATAAATCCCTGGCGGCGTTTTCTCCGCCCACAGCACCGTCCTCCTTAAAGTGGGACAGTCCCAGTTCTTCCAGAGTGGGCAAATCCGGGTGGGTGGAGACTTCGGTGCCCTCCGGCAGTGTGAAATGCACCCAGAAATAGGAAATCAGGCTCTTCGTGGGTTCGGTGCCGAAATGCTCATGATAAGGCGGCAGGAATACATATTCACCGGAACCGACGGTGAACTCTTCACCGTCCTGGCTTAAATGCAGGTTGCCGGTCTTTACATAAATAAAGACCCACTGGTCGAAGCATCTGCGGTGGTGAAGGAAACCATTGGTGCTGCGCAGGTTGCCGCAGACATCAAAAACAACGGGCTGGGGAGTAGAAAACGAATAGTATTTCATATAATTTCCATGCCTTTCGTAAGAGAGTGAAAAGTGATTAAATTATTGTAATTATAGCATAAACTCGGATTAAAATATATGAAAGATTTCTTAATTTCAAAAATTCATACGCAAAATACCCTGTCTTGTGCTACAATGGGAAAGACGAAAGAGGAGAAACAGTATGTACAGCTTTAAAAGTAAGATAAGATACAGCGAAACGGACAGCCGGGGCAGGCTGTCGTTAGAGGCTCTGTTGGATTATTTTCAGGACTGCTCCGCCTTCCAGTCGGAGGCGCTGGGAGTGGGCTTTTACCCCCTGCTGGAAAGGGGACTGGCATGGGTGCTTTCCTACTGGCAGATTGTGGTGGACAGGTTCCCGGATTTCTACGAAGATGTGGAAACGGGCACATACCCCTATAATTTCAAGGGCTGCTTCGGACAGCGTAACTTCTTTATGAAGGATAAGAATGGAAACTTCCTGGCAAAAGCGGACTCTTTGTGGAGCCTGATTGATACCAAAGCCTTTAAGCTCACCAATATCCCGGAGGATGTGTCGGCAAAATACGAAAAGGGCGAGAAGCTTCCCATGGACTATGCGGGGCGCAAGATTGCAGTGCCGGAGGGCGGCAGCATGGAAGAAAACATTACCGTGAACCCGCATCATTTAGACACCAATCATCATGTAAACAATGCGCAGTATGTGCGCATGGCGGCAGCCTATCTGCCGGAAAACTTTGAAATAGGACAGATGCGCGTGGAATACCGCAAGCAGGCGCTTTTACATGACGTGCTGCACCCGTATGTGGTAAAACGCACGGCGGAGAGCGGCGGAGAACTGTATACCGTTTCCCTGCAGGATGAAGAAGGCAAGGCATACGCCAACTTGGAATTTAAGGAGAAAAAGCATGATTAAATTAGGAGAACAGCAGAAGCTTACCGTGGTAAAGAAAGTAGAATTCGGTGTGTATCTGGCAGAGGACAGAGAGGCGGAGGAAAGAGTGCTTCTTCCCATAAAGCAGGTGCCGAAAGGAACCGAATTGGGGGATGAAATAGAAGTTTTTGTATACAGGGACTCCAAGGACCGGTTGATTTCCACCACGCAGACCCCACTGCTCAAAATGGGCGAGGTGGCGCGTCTTACGGTAGCGGATGTCAATAAATTCGGCGCATTTTTGGACTGGGGACTGGAAAAGGATTTGTTTCTTCCCTTTAAGCAGCAGAAGGTGTGCGTGAAAAAGGGCGATACCCCTTTAGTTTCCTTATATGTAGACAAGAGCGGACGGCTCTGCGCAACCATGAATGTGTATGAAAACCTGCGCTCCGACAGCCCTTATCAGAAGGACGACAGGGTAACCGGCGTTATTTACGAAACAAGCCCCGAGTTCGGTATGTTTGTGGCAGTGGATGACCTGTATTCCGCACTTATTCCCAAGAAGGAAGCGTATGGGGATTGGAAGGTGGGTGATACCGTAAATGCCAGGGTTACTTCCGTAAAAGAGGACGGTAGGCTGAATTTGAGCGTTCGGGAGAAAGCCTACCTGCAGATAGAAACCGATGCCGAAAAGGTGCTCAAGGTGCTCGACAGCTTTGACGGCGCCATGCCATTCAACGACAAGGCATCTCCGGAGGTCATCAAACGGGAGCTGCAGATGAGCAAGAACGAATTCAAGAGAGCGGTGGGACATTTACTGAAAAACGGTATGATAGAAATTGGCGAGAAAAGTATCCGCAGAAAGTAAAAAAACGACCGTTTTTGTTAAGAATGTCTAATTTTTTGTCCTTCGAGGGTAGATTTTTTTGTGAAAATAGATTAAAATGGTTTTCATCTATGGAATAGGATGGAGTACGTGTATGATATCAAACCAAATTTTACAGAATACCATTGAGGGGTTAAAAAACATTGCCAGAGTCGATTTCTGCGTCATGGATACAGAGGGCAAGGAGATGGCATCCACAGCAGACATGCGCAACTGCTCCAAACAGGCAGCGGAATTTGCGGCGTCTTTTGCCGACTCCCAGGAAATCCAGGGCTACCAGTATTTCAAGGTAATGGACGACCAGCAGCCGGAGTATGTGCTGATTGCGGGCGGAAGCGGAGAAGATGTATATACCATTGCCAAAATGGCGGCTTTTCAAATTCAGAACCTGATGGTTGCATACAAGGAACGGTTTGATAAGGATAACTTTATTAAGAACCTGCTTTTGGACAACCTGCTTTTAGTGGATATTTACGGCAGGGCGAAAAAGCTGCATATCCCCACAGATATCGGCAGAGTCGTTATGATTGTGGAGTCCGAAAACGGCAAGGACAACAATGCTCTGGAACTTACCAGGGTACATATTGGAAGTAATGGAAAAGATTTCATCACCGCAGTGGATGAAAATAATGTTATAGTAGTGAAGGAGCTTGTCGACACGGACACCAACAGGAACATCGAGAAAATTGCCAAGAGCCTGATTTCCTATCTGCAGAAGGAAGGCGTTGCCGGCGTGCATGTGGCATACGGTACGATTATCCATGAGATTAAGGAAGTCAGCCGTTCCTACAAGGAAGCCAAGATGGCACTGGATGTAGGCAAGATTTTCTTTGACGAGAGAAACGTCATTGCCTACAGCGAACTGGGTATCGGCAGACTGATTTACCAGCTGCCCATTCCTCTTTGCAAAATGTTTATCCGTGAAATCTTCGGCGGAAAAAGCCCGGATGATTTTGACGAGGAAACCCTTACCACCATCAGCAAATTCTTTGAAAACAGCCTGAATGTGTCCGAAACGTCCAGACAGCTTTTCATTCACAGAAACACACTGGTTTACCGCCTGGACAAGCTGCAGAAAAGCACGGGACTGGATTTGCGTGTCTTTGAAGATGCCATTACCTTCAAGATTGCACTCATGGTCGTAAAGTACATGAAATACATGGAATCATTTGAATATTAAAGAGGTACAGAATGTCAAGAAAAGAAGAACAGAGAAAACAACGGGAGAAAATGATTGAAGAAAACGGTCTGATTTACCTGGATAAGGTGAGTAAGATTTATACGGCGGGTGCACCGGCATTAAACGGCGTGACCCTGCATATCAACAGAGGGGAATTTGTCTTTGTGGTCGGCGACAGCGGTTCCGGCAAGTCCACCCTGATTAAGCTTTTGTTAAGAGAGCTTACCCCCACCAAGGGAAAGGTATGGGTGATGGGGAACGATGTGGCAAAGCTGTCCCACTGGAAAATTCCGAAATTCCGCAGAAACCTGGGAATCGTATTCCAGGATTTCCGTCTGCTTAAGGATAGAAACGTATATGAAAATGTAGCGTTTGCACAGCGCATCGTAGAAGTTCCCGCCAAGGAAATCCGCAAGAATGTACCGAAGGTACTGGCGACGGTGGGACTGGCAGGTAAATACAAGGCAAAGCCCAAGCAGCTCTCCGGCGGTGAACAGCAGAGAGTGGCGCTGGCGCGTGCCCTTATCAACAAGCCTTCCATTCTGCTGGCAGATGAGCCTACCGGCAACCTTGACCCCAAGAACTCATGGGAAATTATGAACCTCTTGGAGGAAATCAACAAGTCCGGCACGACGGTAGTGGTGGTTACCCACAACCGCGAAATTGTTAACGCCATGCACAAGCGCGTAGTTACCATGAAAAAAGGCGTCATCGTAAGCGATGAAGAGGAAGGAGAGTATATCGATGAAGATTAGTACCTTATTTTATACTCTCAGACAGGGAGTAAAAAATATATTCCGTAACAAGCTGTTTTCCATGGCTTCCATTGCCACTATCGCAGCCTGCCTGTTTCTGTTCGGCATCCTGTACTCCGTGGTTATGAACTTCCAGCATATTGTCAAGAATGCACAGGAAGGTGTTTCCGTTACCGTATTCTTTAACGAGGGCATTTCCCAGGACAGAATTGATGCCATCGGCGAGCAGATTAAAGCAAGGGTTGAGGTTTCCGATGTGAAGTACACCAGCGCGGACGAAGCGTGGGAGTGGTTCCAGAATAAGTATTTTGAAGGAAAGCACACGGAAGGCTTCCCCACCAACCCTCTGGAAGGCTATGAAAATTACGAAGTTTTCTTAAATGACGTATCCATGCAGGATGCCCTGGTTACCTGGCTGCAGTCCCTGCCGGATGTGCGTCTGGTTAAATACAGCAGCCTGACGGCGAACGCCCTGACCGGCGTCAACCTGATTGTGGCATATGCCTCCGTAGGTATTATCGTGATTTTGCTGAGCGTATCCATTTTCTTAATCAGCAACACGGTTACCATCGGTATTTCCGTAAGACAGGAAGAAATCAGCATTATGAAATACATCGGTGCCACGGACTTCTTTACCAGAGCACCGTTCGTTATCGAAGGCATGTTAATCGGCGCCATCGGTTCCGGCATTCCTCTTTTACTGATTTACTTTATTTACAATGATGTGGTGACATCGGCAATGTCCAAGTTCCAGGCACTGTCATCCATTCTGAATTTCCTTACCGTACAGGAAGTATTCCATGTATTGGTGCCCGTATCCTTAGGCATTGGTATCGGCATCGGCTTCCTCGGCAGCTTCACCACAGTTAGAAAACACTTGCGCGTATAATTAAGAGAGGACAGGCAGGTATGAAAAAAAGACTTGTGATGGTTTTTACGGTGGTACTGATGCTGGTGCTTTTCAGCAACATGCCATCTTCCACAAAAGCAGCAACAAGCTATTCGTCTCTTACCTCGGACAGTATCAAACAGAAGGAAGAGCAGATAAAACAGGCGGAAGAGCAGAAGAAAAGTCTGCAGAGTTCCCTGACGGATGTGAAGGCTATCAAGAAAAAGCTGGAGCAGGAAAAAAGCAATCTGAAAAATTATGTGCAGGAGCTGGACGCCCAGCTTGCCGAAGTGCAGGACAATATTACACGGCTGACCGCGGAAATCCAGCAGAAAGAAGAGGAAATCCGCGTTACGCAGGAGGAGCTTGCCGAGGCAAAGCAGATAGAGGAAGACCAGTATGATGCGATGGTGGACCGTATCCGCTTCATGTACGAGCAGGGCGAGTCTTCTTACATTGACATTATTTTCAGCGGAGAAAGCCTGAGCAGCATTATGAACGCCGTTGAATATATGGAGCAGATTTCCGCATATGATAGAAAACAGTTAGACCAGTTTATCTTAAACAGACAGTATATTGAGCTCTGCGAACAGCAGCTTGAGGCGGAAAAGAAAGTTCTGGATGAAACCAAAGCCAGTGTGGAGCAGGAGCAGAAAGCCCTTGAGGAGCTGATTGCCGCCAAGGAACAGACCATCCGGGAATACGAATACGATATTTCCAACAGAGAACAGGCCATCAAGGAATACGAAGCCGACATTCAGGAGCAGAACGAAATCGTGCAGGCTTTGGAAGCGGCGATTGCCGAAGAAAAACGTAAAATCTTAGAGCAGAACGGTACCGTCTTGATGTACGACGGCGGTCAGTTCAAATTCCCGGTGGCTACCTATACGAGATTGTCGGACGATTACGGTTGGCGTATGCATCCTATTTTAGGAGTGCAAAAGTTCCATAACGGTATCGACCTGGCGTCCCCCAGCGGTACTGCCATTTATGCGGCTTACGACGGGAAGGTCGTTGCGGCATCCTACAGCAGTTCCATGGGTAATTATGTTATGATTGACCACGGCGGAAGCCTGTACACCATATATATGCATGCCTCCAAGCTGTATGTCAGCACAGGAGACGTGGTCGTAAGAGGGGAGACCATTGCCGCAGTAGGTTCCACCGGACGTTCGACCGGTCCGCACCTGCACTTCGGCGTGCGTCTGAACGGAGAATATGTAAGTCCCTGGAATTATCTGAAACAGTAACATAAGGAAAGGCAGACATTATGCAGGACAACGAAATTTATACGACGGGCATTGCGCCCGGACAGCAGCCGGGAAACGACGGCAAAAAGCCGCAGGACAAAAGCGGAAAGTTTTTTTGGGGAGGCCTGTTTACAGGTCTGATTATGTCCCTTCTGGTAGTGAGCAGCGTGTATGTGGTAAACCGCATCCAGTATGCCCATAAGTCCGGTCAGACGGTAGGGCTTCATACCAGAGAAGAAGAAAGTCAGGAAAACACGGACGGAGCAACCGTTACCGGCGAAGCGGTCAGTGATGACACGGTAGCCAAGATGAAGGTTATCGAAAATGTAATCAACACCTATTTTTATAAAGAAGATGTGGATAAGGACGCCATGGTGGACGGCATCTTTAAGGGCATGGTCGAGTCCCTCGGCGACCCTTATTCCGAATACTACTCCAAAGAAGAACTGGAAAGCCTGTATCAGGACTCCCTCGGCGTTTACTACGGCGTGGGCGCTTATGTGAGTCTGGACACCACCACAGGTCTTGCTAAAATCAGCGGTATTATCGCGGACTCTCCGGCAGAGGATGCGGACCTTCGTGCCGAGGATATTATTTACAAAGTGGACGATGTGGATGTAACGGGCATGACCTTACAGGAAACCGTTTCCCTGATTAAGGGCGATGAAAACACAACCGTTAAACTGACCCTTATCCGCGACGGCAAGGAAATCGAAAAAGACGTAACAAGAAGAAAGGTGGAATCCCCCACCGTTAAGTTTGAAATGCTGGATGACGGCATGGCTTACATCCAGATTACCGAGTTTGACACCGTGACCGTGGACCAGTTTACGGAAGCCATGGCAATGGCAAGAGGCAATGACATGAAGGGACTTATCCTGGATTTGCGAAGCAATCCGGGCGGTAATTTAAGTTCCGTGGTAAGTATTGCCCAGCAGATGCTGCCCAAGGGTCTGATTGTATATACAGTAGACCGGGACGGCAACCGGGAGGAGTATTCCTGCGACGGTTCCAGAGAACTGGATGTGCCCATGGTTGTTTTAGTAAACGGCAATTCAGCCAGTGCGTCCGAAATTCTGGCAGGCGCCATCAAGGATTACGGCATCGGTACGCTGGTAGGCACCACGACCTTCGGCAAGGGCATTGTGCAGAGACCTATCGAATTGTCCGACGGCTCCGCAGTCAAGCTGACCATCAGCTCCTATTACACACCGAACGGCATCAACATCAACGGCATCGGCATCGAGCCGGATGTGGAATGTGAATTTGACAGTGAAAGATATTACAGCGACGAAGCATATGACAATCAGCTTGAAAAGGCAAAGGAAGTACTGCTTCAGAAAATGGAAGGTACAAACTAATCAATGATGGAAAAAAATTTAAGATATGAAGATTCCGGGATTAATCCCAAGATTTTACGCGCGGTTTCCGAGATGGGCTATACCCAGATGACGCCTATACAGGAACAGGCAATTCCCCAGCTTATGGAAGGAAAGGATGTCATCGGGCAGGCGCAGACAGGAACAGGAAAGACGGCAGCGTTCGGGATTCCCATGCTGCAGATGGCAGACCCCGCCAGCCGGGAGCTGCAGGGCATGATTTTATGTCCCACCAGAGAGCTTGCCATTCAGGCGGCAGAGGAGCTTCACAAATTTTCCAAATACATGCACGGCATACGTGTGGTACCTATTTACGGCGGGCAGGATATTTCCAGACAGATAAAGGCACTGAAAGGCGGTGTCCAGATTATTGTGGGCACACCGGGACGTGTCATGGACCATATGCGCAGACACACCATCAAGCTGGACAGCCTGAAAATGGTGGTGCTGGATGAAGCGGACGAAATGCTGAACATGGGCTTCCGCGAGGATATGGAAGCCATTCTGGGAGAAATTCCCGGGGAACACCAGACGGCGCTTTTCTCGGCAACCATGCCGCAGGCTATTTTAGACATTACCTACAAATACCAGAAGGATGCGGTAGTCGTGCGGATTACCAAGCAGGAGCTGACCATTCCTCTGGTAAAGCAGTATTATTATGTAGTAAAAAATATTTACAAGGAAGAAGCCATCAGCAGACTGATTGACACCTATAATCTGAAGCGTTCCATCGTGTTCTGCAACACCAAAAAGATGGTGGATGAGCTGGCGGAGCATCTGAAGGACAGAGGCTATCAGGCGGAAGGACTGCACGGGGATATGACCCAGAAGCAGAGAGATTTTGTCATGAACCGCTTTAAAAACGGCAGTCTGCAGGTACTGATTGCAACGGATGTGGCGGCAAGAGGCATCGATGTGGACGACCTGGAGGCGGTCTTTAACTATGATGTGCCGCAGGATACCGAATACTATGTCCACAGAATAGGCCGTACCGGCAGAGCGGGCAGGGAAGGACTTGCCTTTACCTTTGCTTACGGCAGGGATTTATACCGTATCCGGGAAATCGAGAGAGTCTGCAAAACCAAGATGACGGAGCAGAAGTTACCCAAGTCCGCACAGGTTATGGACATTAAGTTAAACAAACTGCTGCAGGCGGCGAAGGATACCCTGGATAAAGAAGATTATGTAAAGCTCCAGGACCAGATTGAAGAAAAAATGGAGGACTACGAGTTAGATCCCATGGAGCTTTTAGCATATCTTGTGAGAAAGGAAATCGGCGAGACACCGGAAGAAATCGTTATTGAGGAGCCCCGCAAGAGACGCCCTTCCTTCGACGACAGAAGAAAACGCTTTGCGGATGACGGGGGACGTAAATCCCGCGCATTCGGCAGAGGCGGAAGCTACGGTGACAGAGAAAGAGGCGACCGCAGCCGGGAAAGAAAAGGGAACCGCGAATTCCGTAAGGGTACGGACAGACACGATTCCCGGGAGAAACGTAAATAAAAAGTGAAATACCCATTGCACGGCAGATAATATGGCAAAGAAATGTGCAATGGGTATTTTTGTGCGCAGAAAAACATGTTATAATACATAAATAGGAACGCGGGCGGTGTGCCCGCGGCGCAAAGTTTGCAGGAACGGAGACTTTTTATGAAGATACTTCACTGTGCGGATTTGCATATAGACTCCCGCATGAACACAAATTTTGATGCGGAAAAAAGAAAAAAAAGAAAAGCGGAAATCTTAAACACCTACAGGCGGATGATAGAATATGCCGCAGAACAGGGCGTTGCCGCCATCCTCATTGCCGGGGATCTGTTTGACACGAATTCCGTTTCCCGGACTGCCATGAGCACCGTGTATACAAGCATCATAGAGCACCCCGATATTGCGTTTTATTATCTGAAGGGCAACCACGATGTCAACAGCTTCTTGGCTTCCATGGAGGAAATCCCGGAGAACCTGCATTTGTTTTCCGACACCTGGCAGAGCTATGAAGTGGGAACGACCAAACGGGGTAGGGTGATGTTGTCCGGCGTGGAACTGACTGCGGAAAACAGCAGTCTGATTTATCCGGCGCTTTCTCTGGACAGCAGGGATTTCAATATCGTGACCCTGCACGGACAGAGTGCGGAATACCGCTCCAAGGACAAAACGGAAGTCATCAGCATGTCGCTTTTGAAAAATAAAGGAATTGATTATCTGGCACTGGGACATGTGCACGCCCATGTGGTGGAAGCACTGGATGCCAGAGGAATTTACTGCTATCCGGGCTGCCTCGAGGGAAGAGGCTTTGACGAATGCGGGGAGCATGGGTTTGAAATGCTTACCATTGAAGAAGAAACCGGAACGCTTACCCATGAATTCATTCCGTTTGCCTACCGCAATCTGTATACCGTGCCGGTGGATGTGACGGGCTGCCTGCATTCCGATGAAATGATACAGAGGGCGGAAGAGGTGCTTCGGGAAAAGGATTATGCACCGGGCAGTTTACTGAAAATCGAGCTTACCGGGGAAGTGGATGTTTCCTGCGAATGCAATGTTTCCTATATACAGGAACGTTTTTCGCCCCGTTTTTTCTTTGTAAAAGTAAAAGACAGTACCCGGCTGAAGGTGGATTACACGGATTATCTTCTGGATGAGTCCTTAAAGGGCGAATTTGTCCGGAATGTCATGCAGGATACGACCCTGACACCCGAAATGCAGAGTGAAATTATACGCTGTGGCTTGCAGGCACTTGCCGGAGAGGAGTTCGCAGGATGAAATTAATCAGTTGCTCCATTGAAAATTTTGGAAAATTAAACGAATACGAGAGAAACTTTTCGGAAGGAATTACGGTCTTTTTAGAGCGCAATGCCTGGGGAAAAAGCACACTGGCGGCATTTATCAAGGTTATGTTTTTCGGCTTCGCCGGAGAAAGCAAAAAGCTTTTGGCGGACAGGGAGCGTGAAAAATACCGTCCCTGGAACAAGGGCACATACGGCGGAAAAATCGTCTTTGAAACCGGCGGAAAGCGTTACATTCTGCAGCGTACCTTCGGTGCGAAAGAAAAGGACGACAGCGCCGAACTCTACGATGCAACTACCAATTTGCCCTCTAAGGATTTTTCCTGCGACAATATCGGCGAGACACTGTTCGGACTGGATGACAAGTCCTTCCTGCGCACGGTGTTTGTGGCGCAGAATGAGGTAAATGTGCAGGAGGACGGAAAATGTGGCGTCAGCGACAGCATCAATGCGAAAATCGGCAACCTGACGGACGCCACGGACGATTTGACCAACTACGAAAGCGTCATCAAAGCCATGGCGGATGAGATGAACCGGCTTTCCCCCACCCGTTCCACCGGACAGATTAAAAAGCTTGCCTCGGAAATCGGCTCCTTAAGTGCGGAAGTGCGGCAGGAGGAAACCGTGGAAGGTACGTTGCAGGATGTGGAAGAACGATACCTGAAAGAAAAGGAAACCTGCCGGCAGATGAAGGCAAGGCAGAAGGAAGTGGATGAGGAATATTCCCGCTCCTTACTGACCGGTTCCTTACAGGATTTGCGTCGGGACTACGAAGAGAAAAAAGAAGAGGTACGCTTAAAGAGAACCCTGTTTGCGGGCAGTGTTCCCGAAGAGGATGAACTGGCGAACATGCAGGAACTGGGCAGGGAGCTGGACAGAGAGAAGAGCATTATGCAGGAAAACCGTCTGCTTGCCGAGGACGAGGAACGGCGGAAAGCATTGGCACATACGTTTTCGGCGGGGCTGCCGGAACAGGCAGAGCTGCTTTCCCGGAAGGAGCAGATTTCCCGTTACAAAGAGGCGCAGGGCGAACTTGCAGCGAGCAGACTTTCCCGGGAAGAAGAGGAACGCCTGCAGATTTTGTCGGAAACCTATCCGAAGGGCATGGCGGGAAAAGATGAAATCGATGATATGCTGGCAGACTGGAACCGCAAAAAGGCGGTGAAGGCGGAACTGGTACATAAAAAAATCCAGGCGGAATTTTTGCAGAACCAGAACAAGCATAAGGAAAGACTGTTTTTCCTGTTTCTGGCGCTCGGCGCTATTCTGCTTATCGCAGGCGGCGTGCTGTTTTTAGTAAGCACTCCCGCGGCTATCATGGGACTGGCAGCAGGCATACTTATGCTGGGACTGGCGGTGATGAACCGTCCCACCGGCAAGGAAGAGGCAGCCGGTTATGCCAAAGAAGTGGAAGAGGACGAAGCAGGCATCAAGGCGGCGGAGGACAGAATGCAGTTGTTTTTCCGTGATTTTGAGCTGCGCGGCTACCCGGATACCGTGGAAGCTGTCCTTTACGATATGCGGAGAGATGAGGCAGAATACGATAGGCTGCACCGGAAAAAAGAGCAGGCTGCCGAGCCGGAAAAAGTAGCGCGGGCAGAGGAAATGCTGGCGGACATTACGGCGTATCTGCGGAAGTTTTACCCTACCATTCATATTAACGAAAACAACATTTCCGAAAGCTTTGAACTTCTGTGGCGGGAGGCACTGGAATACAGCGAGCTGAAACGCAAGAAGGACGCTTTCGACAAGGCAAAGGAAGCCTATGAGGATGCGGACGAAGTGATTGGCGCTTTCCTTCAGAAAATCGGTCAGACGCCCCACCCCGACCGGGTAAAGCAGCTTAAGGATATTCACGAGCAGCTTATCCGCTACCATGCTGCCTATGAAGAGCTGGAAAAGGCTTCTTCCAAGTTAAAGGAATTTGAAGAAAGCAATGCAGATGTGCAGGCGGCTGCGGCAGAAGCGGCGGGCACACAGGTGCGCAGCAAGGAAGAAATCCAGGCGGAGAAGCAGAAGCTGGAAACAGATATTTCGGACACCGAGAGAGTAATACGGGCTTACGAAAAGCAGATGGAGGAATTAAGGGAACGCGTCGGAAGCGTGGAGGAAGCCAAGGAGCGTCTGGAGCAGCTTTCGGAAGAAAAAGAGGAGCTGGCTCACCGATATGATGTAGTGGACAAAACGAAGCAGTATTTGTCACAGGCGAAGGAAAACCTGACCGCCAGATACCGTGACCCCATCATGAACGGCTTTAACAAATATTATGAAATGCTGACCGGATGCCTGCCCAGGGAATACAAAATGGATGCCAACATCAGCCTGACGAAGGAAGAAAGCGGCGGCAGAAGACAGATTACCGCACTCAGCAGCGGCTGGCAGGATTTGGTAAACATCTGCCTGCGTATGGCGCTTGTGGATGCCATGTATAAGGAAGAAAAGCCCTTCCTTGTCATGGATGACCCGTTTGTCAATCTGGACAAAGAAAAAATGGAGCTTGCCAAAGGGTTCTTACGGGCTATCTCCAAAGAATACCAGGTGCTCTACTTCACCTGTCATGAGAGCAGAATTTAAGAGGAAATTGCATGAAAAAGAGATATTTTGTATTGTTGGTTTTGTGTGTATCTTTACTGGCTGGCTGCGGTACGGATAAGGGCACCGCAGACAACGATGGTATTCTGACCCCGGAATATGTGTGTGAAGAATTCGGTATAGATGAGTCCGAATTTGAGGGAGTCGATTTTGATGCCTTTGTCAGCTATTATGGACTGACTTATGACAACATTGGGGAAGGTGACCTGCAGTTTTTACTCAACGACTACAAAGCCATGGAGAATAAAACCGAAATCCCCGATTACACATCCATGAAAGTTACAACGGACAAATTCCTGCAGGAATATCAGGATAAGGCAGAGATGGTTGTCATTGAAGATGTAAAGGGAGAAACCTGTCAGATAACCATTCTTGATTTTGAACTGGGAAAGGTATTTTCCGCAAGCGGAAGTCTGAATAATATAACTGCGGCTGATATTGTACGGGATGCGGACGATACGGTTAAAAAGGTTGTCATGGACAGCATGGACAAGAACAATATCTGCAACTGGGCAGCTCCCAAGGAAAGTTCGGATGAAGATATCACAGGCACGGAAGCAGAGTGCACAATCATTATCAAATTGAACGATGAAACCTGCTATGGAATTTCCTATAAGCCGGGCAATGCCGCTGACGATATGGACAATTTCGTCAGCGACATGGAGGCGATTGCATCCCTTTCGGGAAAATGATACTTTATTTTATGAGAGATATTATAAAGTACACGGGGGAAAGCCATGAAAGAGGAAATGTTCATTAAGCTGAGCTGGCTGATATATAAAAAAGGAATGTTGAAAAACATCCCTTTGCTGACAAGCGAAAATCCGAAAAAGGTTTATAAGAAAGCCGGAAGGTTGTATAAACAGGAACTGCAACAGTTGGACGAGTATGGGACAGGTGATGTCCTGAAAACAAATTTGACCTACGGAGTTATGATTTATTCTCTATATGCAAGCTGTGAGGAAAAGCCCGGCGTCAATGAACTGAGTCAGTTCTGCCGAAATGTGGTATTAACGTCAAAGCTGGCGAGTAACCTGCTGGCAAGTGTGGATATGACCAGTGAGAAGCGTATTGAATATCAGAAGGAAGTGGCGAAAAAGAGCCGGAATGCGACACATCCGTATACATGGCAGTACGAAATTACGGACGTAGGGGATAAAAGATTTACGGCGGAGTTTCACAGATGTGGAATTTATGATTATTTCAAAGCCAAGGGACATCCCGAATTAACCCCAGCTATGTGTATGATGGACTATGCATATTGTGAGGTGCAAAAGCACATTTTCCTGCGGAAGGAAACTCTTGCGACAGGAGGAAGTGTCTGCGATTGCACGTATATATCCAAAGATATTGCCGCCAAAGATGAGTGGCAGGAATACGAAAATGACAGGCAGAATGAAGCCGCACGCGGGGGAATTAGCCTGTAAGCGAGGGCTTCCGACAGGTTTAAAACCAGATTACGCGGAAATGCGGGAAATGGGTCAAAATCCGTGTAAAGTTTGAAAACGGTTTACGTGGGAAAGAGGGAAACGGGTCAAAATCCGCGTAAGCCCCCCAAAAATCCTACGCGGAAATGAGCCCTCTCCCATATTTATGACAAGAAAGAAACCGGTGCGCTGTCCCGATAAGGGACGGCGGCACCGGTCTTTTTCTGTAAATAAGCAACCACACATTATGCAAAAAGCACGCACGATGCGGCACATGCCATGTGAAGCAGCCCGTGCGGCGCAGTTCGCACTTAGTACAGCGCCTTCTCCAGGGAGGCAGGGTCGGAGGAAACCTTCAGGGCTTCATCGCGGGTGACCTTGCCGTCGTTGACAAGAGCAATCAGGTCGTCGTTCAAGCAGTGCATGCCCTCTTTTCTGCCGGACTGCAGCATGCTGGGAATCTGAATGGTCTTGTTCTCACGGATGAGGTTTGAAATTGCCACGTTGGCAATCATGATTTCCGTTGCGATGACACGTCCGCTGCCGTCAGCTAAAGGAAGAAGCTGCTGGGTGATGACACCGCGGATAACGCTGGCAAACTGGGAACGAATCTGGGCCTGTCCGTCAATGGGACATGCATCGATGATACGTTCGACGGTCTGGGCGGCACTGGTGGTATGTAAGGTGGAAAGCACCAGGTGACCGGTTTCAGCGGCGCTGATAGCGGCACTGATGGTTTCAAAGTCTCTCATTTCACCTACTAAGATAATGTCAGGGTCTTCACGCAGGGCGGAACGAAGAGCGGAAGCAAAGGAAGGCACGTCCTTTCCGACTTCACGCTGATGAATCATGGCGCGGTTATGCGGGTAAACATACTCAATAGGGTCTTCAATGGTCATGATATGGCGGGAAGTGGTCTTGTTGATGTGGTCAACCATGGATGCCAGGGTGGTGGACTTACCGCTTCCGGTAGGACCGGTAACCAGGACAAGACCTCTGGGCATTTCGGAAAGCTCTCTGACTACATCGGGCAGACCGAGCTGGGAAAACGTGGGAATTTCCTGCTTTAACAGACGGATGCTTGCCGCTAAATTGTTGCGCTGGTGGTAAATGTTGGCGCGAATACGGGTACCGTCACGAAGCATGCAGCCTACGTCCAAGTCTTCCCCCGAAGTGACTAACTCTACCTGCTTCTGGTCCAGAATGGCAAAAATCATGTTGCGGGACTCTTCCGCTGTGGGACAGTCGGGAAGAATTTCCAGAGTACCGTAACGACGTACCGCTAAGTTGGTGCCGACCGTGATATGAATATCGGAACAGTCGGTCTTTTTGGCATATGCCATCAGTTCTTCAAAGTTCATGTGTTCTCCTCCTACACTATTATATAGTTTCATAAAAATATTATATGGTATAATGGCGAAAATAGAAAGAAATTTTTTGCACAAGTTTTGCGATAGACTGGAGAAAAAATAACGACTTCACAATTTTACATTTTTTGGCAACTATGTTATAGTGAAAAATAATGATAAATAAGTGGCAGTAAATCTGGCAATAACGCTTGTGACCGCTGCAAAAAAGAGAAACTGAAAGAAACATTAGCAAAAAAAATGGACACACTGAAAGAAGGTGCAGCCATGGAGAATTATTTAAACATCACACAGCTTGCAAGGCTTCGGAATGCTACTACGGAAACCCTGAGGCACTACGACAGGATAGGACTCCTAAAGCCCGCCTACGTGGACCCGGACACCGGTTACCGGTACTATTCCACGGAGCAGGTGGAGGTTTTCGACACCATCATGGACCTAAGGGATATGGGACTCCCCCTGAAAGAAATACAGGAGTTCATGAACCACAGGAATGTGGAGAATTCCTACGAAATTTTATCAAAGAAGGCGGACGAGCTGCGGCAGGAAATTGCCGAGAAGCAGAAAATGCTTCTGCAGATTGAGCAGAAAACCACCTACATCAATATGGTAAAGAATGAAAAGCTGTTTTCCTTAAAGCAATGGAGCATCACCCACATCGGCAAACGGAGCATGGTCATCTCCCGGGCAAAGGAAAAGGATTTGAGCGACTTTATTTACGAATTTACCAGACTGCGGAAAAATCTGTCGGATGATTTCAATGTATTCGGCACCAATATTTCCGGCTCCCTTATAGACCCGGTTTCCTTTCTGCACGGCGGAAAGGAAAGGCTGCTGCGCTATCCGGCGCTGCCTTACGGCATCTGTGAGGAAAAAATCCGTTACGGCGAACTGACGGAGCTGCCGGAGGCGGACTATCTGGTCTGCTTTGGAAAAGGGATGCTGACGGCGAAGTCACCCCAGCTTACCCAAATACGCCGGTATCTTTTGGAAAACAGCTATGAAATTACAGGGTATCTGTACGAAAGGGACATCATTGACATTTCTCTTACCAACAACCCGGAAGAAGTCATTTACAAGCTGGAAATCCCGGTGCGGAAAACCGACGGAAAAGAAAATTAAAAAAATTTATCAAAATGTATTGACCTTTGTGTTACACAAAGGTATATAGTGCGTAATAACACAAAACAAGAAGCCAAAAACGTATGACAACCAACACTCAAAGGAGAGCGAATTCAGTATTTGCTCTCCTTTTTGTTTTGGAAAAATAAGGAAAACGGTGCGGTTTCAGACAGGAAGCAGGAAGGTGAAAGCTATGAAAAAAGAAAATAACATGATTGAACTCATAGGCGTAACAAAACAATTCGGAGACATGACGGCAGTCAACCACATCAACCTTACTGTTAAGGAAGGTGAATTTATGACATTCTTAGGACCTTCCGGCTGTGGTAAGACGACTACCCTCCGTATGATAGCCGGATTTGAAGACCCCACGGACGGCAAGATTTTCATCGACCATACCGACTGTGACAACGTACCGGCAAACTTAAGAGATGTCAATACCGTCTTTCAGAACTATGCGCTGTTTCCCCATTTGTCCATCCGGGACAACATCGCATTCGGTTTAAAGTTAAAGAAGCTTCCCAAGGCGGAAATCGATAAAAAAGTGGACAAGATGGTGGAGCTTATCAAATTAGAGGAGCACATCAACAAAAAGCCCTCCCAGCTTTCCGGCGGACAGAAGCAGAGAGTTGCCATTGCAAGGTCCTTAGTAAATGAGCCGAAAGTACTGCTTTTAGATGAGCCTCTGGGAGCGCTGGACTTGAAGCTCCGCAAAGAAATGCAGATTGAATTAAAGCATCTGCAGAGAGAACTGGGGATTACCTTTATCTATGTCACCCATGACCAGGAAGAAGCGCTTACCATTTCCGACCGTATCGCCATCATGAACAAGGGCAACATCGAACAGCTCGGCACGGCGGAGGAAATTTACGATACGCCCAAAACAAAATTTGCAGCCAACTTCATCGGCGAGACCAATATTTTAACCGGCTTTATTGTTTCCCAGGATAGCGACAAGACGACGGTCAACCTGCACAACCAGATACTTACCGTTTACGATACGGAGAAAAAGTACAGGGACGGACAGAAAATATGCGTCTGTGTCAGACCGGAAAACATGCACTTTGTGGACTATCTGGACAACTACGAAGAGGACAGATACAATACCATCACCTGTATCTACGAAGAACAGATTTACATCGGCAACTTAAGAAGACATATCCTTCACACACCGGAGGGCGAAGTCGTAAAGATTACCCGGTACGCCAGAAAGGGAGAAACCTACAAGCGAGGCGATTACGTGAAGGTCTGCTTCAGCAAAAAGCGCTGCATACTGGTGGAAGATGAGGAGGTGTAGCGGATGGAAACGAAGACAAAGAAAAAGAGAAAAAAGGGTGTTGTCGGAAACGTACTTCTGACCATCGGTCCCATGTCCCTCTGGACGGTACTGTTTTTTGTATTCCCTTTCATTTACATCATTCTGGTGAGCTTCTGTTCGAGGGACCAGTTCGGCAACATCGTTTACAGCTTTTCCTTAGGAGCTTACAAGACCCTGACAAAAGCGGTGTATATGCAGGTTATCTTCCGTACCTTAAAGATGGCAGCCATTGTTACGGTGCTGGTTACCCTGATTGCTTACCCCTACGCTTACTTTTGTTCCCGGGCGAGCAAAAAGATACAGAACCTGTTAATCATTGCGGTTATGATACCCTTCTGGATTAACTCGCTGCTCCGCATTTACGCGATTATGAACTTTACATCCAAGAACGGACTCATCAATAACTTCCTGATGGGAATGGGCATCATCAAGGAACCCATTCAGATTTTGTATACCACGGGAGCCGTTTACTTCGGTCTGGTATACAGTCTGGTTCCTATGATGGTTATGCCGCTTTACTCCTGTCTGGAGAAAATCGACCCGGCGGTACTGGAAGCCGGAAGAGATTTGGGATGCTCCTCGGGACAGCTTTTTCGGAAAGTAATTTTCCCGCTTTCCATTCCCGGCATCATGGGCGGTCTGGTTTTGGTATTTGTACCCGCCATGTTTAACTTCTACATCGCGGATGCCCTGGGCGGCGGCAAAACCATTATCATCGGCAACCTGATATCCTCCCAGTTCTCTACGGCAAAGAACTGGCCTCTCGGCGCAGCCCTTTCCGTAGTGGTTATGATTATCAGCACCGCCATCATTATGATAAAGAATAAAATAGAGAGAGCGAGGTCGTATTGATATGAAGAAAAAACTTGGGCCCGGAGCCATATTCTACATTTTACTGTTTTTAATTCTGCTCTACGCACCTATCGCCATGATGGTTACCTATTCCTTTAACAATTCGGAACTGGATATGGGCTGGAGCGGATTTACCTTAAGGTGGTACAAGGAGCTGTTTGCGGCACAGGATGCAAAAAAGGCGGTTATCAATTCCCTCATTGTTTCCTGCACCAGCACGGCAATTTCCATTTTGCTCGGCGCCTTTGCCGCCATCGGCTTTCACAAATTTGAATTCAAAGGAAAGAACTTGCTCGACTCTTTCTTTTACATTCCCACCATTGTACCGGCGATGCTGCTTGGTGTTTCCCTTTTGTCATTGTTCGACATCATGCACATCAGCTTAAGCAAGGTTACCATTATCATTTCCCACGTAACCTTCTGCATGCCGGTCTGCTTCAACAATATACGTGTGGCGTTAAACGGCTTTGACAAGTCCATCGAAGAAGCGGCGCAGGATTTGGGATGCACCCAGATACAGGTCATCACCAAGGTGCTGCTCCCCAACCTGGTACCGGCAATGCTTTCCGGCGGACTGCTTGCCTTTACCTTCTCTTTGGAGGATGTGCTTACCACCTTCTTCGTGGCAGGTCCCAAGGATACCACACTTTCCATGTATATCTTCGGACAGATGAAATCGGGCATGAAGCCCACCATTAACGCTTTGAGTACCCTGCTTATCATTGTCACCGTTACCATCGGCGTCATTATGCAGGTCATTCAAAATAGAAGCATTGCAAAAAACAAGTAGGAGGACAACATTATGAAGAAAAAAATCTTAGCCTTACTCGTAGCATCCACCATGGTGTTCAGCCTTGCGGCTTGCGGTGACGAAAGCGCATCCACCACACAGGGAAGTGAAAGCACTCCCGCATCTGCATCGGACGGAGAGGACACTTCCGCATCTGCTTCCGGCAGCAAGGGCGAACTGAATTTGCTTGCCTGGTCCGGTTTTGACGATGAAGCCATTAAAAAGCTGGAAGAAATGACCGGTTACACCATCAACTACACACAGTTTTCTTCTTTGGAAGAAATGGAAACCAAGGTAATGTCCAACTCCACCCAGTATGATGTGGCAATGTGTTCCGACTATGTCATCGAAGCACTGGTAGCACAGGATGAGCTGGAAGAAATCGATACCTCTAAGCTTTCCAATTACCAGTATCTTGGCGAACAGTACTTAAGTCCCTCTTATGACCCGGACAACAAGTGGTCCGTTCCCTATTCCGGCGGCGGTATCGGTATTTTAATCAACAGAGATGCCGTTGATACCGAAATCACCAGCTATGCGGATTTGTGGAAACCGGAACTGGAAGGTCAGATTGCTTTTACCGATGACGAAAGAATGGCGCTCTGCATTACCAACCTGGTAAACGGCAATGATTTCAACGCCACTGACGAAGCTGCAATCCGGGCAGCGGGCGAAAAGCTCACCGAGCTTCTTCCCAACGTACATGCCTTTACCTACAACGACTACAAGATGCTGTTAAACGGCGAAGCAAACGTTCTTGTAATTGCTACCGGTTCCGAATACAAAGCAGCCAAGGAAATGGACAACTGGGAATTTGTTATTCCTTCCGAAGGCATGCACATGTTTATTGACAGCTTTGTAGTTCCCAAGGGCGCCAACATGGATGCCGCTTATGCCTTTATCGACGCCATTATTTCCGAAGAGTATCTGACCAGAAAGGGTGAGGATACCAACTGGGGCTACGGCTACTGCAACACCCAGGTAGAACAGGATGCAATCGATGCCGGTATTTCCGAAGATCTGATGCAGGTTGCTTACCCGGATGTGGACCCCGCAACCACCCATTACATGGCAAACATCGGCGAAGCTTCCCTGATTTACGATGAAGTATGGACCGAACTGAAGCTGGCAGCCAGCTCCAAGATGGACTAAACAAAAATTTTAAGAAAAAATATTCAAAGGAACAACCTGAATTAACCATTTACATGTCAGAAAGGAGGAAAGAAGATGACCAGGAAAGAATTTTATTCCCTTACATTAAAGACGGTTCTGCCCCTGATGCTGCAGTCACTTCTGACCTCCAGTGTGAACTTTATAGACCAGATAATGGTAGGAAAGTTAGGAGTATCGGAGATTGCCGCCGTCGGCGTTGCCAACAAAATCTACTCCCTTTTCTACCTGGTCTTATACGGAACCTGCTGTGCCTGCGTCATGTTCGTTTCCCAGTACTGGGGAAGAAAGGACGTGGAGGGTGTCCGGAAAATCATGGGCATGACTTGTTCCATCACCGTGACACTCGGTGTGCTTGTGACACTGGCGACGCTGCTTTTTCCCAGACAATGCCTGTCGCTGTTTACCCCGGATACGGCGGTAATTGACAGCGGTGTAGGCTACCTGCGTGCCATTTCCGCTTCCTATCTGCTCTTAAGCTTCATTTATCCCATTAACTACCTGTTAAGAGGACAGACGAGAGTGGGAATTGTACTGGCGACCGCCATCGGTTCCGTGTTTATGAATATTTTTGCCAACTACGCCTTTATCTTCGGCAACTTCGGTATGCCCCGGTTAAATGTGGTGGGAGCCGCCATCGGCACCGTAGCCACCAGAAGCGTGGAGCTGACTATCCTTATTATTTACCTGGTAGCCAGCCGCAACGAAGTGATACAGGACATCCGGGGAATGTTCCGGTATAAAGGGCATGAATTTGTTACTTTTATCAAAAAGGCGCTGCCCCTTGCTTCCAATGAATTTTTGTGGGGCGTCGGTACTTCGGTTTACTTAGTGGTTTACGGCCACATGGGAACGGAGGAGCTGGCAGCCATGAGCATTATGAACACCCTGCAGACCATGGTGCAGACCTTCGGCTTATCCCTTTCGAGTTCCGCAGCCGTAATTGTGGGAAACGAAATCGGAAAAGGCAACAAAAAGGATGTGTTTGTCTGCGGCGGACGGTTCCACAGACTGGCGGTATGCATGGGAGCCATGGTGGGGTTAGGACTTTTTGCCCTGATTTCCCCCATTACCGCAGCCTATTCCCTGACAGGCACCCGGACGGGAATGCTCCTTCGGGAAACCCTTACGGTGATGTGCTGCTACCTGCCGCTCAGTTGTTATAACTCCATGAACATTGAAGGATTGTTCCGAAGCGGCGGCGATATTAAATTTGTCCTGCTGATGGATACCGGCGGTATCTGGATGGTGGGCATGCCTCTTACCCTCTTACTGGGAGATGTGCTTAAGCTTCCCCTTCTGTGGGTATTCATGGCATATGTATGTGTGGAAATTTACAAGCTTTTGATAGGATTTTTCAGATACCGGTCGGGAAAGTGGCTGCATACCCTGTCCCTGTAACCGCAAAAAAGGAAATGCCAATGGCAGAAAGGATGAGGAATATGAAAATACCCAAAAACAGTGCATTACTGGTAATTGATTTACAGGACGGAGAGGCAGAGGACGGCATAAACGACGGTATTCCCGTTATGCAGGGTTCCCACACCTATGAAAACGCTCCGAAGATTATAAAATTTTTCCGGGAGCACAACCTTCCGGTGGTACAGATAAGGGAATGCCACAGAGCGGACAAATCCGATTTCGGCAGGGAGCTTGACGGCGTGGAAGGTGAGCATTGCCTGGAAGGAACGAAGGCGGTGGAATATCTCCCCATTACGAAGCCGGAAGGCAACGATTACCTCATTGTGAAAAGAAGATACAGCGCGTTCATCGGCACGGACTTAGACATTTTACTCCGCTGCTTGAAGGTGGACACCCTGTTTTTAATCGGCGGACTTACCGATGTGTGCGTGCATTTCACCGCCGTGGATGCCCACCAGTGGAACTACCACTTCTACGTGGTAACGGACAGCGTGACCGGTTCTTCCTGGAAGGCACACGAATATGCGCTGAAAAACATGAAATATCTGCAGAGAGAGTCCAACATTACCACAGAAGACATTCTGACGGCAGAGGTGTAGGAGAGGAGAGTGACAGCTATGAAAATACCGGAAAACAGTGCTTTATTATTGGTGGATGTGCAGGCATCCAAGGTGCATATGCCCGTATACGACGGCGAAGAACAGCAGCAGAGAATTAAATATTACCATGAAAATATCGTGAAGGTTGTGGATTTCTTCCGCCAGAAGAAGGACTTCCCCATTATCCACATCATCGAACTGCACCGCGACGATTTATCCGATTTCGGCAGGGAGTTAGACGGCTCCGAGCATGTGCATTGTCTGGAAAAGGACTCCTACTTCTGGGAAGGCGCCGCTCCCATCGAGGGCGAATATACGATACCCAAAAGAAGATACAGCGCATTCTTCGGTACGGATTTGGAAATCCTGCTCCGCTGCAAGGGCATTGAACATCTTTTCATCTGCGGCGGCATGACGGACATCTGCGTGCATTTCACCGCCGTGGAAGCGCATCAGTTAAACTATCACATCCACGTATTAAGAGAGGCATGTCATACCCACAGCCCTCTGGATGTGGCAGAGGCGGCTTTTGAAAACATGGAATACTTCCAGACCGGAGCCGTCATGAGTGTGGACGATTTGGAATGGTGAGCCTATGAAGAAAGAAGAAATACGGGAACTGGAGCAGATTGCGGCAGCATTTGCTCCTTCCGTTGAACAGATAGCGGATGGTCTTTATGACCATCCGGAAATCAAATACGAAGAGTTTTTTGCATACAAGACCTATACGGATTATTTGAAGCGGCAAGGGATGACTGTTACGGAACACGCAGCAGACATAGCTACCGCTTTTGTGGCTTCTTATAAACAGGGGGAAAACGGACCCTGCATTGCTCTGCTTGCGGAATACGACGCCCTGCCCAATCTGGGACACGGCTGCGGACACAACCTCTTGGGTGCGGCTTCTTTACTTGCCTTTGAAACCACGGTGCAGTATATGAAGGAAAAAAACATTTCCGGCGAAATAAGGCTTTACGGCTGCCCGGCAGAGGAGGGCGGCGCCGGAAAAAGCCGGATGGTAAAGGCGGGCGTTTTTGCGGGAGTGCGGGAGGCGCTTACCTGGCACCCGGCGGACTACAATGCCATTACCAGCGGCAGCAGTCTTGCCAACTGTCAGATTTTGTTTACGTTTCACGGAAAAAGCGCCCACGCCGCCATTGCCCCGCATCTGGGCAGAAGCGCCCTGGATGCCTGCGAGCTGATGAACGTGGGAGCCAATTACTTAAGAGAGCATGTGCTGCAGGACACCCGCATTCATTACGCCTATCAGGATGCCGGCGGCAAAAGCCCCAACACAGTGCCGGAAGAAGCGGCGGTTCTTTACCAGATACGGGCGCCGAAGTCCTCTTATGTGGACGAAGTGAGCAGCCGCATCATTAACATTGCCAAAGGAGCGGCGCTGATGACGGAAACCACCGTGGAGTACCGGGAGGTTTCCCGGGTGGAGGAGCTTCGTCCCTGCCACCGCCTGGAGAAGCTTTTGTACGAAAACATGTGTCAGGCAACGCCCATTTTCTACACGGAGGAAGAACGCCGGCAGGCTGCGGAGATTGCGAAGCAAAATCCCTACAATACACTGGAGGATTTGCTCACAAAATGCGACCGCTACCCGGATGGGGAAGCCATGAAAGCGACGCTTACCGCCCACATGCAGGATGTGATTTACGACTTTGTCCTGCCCTATATGCCGGATGACGCACCTCATTATTATTCCACGGATGTGGGAGATGTGAGCGGCATTTGCGACACGGCGCAGTTTGCGGGCTGCACCTGGGCGGCAAACACCATGGAGCATACGAAAGCCGTGGTAGCGCAGGGAAAAAGCAGCATTGCCCACAAGGGGCTTCGCTTTGCGGCGGGCGTGTTGGCTGCCACTGCGGTGGACTGCCTGCGGCGGGCGGAGTAAGGAACCAGAAAATAGGAAACAGCAAATGAGACACGGGTGCCGTTGGACATGCGCCGGAAAGCAGGCAGGTGTCCGGGAGAAGGGAGACGCGTATGGAAACACTGAAAGAAAAAGAGTGGATAACCCTGAATAAAGTGATTTTGGAAATATACAGCATTAAAACTATGGAAGAATTTGCCTCCCACATTCTGAAAATATGCCGAAACCTGGTGCCCTACGACATGGGCTATTTCCTGATTTACGATGAAACCGAGGCGGTCCGGGAAGAAACCGGCTATTCTGCGGCGGAGGGCATGGATGACGAGCTGTTTTCCGTTTACCTGAAAGAATACTATGCCAAGGACTACCTGCAGTATTTTATCTCCCTGTTTAAGGAAAGCGCCTGCTACCGGGATACGGACATCATGGATGAGAGGCTGCGCACCAAGACGGAAATCTTCTGTCACTTCATGGAGCCCAACGGCATTCCCTACGGCGCCGGCTGCGTGCTCTGGAAGGGCAATCAGATGCTGGGCGTCCTAAATTTTTTCCGCAGCGAAACTTTGGGGGATTTTACGGACAAGGAAATGTTTATCCTGAATTTGCTGCAGGACCATCTGGCGGAAAAACTCTATCAGTTGTTTTTAGGGAAAAAGAGTCTGGCACAGAACAGACAGGCGGAAAAAATGGTCCGCTTTGCGGACCGGATGGGACTGACGGCAAGGGAGAGGGAAAGCTTCACCCTGTTAATGGACGGAAAAAGCAATCAGGAAATTGCGGATGACTTAAGCATTTCTCTTTCCACGGTGAAAAAGCATGTGGTGAACATTTTCGATAAATGCCATGTGGGAAGCCGCAGCCAGCTCCGTCAGGCATATGAACTTCAGGAAAATTAAAAAAGTACCGGAAAAGTACCATAAAAATACAACTCATGGATAATTGTTAATACTTCCGAAAGGACTACAATAGAACCATGATTTACAAAACAAAGGAAACACAAAAGAAAGGTGGAATGTGTTATGCAGAAGATTTTTACTAAGGAATTCAAGCCCGGTGAAAAATGGTCGGGCTGCATCGGAAAAGGCAAATATATTCATTTTAAGGCATTGGGTGACGACGCCAATGTTTCCATTCTTCTCTACAATATGAGAGATACTTCGGAAAGGTACAACATGCCGGACTCCACAAAGGCACAGTACACCTACCACCTGACAGCGGGCAATGTACTGATGAGTGACAACGGACGCGTCCTTGCTTCCATCGTACAGGACTCCACCGGCTGGAACGACACCATTTCCGGTCATACCACCCGGATGATGACGGATGAAAAATACGGAAAGACCTCCTACCAGAAGGAAGGCAACGATTATTACCGCTGCGGCGAAGAAAACTTCAAGGTGGAATTAGTCAGAAACAACATGTCCAAGAGGGATTTGGTTCCCTGCGTCAACCTGTTCTCCAAGGTTTATGTGGAAGAGGACGGCAGCATGCATTATGTATCCGACCATTGCAAATACGGTGATACGGTAACCCTCCGTACCGAAATGGACATTATCTTTATTGTTTCCAATACACCGAACCCCTTAGACCCGGCGAAGGAATATCCTTCCGTACCGGTTACCATGGAAGTTTACGATGCACCTCCCGTAGATTTGTTAGACCCCTGCGTACAGAGCAGAACCGAGAACTACCGTGCATTTGAAAACACCTGGGACTACAACAACTTACTGGGAATTTAATGGGAAAGGATGGCGATTATTATGTATGGATTTGTAGAAAAAGAAAGCGAACTGAAAATAGAAGATGCCGTATACGATAAGGTACTGGATGCAGGACTCGGCTGGCTCCACGAATTAAAGAAAGGACAGAAGTTCCGTATCTTGGACCTGGAAGGAAACCAGGCAGTGGACACCACTTTTTATGACCTGCACAACCCCGAAGACCATTACGGCGCCATTGCCACCATCGTGGCACAAAAGAATATTTACCTGACCACCGGAACGATTTTAAGAGCCGAGTCCGGAAAGCCCCTTCTTAAAATCATCGCAGACAAGACCGGCAGACATGACACCCTTGGCGGCGCCTGCTCCTCCCAGTCCAACACCGTGCGTTATGCGAGGGAAAAACGCTACATGCACAACTGCCGCGACAGCTTTATGCTGCAGCTTGCGGACACCACGGAGGACATCCGGAAACGCGACCTCGCGCCCAACATCAACTTCTTCATGAACGTACCCCTGACAAAAGAGGGCGGCTACAAATTTGATGACGGCGTATCGGCACCCGGCAAGTATGTGGAAATGGAAGCGCTGGAGGATGTCTGCATCTTAATCAGCAACTGCCCGCAGCTTAACAACCCCTGCAACGCATACAACCCGACACCGGTGAGATTATTAATTTGGGATTAGTCCCATTTATTAAAGTTAAGGTGATAGATTATGCTTCATAAAGTACTGATTGCCAACAGAGGCGCGATAGCGGTCCGGATTGAACGGACGCTAAAAAAGATGGGAGTGGGCAGCGTGGCTGTCTACTCCAAAGCAGACAGGGACAGCCTGCATGTGGCAGGCGCGGACGAAGCCGTTTACCTCGGTGACGGCACCGCCAAGGAAACCTATCTGGACGTAGAAAAAATCATAGATGCCTGTAAAAAGACCGGAGCGGATGCCGTGCATCCCGGTTACGGCTTTTTAAGCGAGAACACCGAATTTGCCATACTTTGTAAAAAGAATGGCATAATTTTTATCGGTCCCACTGTGGAAAATATCCGGCAGTTCGGCTTAAAGGTACCGGCAAGGGAGCTGGCTGAAAAAGCCCATGTGCCCCTGCTTCCCGGAACGGGACTTCTCTCGAAAGCGGAAGAGGCAGTCGAAAAGGCAGAAGCCATCGGCTATCCGGTAATGCTGAAATCCACTGCCGGAGGCGGCGGTATCGGCATCCGTATCTGCGAAAATGCGGCGGAATTAAGGGATGCATTCGACAAAGTCCGGCATCTGGCAGAAGCAAACTTCAACGACAGCGGTGTATTTTTGGAAAAGTACATCCGCCGTGCCCGCCATGTAGAGGTGCAGATTTTCGGAAACGAATACGGGGAAGTGACCGCCATCGGCGAACGGGACTGCTCCGTACAGCGCAGAAACCAGAAGGTGGTGGAAGAGTCACCCGCACCGGGACTGACCGAAGAAGTAAGGGCAAAGATGTACGAAGCGGCAGAAAGCCTGGCAAAATATGCCGGTTACCGCAACGCCGGCACCGTGGAATTTTTATATGACGAAGAACACCGATCCTTTTATTTTCTGGAAGTGAACACCCGCCTGCAGGTAGAACACGGCATCACGGAAGAGGTCATGGGAATTGACCTGGTAGAGTGGATGGTAAAGGAAGCCGCCGGAGAACTGAAAGACTTAAAATCCCTTCTTCACAAACCGGAAGGACATGCACTGGAATGCCGTATCTATGCGGAGGACTGTTTCCACGATTTCCGTCCCTCCTGCGGCAAAATCGACGAAGTGGAATTTCCGAAAGAGGCGAGAGTGGAAACCTATCTTCGCAAGAACATAGAAATCACTTCTTTTTACGACCCCATGCTTGCCAAGGTGATTGTGCACGGAAAGAACCGTAAGGAAGCCGTGGAAAAGATGGTAAAAGTGCTTGAGGAAACGAAACTTTACGGTGTCACCACCAACATCAGCTATCTCACTTCTTTGCTGCAGACGGAAAACTACAAAGAAGCCAAACTTTTCACCAGGATGCTGGACGGTTTCCACCCGGAAGAAAATGCCATAGAGGTAATAAGCGGCGGCATCCAGACCACCGTGCAGGACTATCCCGGCATGATTGGCTTCTGGACAGTAGGCGTTCCGCCTTGCGGCGCCATGGACGACTTCCATTTCCGTCTGGGCAATGTTATACTGGGAAACGAAGAAGGCGCGGCAGGTCTGGAAATGACCATGCAGGGCGGTTCTTATCAGTTCCGCACGAAGGCAAGCTTTTGTCTGACCGGTGCGGATATGGAGCCGCAGCTTGACGGCAGCCCCATTCCCATGAACCGCATAGTGACAGCGGAAGCGGGAGAAATCCTAAAGCTTTCCATGTGTAAGAGTGGCATGCGGACATACCTTACCGTAAAGGGCGGTCTGGACATTCCCAAGGTCATGGGCTCCTGCTCCACCTTTATTGACGGTAAATTCGGCGGACACAACGGACGGATCCTGCGTACCGGCGATGTCTTAAGGCTTCGCAAAGAGTGCGTGGCAGAGAAGCCTTCTCCCGTTGCCGTACAGATAGCCGCCCATCCGGAATACCTGCCGGTCATTACGAAGGACTGGACCATAGGCGTCCTGCCCGGACCGCAGCCCACCGGAGAATACTTAAAACCGGAATATTTACATACGCTGACAACCCACGAATATGTGGTAAATTTTAACTCTGCCCGTACCGGCATCCGCTTAAACGGTCCCATCCCGGAATGGGTAAGGGAGGACGGCGGGGAAGCCGGACTGCATCCCTCCAACATCCACGATAACGCTTATGCCATCGGCACACTGGATTTGACCGGCGACCAGTCCATTTTACTGGGACCCGACGGACCGAGCCTTGGCGGCTTTGTCTGTCCCGTGACCACAGCCAAAGGAGAGCTTTGGAAATTGGGACAGCTTCATCCCGGGGATATGGTGCATTTTGTACTGGTTTCCCTAAAGCAGGCAGCAGCCATAAGAGAGGCGGAGGAAGGCAACCTTCACGGCAGCTACCGTCCGGTGCCCGCTCCTTTCGCAGAGGATTTACAGCCCTCTTACGCGGTGCTGGAAGAAGGAACAGAGGACGGCATTTCCTACAAGCTGCGTCTTTCCGGTGAAGAAAATATACTGATGGAATTCGGGGAAATGGAGCTGAACCTGGATTTGCGTTTCCGGGCGCATGCCCTGATGGAAGCGCTGAAAGGCGCAGACCTTCCCATTATTGATATGACACCCGGCATTCGTTCTCTGCAGATACATTTTTCCGTGGACAAAATTTCTCCCACAGAAATGGGCAGAAGGGTAGTGGAGGTGAATGCCTCCCTGCCGGATATGGATGACATTACCGTGCCGTCCCGTATCCTGCATCTGCCGCTTTCCTGGGATGACCCGCAGACACAGCTTGCGGCAAAACGTTATCAGGAAACCACAAGACCCAATGCACCCTGGTGCCCCAGTAACCCGGAATTTATCCGCCGGATTAACGGACTGGACTCCATTGAGGATGTAAAGAAAATTGTATTTGAGGCTTCCTATATGGTACTGGGGCTGGGGGATGTTTATCTGGGAGCGCCGGTGGCGGTGCCGGTGGACCCCCGTCACAGAATGGTAACCACCAAATATAATCCCGCCCGTCCCTGGACGCCGGAAAATGCCGTGGGTATCGGCGGCGCTTACCTCTGCGTCTACGGCATGGAGGGCCCCGGAGGCTACCAGCTCGTGGGACGTACCATCCAGATGTGGAACCCGTTACAGGAAACGGAGTACTTTACCAAAGAAAAGCCGTGGCTTCTTAATTTCTTTGACCAAATACGGTTCTATCCGGTTTCCGCCGAAGAAATTTTACAGGACAGGGACGATTTCCTGCGCGGCAAGTTCCCCATTGAAATCGAAAACACACAATTCTGTTTAGGTGACTATAAAAAATATTTAGCTTCCATCAAGGATAGCGCGGCAGCCTTCAAAAAGCATCAGGAAGAGTCCTTCTTAAAGGAACGGCAGATGTGGAAGGAAAAGGGGCTCGACCATTACGACTCCGAAACGGAGGACAGCCTGCAGAGCTTCACCGCCGCCTTACAGGAAGGCGAAAACGGCGTGGAAGCCACCATTCCCGGTAGTGTCTGGAAAATCTTAAAGGAGCCGGGCGACAGAGTGGAAGAAGGAGAGGAGATTGCCATTTTGGAGAGCATGAAAATGGAATTTCCCATTACGGCACCCGTATGCGGCACCGTCACCCAGGTTCTGGTAAAACCGGGCGACAGAGTGGACGGCGGCCAGGTGCTGGCGGCGATAAAATAACAAGGAGGATGGCTATGACGAACATACCGGAAAGACTGACAATTGCATGGATTAAGAAAGCATATAAGGACGGCATCCTGACCCCGGAGGAGCTGGTGGATGCCATTATCAAAAGGAATGAGGCATATAAGGGCTACAACATCTGGATTGTGCCTCCCACAAAAGAGTTCGTGAAGCCGTACCTGCAGGCACTGCATCAGACGGATAAGGAGCTTCCCCTGTGGGGTGTTCCCTTTGCCGTCAAGGATAATATCGATTTGGCAGGGGTACCCACCACGGCAGCCTGCCCGGACTATGCGTATACACCGAGGGAAAGCGCCACGGTGGTGAAAAAGCTCATAGAAGCGGGCGCCATCCCCATGGGCAAGACGAACTTAGACCAGTTTGCCACCGGTCTTGTGGGAACGAGAAGCCCTTACGGCGAGTGCCATAATGCCCTTGACCCGAAAATGATTTCCGGAGGTTCCTCCTCCGGTTCCGCTGTCAGCGTGGCACTGGGACTGACCGCTTTTGCCCTGGGTACCGATACCGCAGGCTCCGGCAGGGTTCCCGCCATGTTAAATAACTTAGTGGGCTACAAGCCGCCCGTGGGTTCCTGGTCCTCCAAGGGCGTGGTACCCGCCTGTGCTTCCCTTGACTGCGTAACCGTATTTGCCGGCAATCTGCAGGAAGCGGAAATCGTGGACAGCGTGGCAAGAGGCTTTGATGAAGAGTGTCCCTGGTCCCGTGAAATCGAAAACAAGGCGGACAGGCTTCCGGCAAAGATTTATCTGCCGAAGAGCAAGCCGGAATTTTACGGACAGTGGGCGGAGGAATACGAAGAAAAATGGGATGCGGCAGTGGAAAGAATACGTTCTCTGGGCATTCCCGTGGAAGAAATCGACTATAAGATGTTTGAGGATGCGGCGCTTATTCTGTACGAGGGCGCTTACGTGGCAGAACGCTGGGAAGATTTGAAAGGCTTTGTGGAGTCCCATCCCGGCAGCACCTTCCCCGTTACCGAAACGATTTTACGCTCCGGCGGCAGGGAAGACCAGACGGCGGCAAAGCTGTTCGGCAACCTGCATGAGCTGCAGGCGTACAAGCACAAAGCACACATGCTCTTAAAGGATGCGGTCATGATTATGCCTACGGCGGGTGGCTCCTTTACCCGCGACGAGGTGCGGGAAGACCCCATCAAGACCAACAGCAAAATGGGACTTTACACGAACCACTGCAATCTTCTTGACTTAGCGGCAGTGGCAATCCCGGAGGACACCTCCGACAGGACAAGACCTTTCGGCATCACGGTATTCGGACGTTTCGACAATGAGGCGCTGGTGCGCGGCTTTGCGGCAGCCTTTTTAGAGCAGGAAACCATGCTGTTTGCCGTCTGCGGGCTGCACAAAAAGGGAGGTTCCCTTGCTTACCAGTTGGAAGAACTGGGGGCTTCCTATGTGGAAAGCACCTGCACGGATGAGCATTATGAGCTTTACCGTCTGCACACCACACCTGTAAAACCGGGTCTTATGAAGACAGCGGGTGTGGGAAATTACATTAAGGTAGATTTGTATGCCCTGCCGGTTGCAAAGCTGGGACGTTTCATGAGCCGGGTAGCGGAACCGCTTGTGCTGGGTGACATTACCCTGCAGGACGGCCGCGTGGTAAAGGGCTTCCTGTGTCAGGGCTATGCAGCGAAAGACGCAGAAAACATCACCGCCGAGGGAAGCTTTTAAGAGCATATTGAAAAGCAGATTAGGAAGAACCGGTGTATAAGTCTGGAATTTATGCACCGGCTCTTTTGGTGTTTATGCACCGGTATGCACCGGCTCTTTTTGGGGTTATGCATCGCGGCTCTTTCTGAGGGTTATGGAAATATGATGCCACTTATGTTACAATGAGCGAGGCAAGTTTGATACAATAAATTTGGAGGATTTACCCATGGAGTACAGAAGATTTGGAAATAAAATTATAGCCAGAATGGACAAGGGAGAAGAAATTCTTGCAAAGTCTCTGACGGGAACCATAAACACCATGAACGGTGAATTTTACACCCACATCCACATGAGCGCCGGCAACGACAAAGGCGAGGTATTCGGAGGACACCTGAACAAAGCCGTTGTAAGCGCTACCTGTGAGATGGTGATAGACGTTATCGACGGAAGCGTTGACCGGAAGTACGATGAAGAAACCGGGCTGAATGTGTTCCGGTTCTGATGGGACTCCTTCGGTCCCATTTTTATGAGGAGTGATGGTATGAAAAAATTAGCAATTTTGTTCCCGGGAGTAAATTACAGCGTGGACTGTCCGCTTTTGTATTATGCAGGCGACATTTGTGAGAATGCCGGTTTTGAGATATACGAAGTGAAGTATGAAGGGTACGGAAAAGCCCAGACCGCCGCCACAAAGGCTTCTTCCCTTGAGGAGTGCATAGAACTGGAATATGACGCCTTGAAGAAAAAGCTTCCGCAGGACATGTTGCAAGAGTATGAGGAGCTTGTGTTTGTTTCCAAAAGCATGGGAACCGTTCTGGCGGCGCATCTGGAAGAAGATTACGGGTTACAAAATGTTACGCATGTGATGCTGACCCCTATTGACCAGACTTTGCCCTATCTGGAAACGCAAAAGAAGATAGCATATATGGTGACCGGTACTGCGGATAACAAGGTAAATCACGAGGTACTCCGGGAAATAAGCCGGCAGTACAACTATCCCCTCACCGAGATAGAAGGAGCTGGACATAGGCTGGAAATCAAGGGAGGTGTGCAGAAAAGTATCAAAATTCTGGCAGATATTATGGAAGCGATAGAAAAGGAACTCTAAAAAGCTGGTTTACGTGCCGTAGAAGAAAAAAGCGCAACGACGCGTAAAAGCCGTGTTATAAGATTTAAAATGGGAAAGGACCGCAGACGGCAGCCTGAACGGTCCTTTCAGCTTTTTTATTCTGCTGTGGAAAACAGGGGAAGTTCGCCTAAGAAAACGATATCGGTACGTTTTGCGGCGGCGCCTTCTGCCAAAACGGCAGCTTTTTTCACAACATTGGCACCGGCTGCTTTTACAAGCTCTTCCAGAGCATGCAGTGACTCACCGGTGGAAATCACATCATCCAGAATGCAGACATTTTTGCCCTTGATTTTTGCAGCATCAATACCGTCCAGATATAATTTCTGGGTACCGGCGGTAGTAATGGAGTTTACCTCGTGGGCAACTACATCCTGCATATAATTCTTCACACTCTTACGGGCAACAATAAATTCTTTCAGATTTAACTTTCTGGACACTTCATATGCCAGGGCAATTCCCTTGGCTTCGGCTGTTACAATCGCATCCACGGGACCGATTTTTTCGGCTAAAGGACCGGCACAGGCGGAAATCAGCTCCGTATCTCCGATAATCACAAAGCTTCCGAAGGACAGAGAGTCATTGATTTTAATTAAAGGAAGCTGGCGCTTTACGCCGCATACTTCGATTACGTAAGTTTTCATAATCATCCCCTTTCTTATCATTCACGACATGTTAAAAAGTATAGCATTTCAGGACGGGTGTGTAAATGACAAACATTGACAGTATAGTGAAGTATGGTAAAAAAGTGTTGTAGAATAGGGAAGAGAACTATTTTAATTTAAAGCAAAAACATGAAATGAATAAGAATGCTTTACAAGAAAAATCAAAAGGTGAAGCAAAAAAAAATTTTGACATAAAATGCTTTAAAGAAAAAGTATCAGAAAGCAGCAAAAATTATTTTTTTAGAAGATTGCTTTAAAAATTGAGGGAAAAGAAGCAGCAAATAACCATGGAATGAATAAATGCTTTAAAGAGAAAAGATGTTGGAACAGCAGAAAGAACAGAAAATAAAAAATGCTTTAAATGATAGAGAAACAGGAGAAGCAAAATAAAAGATTTGAAATAGTTGCTTTAAAATGCTCGATAAGAAAGAGGCGACTGACACAACATGCTGCTATATTTTTCCCTGCGATACCCCAAAAGAAAATATGGTAGATTTTCTTGGATTTTGTTATAATCAAAACAGCGAAATTTTAGAAAATCTGCCATTTTCTATTTAGGAGAAGGAATAAAAAACGGTGCAGAAGTCCAGGAAAGGAACGAAAAGGATGCAGGAACCCATGAATGTAAAGGAACGGTATTGTTTCCGCAAAATCCGCCCCGAAGAAGTAAGCGTGATGTTTGAACTGGTGAAGCAGCGTATTCACTGGATGGACGAAGAGGGGATACAAGGATGGAACATGGCAGATTATACGGCTATTTATCCGTTGTCATATTATGAGTCCATGCAGGACAATATTTTTGTACTGGCAGACAGGGAAACGGAAGAGATTGTCTGTGCCGGTGTTCTTCTGGAAACGGACAGCCGGTGGAAGGACGAAAGCCCGGCATGTTATCTGCATAATTTTGTGTCACGGATAAACAGGGCAACGGCGGAAGAACCCGCCGGGCAGGAAATATGCAAACAGGAAACACGTAAACAGGAAATACCCGGACGGACAACGGGGCACATGCAAGATCCTCCTGTGGGCAGCATTTTTCTTGCCGAGGCAGAAGAGTATGCCCGGAAGCTTGGAAAAAAGTATATGCGTCTGGACTCTGCGGCAGGCAATGACAGACTGGCGGCATATTATGAGAGGCAGGGGTATTTGCCGCAGGGCACTTGCGTGGAAGGCGGTTACCACGGCGTTTTGCGGCAGAAGCCGCTGAAAAGCCGGGAAAATTGAAGGAAAGCGCAAGACAGGAAGACAAAGCCTGGTTGGCATGAGGAAACAAGCAAGAAAAGATGGCAAAGTCCGGGTGGTATAAAGGAACGAGCAAGACAGCGAAAACCGGATGCCATTGCGGAAATTGCAAGACAAGACAGCAAAGGTCAAAACAGGGATGTGCGGTATCTCTGGAAAGTGTGATATATGGAAGCAGAAAAGAATTACATATCCGGCACACAGGATGCGGATATATTTGTGAGACAGTTATTGAATATCGGGGAAGCCATGTACCAGTCCGGCGGCGAAATCTCCCGGATTGAGAACAGCCTGCACCGGCTGGGCAAGGCATACGGCGCCCAGCATGTCAGCGTGTACGCCATTACCTCCAGTATTCTGATAACGGTGGAATTTAACGACGATTATTCCGTCACGCAGAACCGACGGATAACCAGACGCGGGGCAATCGACTGTACCAAAATGGAAAGCTTAAACCAGTTGTGCCGTGACTGTGCGGCGAACCCCATTGCGGTGGCGGAATTAAAGGAACGGGTGCTGGCAATTTTACAGGAAAAGCCGGGCGAACGTAAGCGTTACCTCTGGCAGCTTATTGCGGCAACCATGTTCACTCTCTTTTTCGGCGGGGATTTTAAGGATGCGCTCGTGGCAGGCATAGCGGTTTTGGTGATTTGTGCCATGCAGAAATGGGTGTGGAGCATCTGCTCCTCCGAGCTGTTTTTCAATGTGGCGTGTTCGCTTGTAACGGGCACATTTGTCAGCCTGATAAACCGGATAGTTCCGGGGCTGCATGTAAACCAGATTTTAATCGGCGACATCATGGTGCTCATACCGGGAGTTGCCATTACCAATTCCATCCGTTATATCTTGAGCGGCGATATTATTTCCAGCTTTGAAAAACTAATGGACAGCCTGATGCAGGCATTCGGTATAGCGGCGGGCTTTATGCTGTCTTTGATGCTGGTAAAAGGAAACATCACGGACTCCGGCATTACCTATCATGCGCTGGAGAGGGCGGTTCAACTGCTGGCTGCAGCGCTTGGAACCTGGGGCTTTTGTATCATTTACAATATGCGGAAAAAATACATGGCGGTTTCCATGGTGGGCGGCTTTTTATGCTGGGCAACGTTTCTTCTCATGCAGTACGGCGGCTTCTCCATTTTCGTGTCCACGCTGATGTCGGCGTTTGTGGTGGGAATTTACGGAGAAATTTTTGCCTACATTCTGAAAGTGCCGACGACCATACTGTTCATTCCGGCGTGCCTTCCGCTGATACCCGGAAAAAATCTGTATTATTCGGCAATGGCGATTATTGCTTCGGATTGGACGGGCTTTCAGGACAACATCGTTCTCCTGATTTTGTATGCCGTGGGAATAGCCATCGGACTGGCAGTGGTGGTGGAACTGGAACGCATCGTGAAAAAGCTGCCACGGAAAATATAAAGAAAACTTTTTGCACAGATGTTCTTTATGCTCAGTTTCAAAAAATGAAAAATTTTACGATTTTGAAACCGACAGCTTGCATAACCCGTTTTCCATGTATAATTCCTCCGGTTTTCTACATACTACCTATACAGCACAAATTATGGAAAGTATGTAAGAAGCAGGAGGAATTTTTATATGCGAGCAACAGGTATTGTACGAAGAATAGACGATTTGGGAAGAGTGGTGGTTCCGAAGGAAATCCGGAAAGTCATGCGCATTCGGGAAGGAGACCCGCTGGAGATTTTTACGGACAAGGACGGCGAAATCGTCTTAAAGAAATATTCGCCCATCGGTGAAATGGGATATTTTGCACAGCAGTATGCGGAAACAGCCGCCCAGAGTTTGGGCTGCGGCGTGTGCGTGTGCGACAGGGACCAGATTATTGCGGTAGCGGGGCTGCCGAAGAAGGACATGCTGGGAAAAAGTCTTCACAAGGAACTGGAAAATGCCATTCAGAGCCGGAAGGTGATTTGCGCCAAGAAAGGCGACAAGCAGTTCATCAACATCTTAAATCAGGACGACAGCGAATATGATATGCAGATTATCCAGACCATTATCTGCGAAGGCGATGCCATCGGAGCGGTCATTCTACTGACCAAGGAAGAGGACAAAGCCATTGGCGAGACCGAAAAAAAGGCAGCCATGATAGCTGCCGGTTTCCTGGGGCGCCAGATGGAAGGATAACTGTGAACATCCTTCCCTGAAGTTCCTGCCGGAAGCATCGGCGTCCGATGCTCCCGGAAATTTATTCACTGATAACGCAGTTGCGGCCGGCTTTCTTGCCCTTATAGAGCATGAGGTCGGCTTCTTTTAACAGGTCGTTAATGTCGATGTCGGCGGAAGCCTGTGCCAGACCTAAGGTCATGGTGATGCAGACTTCGTTGTCTTCATAAGGAACCTTGAGCTCCCGGATGCGTGAAAGCATGGCTTCCGCTTCGGCTTTGGCTTCAGAAAGAGTAGCACCCTCATATATAAGAAGAAACTCTTCACCGCCCCAGCGGGCAACACAGCCGCTTCCGTGCATTTCTTTTTTCATAATCTTGCCCACGGCTTTCAGAACTTCATCGCCGCATTCATGCCCGTAGGTGTCGTTTACGGATTTGAAATAATCAATGTCACCGATGCAGAGCACATAAGGAACGTCCTTTTCCATAAGCTGGCTCTGCGCTTCGGAAAGCTTCTGGTCACCAAAGCGCCGGTTGCTTAAGCCGGTCAGGGTATCCTGTTCTAAAAGGTTTCGCAGGGAACGCTGCATGCTTAAAGCAGAGATTCCGATTTCACTGAGTTCATCATTCCGGCTTAAAACATCCTGCCCCAGGGTGGCATTCAGGTTGCCGGCGGCAATCTGTGCAAGGAAGGTGCGGATTTTGTGAAGCGCCGCCAGAATTTTACGTGTGTAGGAAGAAGAAACCAGACACACCACTACGATGCTGCACAGGGAAATAATTAAAATAGGAAAAATGGTTGCCTTTACCGTCCGGTTGACCTGGGCGCAGGGCATGCCGGCATAAATCATACCCACAATGGTGCCGTCGCTGTTGCAAAGAGGTGCGTAATAGGCAAAATAATGGACATTGTTGATGGTGGTATTGGTATAGAAGCGGGAAGAACCGCCGTAGAAAACCTCCTGCATGACCTTGGCGTTGGCGCCGGTGCCCACGATGCGCTGTCCCTGTTCGTCACGGATGGTCGTCAGGATACGGGTGTCTTCATAAAATACGGTGAACTCCACGCCGGTATTTTCATGGAATTTGTCGATAACGGAATAATCGGAGGTGATGTCCTGTTCTCCCTTGAAAAGACGGTAGCCGACATCACCCTGAAGGGTGTAGTCGCCGGGGTAGAGCATGTCATAGGAGGAGATGAGCATATCCGTCATGTTCTGAAGCTCGGTGTGGACCTGGCCGTACATGGCATTCTGCACGGTCTTAAAGCTGAACATCATAATGACAAGCCCGAGAATAAGCAGAGGAACGGAACTGAAAGCCTGTAACGAATAATACAATTTACCTTTTTTCTTTATCTTCGCCATAGTAATCTCCCTATTTTTTAACAGCCTGCGGATTTATGTTTTCTGATAGTCATCCTTTATATGGAAATGCACCATAATTATGTTTTATTATACTGCTTTTTTCCTCTATTGACAATGTTGCAAAGAAAGATTTATAATAAGCACATTGAGAAAGACTGTGACGGAGACAGTAAGTTTTCAGGCGAAAGGAAAGCGAGCCGGTGACGGTGCAAGACCGGTGCGAGTAGCGGATTACCCAAGATCACTCCCAAGTCGTGCGTGCCAAAGGTTTTGCCCGGTAGTGCGTGCCGGCATCCTGCCGTTATCGGGAACCATATACAAAAAAGTGTATGTTGTAACAGGTGGTATGCGAGTCTGACCTCGTCCTTTTACGGACGGGGTCTTTTGTATTGCAGGAAAGAAAGGAAGAAAATCATGTACAAGAAAGTATCAACCGATTTAAACTTCGTAGACAGAGAAAAACAGGTCGAAAAATTCTGGGATGAAAACCACATTTTCGAAAAGAGCATGGACAGCCGCAAGGAAGGTCCGACCTACACCTTTTATGACGGCCCGCCTACCGCAAACGGCAAGCCCCATATCGGCCATGTGCTGACCCGTGTTATTAAGGATATGATTCCGAGATACCGCACCATGAAGGGCTACATGGTACCGAGAAAAGCAGGCTGGGATACCCACGGACTGCCGGTGGAAATTGAAGTGGAAAAGAAACTGGGACTGGACGGCAAGGATCAGATTGAAGCATACGGCCTTGAGCCTTTTATCAAGCAGTGTAAGGAAAGCGTCTGGAAATACAAAGGAATGTGGGAGGATTTCTCCGGCACCGTCGGTTTCTGGGCGGACATGGAAAATCCTTACGTTACCTATCATGACGACTACATCGAGTCTGAATGGTGGGCGCTGAAAGAAATCTGGAAAAAGAAGCTGCTTTACAAGGGCTTCAAGATTGTACCTTACTGCCCCCGCTGCGGAACCCCGCTTTCTTCCCAGGAAGTAGCACAGGGCTACAAGGATGTAAAGGAACGCTCCGCGATTGCGCGTTTCAAGGTAAAGGACGAGGATGCTTACATCTTAGCATGGACCACCACTCCCTGGACCCTTCCTTCCAACGTAGCGCTCTGCGTAAACCCGGAAGAAACCTATGCCAAGGTTAAGGCTGCAGACGGTTATACCTATTATATGGCGGAGGCACTGTTAGACACCGTACTGGGCAAATTAGGCGATGCCGAAAAAGGCATAAAGCCATATGAAGTGCTGGAAACCATGACCGGTAAGGACTTAGAGTTCAAGGAATACGAACCGTTATTTGACTGTGCCGTAGACATCTGCAAAAAGCAGAACAAGAAGGCTTATTATGTTGTATGTGATACCTATGTTACCCTGACAGACGGTACCGGCGTTGTTCATATTGCCCCTGCTTTCGGTGAAGACGATGCCAAGGTCGGCAGAAATTACGACTTACCGTTCGTACAGCTTGTTGACGGCAAAGGCAATATGACGGAGGAAACTCCCTATGCGGGCGTCTTTGTAAAGAAGGCTGACCCCATGGTATTGGAGGATCTGGATAAGAAGGGACTTTTATTTGCGGCTCCCAAGTTTGAACACAGCTACCCTCACTGCTGGAGATGCGATACCCCGCTGATCTATTATGCAAGAGAGTCCTGGTACATCAAGATGACAGCCGTAAAGGACGACTTAATCCGCAACAACAACACCATCAACTGGATTCCGGAATCCATCGGTAAAGGACGTTTCGGTGACTGGCTTACCAATGTACAGGACTGGGCAATCTCCCGTAACCGTTACTGGGGTACCCCGCTTAACATCTGGGAATGCAGCTGCGGTCATCAGGAATGCATCGGCAGCCGTGCGGAACTGGCGGAAAGAAGCGGCAATCCCGAGGATGCCAAGGTAGAGCTTCACAGACCGTACATCGATGCCGTTACCATGAAGTGTCCGGAATGCGGCGGCGAAATGCACCGTGTACCCGAAGTTATCGACTGCTGGTTTGACTCCGGTGCGATGCCTTTTGCACAGCATCATTATCCGTTTGAAAATAAAGATGTGTTTGAGAAACAGTTCCCGGCCCAGTTTATTTCCGAGGCAGTTGACCAGACCAGAGGCTGGTTCTACTCCCTGCTTGCCGAGTCCACCATTCTGTTTAACAAGGCGCCTTACGAAAACGTTATTGTATTAGGCCATGTACAGGATGAAAACGGACAGAAGATGAGTAAGAGCAAGGGCAATGCGGTTGACCCGTTCGATGCCCTGCAGACCTACGGCGCCGATGCTATCCGCTGGTACTTCTACATTAACTCCGCTCCCTGGCTGCCGAACCGTTTCCATGGCAAGGCTGTACAGGAAGGACAGCGTAAGTTTATGGGTACCCTGTGGAATACCTACGCATTCTTCGTTCTGTATGCGAACATTGACAACTTTGATGCATCCAAGCACACACTGGATTACAGCAAGCTTTCCGTTATGGATAAATGGATTCTTTCCAAATTGAATTCCGTAGTGGGCGAAGTGGATGACGACCTCGGCAATTACAAAATTCCCGAAGCCGCAAGAGCCCTTCAGGAATTTGTGGATGATCTGAGCAACTGGTATGTAAGACGAAGCAGAGAGCGTTTCTGGGCAAAGGGTATGGAGCAGGATAAGATCAATGCTTACATGACACTGTACACCTGTCTGGTTACCTTCTGTAAGGCAGCCGCTCCCATGATTCCGTTTATGACGGAAGAAATTTACCAGAACCTGGTTCGCAGCGTAGACCCCACCCAGCCGGAAAGCATTCATCTGTGCGATTTCCCGAAGGTAGAAGAAGAGCATGTGGACAAGAAACTGGAAGCTGACATGGATATCGTATTGAAGGCAGTTGTGATGGGCCGTGCCTGCAGAAACACTGCCAACATCAAGAACCGTCAGCCGATTAACACCATGTTTGTCAAGGCAGAATACGAACTGACCGATTTCTACAAGGACATTATTGCAGACGAACTGAATGTAAAGAAGGTAGTATTTACAAACGATGTGCGTGAATTTACATCCTACACCTTCAAACCCCAGCTCCGCACCGTCGGACCCAAGTACGGCAAACAGCTCGGTGCCATCAAGAAGTACCTGGAAGAGCTGGACGGCAATGCCGCAATGGATACCTTACAGAAGGACGGCGCCCTGAAGTTTACGGCAGGAGACGTGGAAGTTTCCCTTACCGAAGAGGACCTTCTGATTGAAATGACCCAGAAAGAGGGCTATGTCACAGAAGCAGACAACAGCATGACCGTTGTACTTGACACCAATCTGACACCGGAATTAATCGAAGAAGGCTTTGTTCTGGAGTTAATCAGCAAAATCCAGACCATGAGAAAAGATGCCGGTTTTGAAGTAACAGACCATATCCGCGTAGCTTTTGCAGACAATGAAAAGATAGAAGAAATTGCGAAAAAGCATGAAAAAGAGATTGCCGGTAAGGTTCTGGCAGATGATCTTAGTGTAAAAAATGAACTTTCTGTTGCAAAAGAGTGGAATGTTAACGGAGAAAATGTTAAAATTTCCGTTGAAAGAGTTTAATGAGGAGGAAATACAATGGTCAAAAGTACGATGAAGTTCGACAAAGAATTGTTCAAGAGAAGCGTTTTGTATAATATCAAGACACTTTACAGAAAGACGTTAGAGGAGGCAACTCCCCAGCAGGTTTTCCAGGCGGTATGTTATTCCGTAAAGGACCAAATCATCGATCACTGGATGGAAACCCAGAAGGAATACGACAAAGAAGACCCCAAAATGGTTTATTACCTTTCCATGGAGTTCTTAATGGGTCGTGCACTGGGCAACAACCTGATTAATTTACAGGCATACAAGCCGGTAAAGGAAGCGCTGGATGAACTGGGACTGGACCTCAACGTAATAGAGGATATGGAGCCCGATGCAGCACTGGGTAACGGTGGTCTGGGACGTCTGGCAGCCTGCTTCCTTGACTCTCTGGCAACTCTCGGCTATCCTGCATACGGCTGCGGTATCCGTTACCGTTATGGTATGTTCAAGCAGGAAATCAGAGACGGTTATCAGGTAGAAGTACCCGACAACTGGCTGGAAAACGGCAATCCTTTTGAACTTCGTCGTCCCGAATATGCAAAGGTTGTAAAATTCGGCGGCTATGTAAATGTAAATACCGATGAGAAGGGAAGAAACCATTTCTTCCAGGAAGGTTACCAGTCCGTAAAGGCGGTTCCCTTCGATCTTCCTATCGTTGGCTACGGCAACGGCATTGTAAATACCTTGCGTATCTGGGATGCAGAGCCCATCGAATGCTTCCAGCTGGATTCCTTCGACAAGGGTGATTACCAGAAGGCGGTAGAGCAGCAGAACCTTGCCAGAAATATTGTAGAAGTTCTTTACCCCAACGACAACCACTATGCAGGTAAAGAGCTCCGCTTAAAACAGCAGTATTTCTTTATTTCCGCATCCGTACAGGAAGCTGTGGAAAAATATATGCGTAAGCATCAGGATATCCGTAAGTTCCATGAGAAGGTTACCTTCCAGCTTAACGATACCCATCCTACCGTAGCCATTCCCGAACTCATGAGAATTTTAATGGATGACTACGATTTAGAGTGGGTGGAAGCATGGGATGTTACCACCAAAACCTGCGCTTACACCAACCACACCATCATGGCGGAAGCTCTGGAAAAATGGCCTATCGAGCTGTTCTCCAGATTACTTCCCCGTATTTACCAGATCGTGGAGGAAATCAACCGCCGCTTCTTAGAGGAAGTTTCCAGACGTTATCCCGGCGACCAGGAAAAGATTCGTAAGATGGCGATTATTTACGACGGACAGGTACACATGGCAAGACTTGCCATCGTTGCCGGCTATTCCGTAAACGGTGTTGCAAAATTGCATACCGAAATCTTAAAGAACCAGGAATTAAAAGACTTCTACGAAATGATGCCCGAGAAGTTCAACAACAAGACAAACGGTATCACACAGAGAAGATTCTTACTGCATGCAAACCCGCTTCTGGCAGACTGGGTAACCGAGCACATCGGCGACGAATGGATTACCGACCTGCCTCAGATTTCCAAGATGAAGATTTATGCGGATGACGAAAAGGCACAGCAGGAATTCATGAACATCAAGTACCGCAACAAGGTTCGCCTGGCGGATTACATTTTAGAGCACAACGGCATTGTCGTTGACCCCCGTTCCATTTTCGACGTACAGGTTAAGCGTCTTCACGAGTACAAGAGACAGCTCCTTAACATCCTGCACGTAATGTACCTTTACAACGAGTTAAAAGAGCATCCCGATATGGATTTCTATCCCCGTACCTTTATCTTCGGTGCAAAGGCGGCAGCAGGCTACCGCAACGCAAAGCTTACCATTAAGCTGATTAACTCCGTTGCGGACGTTATCAACAACGACGAGTCCTTAGGCGGCAAGCTGAAGGTGGTATTTATCGAAAACTACAGAGTTTCCAATGCAGAGATTATCTTTGCGGCATCCGATGTTTCCGAGCAGATTTCCACCGCAAGTAAGGAAGCAAGCGGTACCGGCAATATGAAGTTTATGTTAAACGGTGCGCTGACCCTGGGTACCATGGACGGTGCAAACGTGGAAATTGTAGAAGAGGTTGGTAAGGAAAATGCCTTTATCTTCGGTCTTACCGCAGAAGAAGTTATTCATTACGAAAACTACGGCGGTTACAATCCCATGGAAATTTTCAACAACGACCAGGATATCAGAAAGGTGCTGATGCAGCTGATCAACGGAACCTATGCTCCCGAAGATCCCGAGCTGTTCCGTCCGCTTTACAACTCCCTGTTAAATACACAGAGCACCGCAAAGGCAGATACCTACTTCATCTTAAAGGATTTTAAGCCTTACGCAGAAGCACAGAAGAAGGTAGAAGCTGCTTACAGAGACGAAAAGGGATGGGCAAAGAGTGCTATCTTAAATACGGCAAGCTCCGGCAAGTTTACCTCCGACAGAACCATTCAGGAGTACGTGGATGAAATCTGGCACCTTGACAAGGTAGTTCTTCCCGAAAAGAAAGCAGCTCCCGCCAAGGCAGCAAAGACAAAATAACAGAAAGGAACAGGTTTCCATGATTGAATTAGTTAAGGGCGGTGCTTATTTGGTAAACGGTACCGATATCGTAGAAGACAATCAGGATGCTGCCGCTGCCATTGCGCAGAAGTGCGGCAGAACGGTTACCAAAGAAGAAGCCAAAAAAGAAACCATTGCTTACGGTATTCTGAAAAACCACAATACCTCCGGCAATATGGATAAATTAAAAATCAAGTTCGACAAGCTGACCAGCCATGATATTACCTTCGTCGGTATTATCCAGACGGCAAGAGCGTCAGGACTGGAAAAATTCCCCATTCCGTATGTACTCACCAACTGCCACAACTCCCTGTGTGCGGTTGGCGGTACCATCAACGAGGATGACCATTTATTCGGTCTGACCTGCGCCAAGAAATACGGCGGTGTGTATGTACCCCCTCATCAGGCGGTTATTCACCAGTTTGCAAGAGAAATGCTTGCAGGCGGCGGCAGAATGATTTTAGGCTCCGACTCCCATACCAGATACGGTGCGTTGGGCACCATGGCAATGGGTGAAGGCGGTCCCGAGCTGGTAAAGCAGCTTTTAAATCAGACCTATGATATCAACATGCCCGGCGTGGTAGGTGTTTATCTTACCGGCGAACCGGTAAAGGGTGTCGGTCCTCAGGACGTGGCGCTCGCCATTATCGGTGCGGTTTTCGCAAACGGCTATGTGAAGAATAAGGTAATGGAATTTGTAGGACCCGGTGTGGCATCCTTAAGCGCCGATTTCCGTATCGGCATTGATGTTATGACCACCGAGACCACCTGCCTGTCCTCCATCTGGAAAACAGATGACAGAATTAAGGAATTTTACGATATTCACGGACGTTCCGAAGATTATAAGGAATTAAATCCCGGCGAAGTAGCATATTACGACGGCATGATTAAGATTGACTTAAGCACCATCCGTCCCATGATTGCCATGCCGTTCCATCCCAGCAACACCTACACCATCGAAGAGCTGAACGCCAACCTTTCCGACATCCTGCATGAAACGGAAGAGCGTGCAAAGGTAAGCCTGGACGGTGCGGTAGAATTCTCCTTACAGGACAAGGTTCGTAACGGCAAGTTCTATGTGGACCAGGGTATTATTGCCGGATGTGCGGGCGGCGGATTTGAAAACATCTGCGCAGCAGCCGATATCTTAAAGGGACGTTACATCGGCGCGGACGAGTTCACCTTAAGCGTATATCCCGCTTCCATGCCGGTATACATGGAACTTATCAGGAACGGCTGTGCAGCCACTATTCTGGAAACCGGTGCGGTTATGAAGACGGCATTCTGCGGTCCCTGCTTCGGCGCAGGCGATACACCCGCCAACAATGCTTTCAGTATCCGTCACTCTACCAGAAACTTCCCGAACCGTGAAGGCTCCAAGCTGCAGAGCGGTCAGATTGCTTCCGTTGCCCTTATGGATGCAAGATCCATTGCCGCAACCGCAGCAAACAAGGGCGTGCTGACACCGGCTACCGAATTTGATGGTGATTTCAACCATTATCAGTATCACTTTGACAGCAAGATTTACGCAAACCGCGTATTTGACTCCAAGGGTGTAGCGGACCCTTCCGTAGACATCCACTTCGGACCCAATATCAAGGACTGGCCCGCTATGGGTGCGCTGCCCGAGAACCTGGTTCTGCAGGTTGTCAGCGAAATCCATGACCCGGTTACCACAACGGACGAGCTCATTCCTTCCGGTGAAACCTCTTCCTACCGTTCCAATCCTCTGGGACTGGCAGAGTTCACTTTAAGCCGTAAGGACCCGAAGTATGTAGCCCGTGCCAAGGCTATCCAGAAAGCAGAAACAGAGAGAATGGCAGGCGGACATCCCTGCGAAGCGGTTCCTGCCGTAAAGGATATCATGCATACCGTAAAGGAAAAATACCCGGATGCCAACCACACCAACACCGGTTTCGGCTCCACCATTTTTGCCGTGAAACCCGGCGACGGTTCTGCCCGTGAACAGGCAGCTTCCTGCCAGAAGGTACTGGGCGGCTGGGCAAACATTGCCAACGAGTATGCTACCAAGCGTTACCGTTCCAACCTGATTAACTGGGGTATGCTTCCTTTCCTGATTGAAAAGGGCGAGCTTCCCTTCAAGAACCTGGATTACCTCTTTATCCCCGGCATCAAGAAAGCCGTAGAGGAAAAGGCGGACACCATCACCGCATACAAGGTTGGCGAGGACGGACTGACACCGTTTACCATGACTCTCGGTGAACTGACCGACGAGGAACGCCAGATTATCTTAAAGGGTTGTCTGATTAACTACAACCGCGTGTAAGCGGAAAATAAAAAAATCAAAACTAAAAGCAGGCGAATGCACATCATTTGCCTGCTTTTTCTGATTAGTGTTCCGGTACTTCGACCTTGCTGTTAAAAGCATCTAAGAGCTGGGCAAGGAACACACCGGCAGCGAGGAAAAAGAGATTTATCATACTTTCCCTTACGGAACCGGTAAATCCGGCCCGGGGAACGGTCATAACCGTAGCGGCAATTACCACACCGACGATGGCGTGGAAGGCAACGGAGTAATGTCTTTCAAAGAGCCGGTTTACAAATTTAGGCAGAATGAGCATGGTAACAGCCGCCCCCAGAAGACCGGGCAGGGCAACAGAAACCGACAGATGTCCCAGACCGTCTACAAACGGTGTATACAATCCCAGAGGCATCAGCAGCGTGGAAAAGCTCATGCCGGGCGCAATGATGCTCAACGCCAGACAGAAGCCGCAGAACACAAACCAGCCAAAGGACGGGGAAATGGTAACGGATGCAGACTGCAGACCGATTAACAGGGCAAATACAAGCAGCATGGCGGTAACAAGAGAGATGTAAGAGCCTTTGCTGCGTCCTTTCTGCCCGGCTTCCCGAAACAGGGACGGAAGCATGCCGGCAATCAGTCCCACAAACAGACAGACGGAAGGGTTGGGGTATTTTTCCAGCACATAGGAAAGCAGGTTGGCAATTCCCAGGAAACCGATGATGCCGCCTAAAATAATAGGGAACAGCTTGGGCACATGGGTTTTGAAGTTGCGGACGGGATTGGCTAACAGCTCCATGACGGGTTTGTATACGCCGAAAATGACGCTCAGCACGCCGCCGGAAATCCCCGGGAGCACCGCTCCCAGCCCAATCAGGGCACCCTGACACATACGAAGGAAAAAAGATTTTGTTTTCATGACAAATGAATACCTTTCTATTATGAAAATGCTGATTTTATCTGCGAATCCGATAAATTTACATGAAATCGCCGGGCATTACGAAAAGTTTAACAGTATAATATATGAATTCCTCTTAAAAGTCATGTCATTTTCCTATTCTTAACGGAATATGAACAGGGCATATAAAAAGCAACAGCCATTGTCACAAACAGGCTGGAAACACTGAAAGGAGGCATATTGCCAATGAAAAAAACAGGAATGTGGTTATTGACATTGGTATTAGCATTTTGTGCAATG
>DJEL01000017.1 GCA_002432425.1 Lachnospiraceae bacterium UBA5899
AGTTTTAGTTTTTCATTCAAGGGTTTCATAAGGGGAGAAGCAGGGTGCTTCTGATCGCCATTGTAATATGCTGTTCAGCATCCAAGTAAAGGCAGGTGGGAAATATAGAAAATAAGCTATCCGATTTTCTCCGGTCCCGGACTATAATGGTATTGTTCGAACAAAGTAACAGCAATATTGCCCCATGCATAAACGTAAAATCAATGGATAAAGGAGTAAGGATATGGATTTGGAGGAAAGAATAGAACTGCACATTCACAGTAAAGAGGGCGGAGACTCCACTGTACATGTCGGTGAAATTATGAAACAGCTAAGTGAACAGAAAATTCCGGCGGTAGCCATCACCAATACATCCAACATTTTCTGTTTTACGGAGATGGAGATGGTTCGAAAATACAGGAAATACACAACGCGTGCAATTTTCGGGATGGAAATGCCGGTGGTAGATGAAGATGGCGATACATACAATATCAGTGTTTTGGTAAGAAATGACGTCGGTCTGAAAAATCTGTATGGATTGATATCCGACAATGCAAGCGCAGAGGATTTTCCGGTATATGAACTAAAGGAAGTGCTTAAACACAGAGAGGGACTGCTTTTAGGCTCCGGCGTAGAAAACGGAAAAATCTACAAAATGCTTAGGAAGGAGGAAACGACAGAGAAACTAAACGAGGCGTTATCCTTGTTTGACTATGTGGAAGTGCTTCCGTTTGAAAAATATGAGTCGGCGAATATAAGAATCATTGATATATGCGGGGAATCCGGGATTCCGGTGGTGGCGGTCAGCGATGCCCATTATATCGATCCGGAGGAGCGCATGGCTTACAAAATTATCTGTCATTGGCGCGGAAGGAACAAATGCACCGAGGACTACCGGTTCCTGAACACGGAAGAAATGCTGAAAGCCTTTTCCTACCTGCCGGAAGATAAGGCCCGGGAAGTGGTAATAAAAAATACCCACCGGATTGCGGAGATGTGTGAGACGATATCCGTTATTCCGAAAGAGAATTATTTTCCCAAAATGGAAAATGCAGCAGAAACGCTTCGGAACAGCTGCTATGAAAATTTGCGGCAGAAGTATACGGAGAAAGAGACGGCAAAGGCAGACGAAAGACTGGAAACAGAACTGGCTGCCCTGCAGAAGACGGAAATGGAAAGCTATGTGCTTCTGTTGAGAGAGCTGCTTGACAAATGTGGGCTCCGGGCCTGTGATATCTCCCTCAGGGGATGCGCCGCCGGGTCTATCGTTCTATATCTCATGGGAATAAGCGAAGTGGATCCGTTGAAGTATGAGTTGGAACCGGAAATCCTCTTTGGAATAGAAAATGACCGGAAAATAGATATTGACATCAATGTTCCCACCGACAGACAGGAGGAGATAATGCAAAAGGCGGGAACGCTGACAGGGATAGAAGCGGCAGTCAGAGCCAGTACTTTTCTGACAGTTACGCATGCATATGCGGAATCTTTGGTGGAAGATTATATAAACGATACAGGGTATTATTTTCTTATGGACAGGCTGGAAGAAATAGTATTGAAACTGACAGGAAATTTCAGAGGCAGAGGCAAACACCCCGGAGGAATGATATTATTTCCGTCCGGCTGTGACTATAAAAAAATCAGTCCCTTGACTAAGACAGAGGATGGAACACTGATTGCATATTATGAATTTTATTTTATGTGGCAAAGTTTTATAAGACTGGATTTACTCTGTTATACTCCACAGGAAATGCTGATTCGGTTATCGGAGCAGACGGGAGTAAATCTGGGCGAAATACCGACAGAAGACAGCGAAGTACTGGCATTATTCAGACCGGATGAACACGGAGAAGTAACAAAGTGCGCGGATCTTCCGGAATTCCGTTCAGAAAAGACAAGAAAAATGGTGGAGGAGTTGCATCCGGAAGGTTTTGACGATCTGGTAAAAATATGTACGCTGAGTCATGGAACTGGTATCTGGGAAGGAAACATGCAGGTTCTGGCAGAAGAAAAGGGATTTAATATCAAGGATATACTGGGAAGCCGTGATGATATTTTCCATCATATTTTAGCGCTGGGAGTGGATAGGGTAACGGCGATTGAAATCAGCGAGGCAGTGAGAAAGGGAACTGTTTCACGCGCTGGAAATGCAAAATGGACTTCCTGGAAAAAAATATTGATGCAAAACGGAGCGGAAGAATGGTTTATCTGGTCCTGCGAGCGGATTCTGTATCTTTTTCCTAAAGCGCACGCCGTTTCCTACATGATTGTGAATATGAAACTGGGATGGTTTAAGGTTCATTATCCCGAGCAATTTGACAGGATGGTAAAACAGTATCCGGAGGAGAGATTCCTTTAAGATAAAAGGGGGATTGTTTTATGATTGATTATGACATCATCGCCGCTCGGATCCGGGAAGCACGTAAAAATAAAAAGAAGGTGTCGCAGAAGAAAATGGCGGAAGATTTGCAGATGTATCAGCCGGACCTTAGTGCGCTTGAAAACAATAAACCGGGGTGCGGTATCCGGGATCTCGCCAAACTGGAAATGATTGCGGATACCTGAACGTCCCACTGAGGTATCTTCTGTTCGGAGAAGGAGAGGATATTGAAAAGGAAGATGATTTTACATAATCTGTAGTGAGGATGTGTAGCAGACATAGCAGACAATTTACATATTGAGGAATATTATTCGGAACGAAATCAAATCCATGTTGATATCGTTCCGAATTTTGTTTAGAAGGAGACTTCCACAGAATACCTAAAAGTCAAATCCCCCATATCCCAAACTTCTAAAAAATGGTATAATGAAATTGTGTAATGGGATACGAGAACAAGAGAGAATGTAGGAAAACAAACAAAGGAGGAGTTACAATGAAACAACAGTTAGAGCCGCTGTTTACACCGTGGAAAATCGGAAATTGCGAAATCAAGAACCGCATTGTTCTGACATCCATGGGAGGAACCAACCTTTTGGGCTGGATGGAAAAGAACCATTTTGACAAAGATGGTGCCAAATTTATTATGGAAGTAGCAAAAAATAATTGCGGTCTGGTGCTGCCAGGTTGTCAGCCGGTTTACAATCCCATGTTCGGAAGCTGGCTGTACAAAAACAAAAAAATGTATGAGGATTTGGCAGAATGGATGCCGGAATTCCACAAGACCGGTGCCAAACTGTTTGTGCAGTTGACGGCTGGTTTCGGACGTTCTTTTACCATCAGTAAGATGATGGAAACTTTGTATACAAATAAGGTGCTCCGTGTTCTGTCCAAGCCTTTTATGGATTTGGACAAGATTACGGCAGCGCCCAGCCCGTCTCCGAACCGTTGGTCGGACAAGGTGCCTTCCCGGGAGATGACAGTGGAAGAAATTCAGGAATTTATTACGGCTTTTGGCAAGACGGCAAAGCTGCTTAAGGATGCAGGAGTGGATGGTGTGGAAATCCATGCCGTACACGAAGGTTATTTGCTGGACCAATTTACCTTAAAATATGTCAACAAACGTACCGATGAGTACGGTGGTTCTTTTGAGAACCGGTATCGCTTTGCGGTGGAAATTGTAAAAGAAATCAAGAAGGTTTGCGGACAGGATTTCCCGGTATCCCTTCGTTACAGTGTGGAGTCAAAGACCAAGGGATTCCGTGAGGGTGCGCTTCCCGGGGAAGAATATGTGGAGGCAGGCCGCGATATGGCGGAGTCCGAAAAGGCTGCCAAGTATCTGCAGGATGCCGGATACGATATGTTAAACTGCGACAACGGTACCTATGATGCATGGTACTGGGCGCATCCTCCCATTTATATGCCGGAAAACTGCAACCTGGAGGATGTGGCGCATATCCGGAAATTCGTGGATATTCCCGTGGTTTGTGCGGGACGTATGGATGCGGAAACAGCGGCAGAAGCCATAAAGGAAGGCAGAATTGACGGCGCCGGATTTGCCAGACAGTTCCTGGCAGACCAGGAATGGGTGACCAAGCTGATGGAGGACAAAGAGGACGACATCCGCCCCTGTATTCTGTGCCACAATGGCTGCTTTAACATGTGTCATTACAAGGGCGTTCCCAATGACCAGGCATTGTCCGACTCTTTGCACCTGGCACGCTGCGCTGTGAATGCAGAGACTATGCAGTGGGAGAAACATCGGATTATCAAGACCGGAAATCCGAAAAAAGTCCATATTATCGGCGGCGGTATCGGCGGCATGGAGGCAGCCAGGGTGTTGAAGCTTCGCGGTCATGAGCCGGTGATCCATGAACAGACGGACCATCTGGGTGGTACGTTTATTGCAGCCAGCGCGGAAAGCTACAAGGGAAAACTCCGGGATTTACTGGCTTGGTACCGGAAACAGATGGCAGATTTGAATGTGGAAATCCATTATAATGAAAAAGTAGAAAATACAGAGCAGTTTGCAGGTGCACCCGTGATTATTGCCACAGGTTCGGTGCCCCGTGTACTGAAAAAAGTGCCCGGTCATGAAAAGATGGTGGAAGCCTGCGATTACCTGACCGGTACTCCGGTAGGAGAAACGGTGGCGGTCATCGGCGGAGGTCTTACCGGCTGTGAGATTGCTTATGAACTGGCATTGCAGGGCAAACAGCCTGTTATTGTGGAAATGAAGGATGATTTAATTGCCCAGACCGGTGTCTGCCTGGCAAACAGTTCCTATTTAAGAGAATGGTTTGCATTGCATAAAGTGCCGGTATATCTGGAAACCACCTTACAGGAAGTAAAGGACGGCAGCATTGTATGCAGGGATGCGGAAGGAAAAGAACTGACGATTTCCTGCGACAGTGTAATCAGTTCTGCCGGTTATATTCCGAACCCGCTTACGCAGGCAGGCGGCAGGACTTATCTGGTCGGTGACTGCAACGGTGTCGGGAACCTGAGAACGGTGGTATGGCGTGCTTATGAAGTAGCCATGAAAATCTGATGGGAGGGATACAAATGAATTTAACAAAAGAACAACAGGATATTTTAGACGGCAAACAGGGCGATGTGCTGGCAAAGGTAATGCAGACACTGGTGCGGTACGGAGAAGTTTTCGGCGCCGACGCCATGGTGCCTGTAACCAGTAAATACAATCATCTGGTTACATCCTTCGGTCTGAAGGCCCTGGCACCGGTCTATGAACTGATGAATCAGCTCATAGAGTCCAACAATGTGTCCAAACAGAAGTTTTCGGCGGACCCGAGACCGCTTGACCCCAACGTACCCAGTTCTTTTCTGCAGAATTTTGTTTTTAAGAATTTCATGTACTCCAAGCAGGATGACTATGAAAAACAACTGACGCAGTTAGGAATTATGGATAAAGATGCCTATACCTGTACCTGTTACATGGATGAAGTGGGCAATACACCGGCAATGGGAGACATCCTGTCCTGGTCGGAGTCCTCGGCGGTGGTTTATGCCAATTCCGTTCTGGGGGCAAGATGCAACCGTAATTCCGGGATCATCGACCTTATGGGCTCGGTAGCGGGCTACGTGCCGCGGTTCGGATTACTGACGGACGAAGGCAGAAAAGCAACCTGGGTGGTGAAGATCGAGACCACGAAAAAGCCGGAAGCGCAGCTGCTCGGTTCTGCCATCGGCATGAAGGTTATGGCAGATGTACCCTATATAGAGGGACTGGACAAGTGGCTTGGCGGTGAACTGGATGAGGCGGCAAAGACCTATCTGAAGGATTTCGGCGCCGCAACGGCCTCCAACGGTGCGGTAGGTTTATATCATGTGGAAAACATTACCCCGGAAGCAGTGAAATACGGAAAAGACCTTGTGGCAGAGGGCGCGAAGGTCTATGTGGTGGATGATGCGGAACTGCAGCGGGTTTATGACAGTTATCCGGTTATCTGGAAAAAGAAGGATGCCGCCCCGAAGCTGTGCTTTATGGGATGTCCGCATATGAGCTTAAACCAGTTAATTGACTGGACGAAAAAAGTGAAGCAAGGCTTAAAAGAAGCCGGAAAGACCAAAGTTTGTATTCCGACTGTCTTTACGGCAGCACCGGCGGTTCTTAAGAAATTTGAGGAAACACCCTATGCGGCTGTCTTAAAAAAGACCGGCGTCATTACTTCTTATATTTGTCCACTCATGTACATGAACAATCCGCTCAGCGGAAAAATGCCTGTCATTACTTCCAGCAATAAATTAAGAACCTATACCAGCGCCAGATATTATACGGATGAGGAAATTTTAGAGCAGATTACGAAGGGAGGCGCATCCAGATGAAAGAGTTTAAGGGCAGAGTAGTAGCAAAAGGCACGGCAGAAGCCAAGGCACTGGTGTCCCACGGAGGACTCAATACACTGGCATCTTTCCAGAAAGCATTGCAGTTTGGAGATAAAAAAGCAACCTGCGGGGACCAGAATAACCCGGACCTTTACGGCAAACAGATGGCAGGGAAGGCATTGTGCCTGCCGACAACCATCGGTTCCACCACAGGCGGACTGGTACTGTACTGCGCCTGCTCCATGGGAAGACAGCCGGCATGCATGCTGTTTTCCGAACCCATTGATTCCCTGGCGGCAGCCGGTGCTATTTTAGCGGATGTATGGCTGGAAAACAGTAAGATGCCTGTCATCGACAGTCTGGGCGAAGAGTTCCTGGCTTATGTAAAGGACGATATGAATATTACGGTAAAAGAAGGTGGAGTAGTCGTATGTCAATCTTAAATCAGTTAAACAGTGTACCGATGTACCTGATCTGCGGGGGAATCATTGCTTTTGTGGCAGTGGTCTGTGTTATTTTCTTGGTGAGAGCTTACCGCACCGGCAAGGCCATCGGTATGGATACCACGAAAATGAAGCGTACAATCATTTCCAGCGCCACATTTTCCCTGCTGCCCAGTGTGGGTATTTTACTGGGAGTCATTGCCCTGTCGGGAAGCCTGGGAACTCCCTGGCCCTGGCTGCGCCTGTCCGTGATCGGTGCCCTGCACTATGAAACCCAGGTGGCTCAGGCAGCGGCGGAACAGGTGGGGCTGAGCACCCTTTCGGCTGCGGAAATGACACCGAGGGCCTTCACTACCATTGCACTTCTTATGAGCATCTGTATTATCTGGGGAATGGTCATGTCAGTATTCTTAAATAAAAAATATACAAAGAAACTGACGGCGGACAAAAAGAGCGATAAGCCCGGGTTCGGGGACATGGCTATGACGGCCATGTTCATCGGACTGGTAAGTACCTATATCGGAAGATACATTGGCGGCTTTATATCGGAAAACGGATTGTTTACGTTTCACGGGGACTATATTCCGTTGATCGTACTGGCGGTATCGGCACTGGTCATGGCGGGTTTTGTTTATCTGGTGGAGAAAAAGAAACAGGCCTGGGTGGACAGTTTTTCCATTGCCGGCAGTATGATTGCCGGTATGCTGGCGGCTGTTCTGGCGGGACTGCTGTAAGACACCGTCTGACAGGAAAAACGTTGCCTGACGGAAAAGCATGCCCGACAGGAAAGCATGCCCGACAGGAAATGCTGCCTGACGGGAAATGCTGCCTGACGGGAAAATATTCTGATTAGGATATGACAGAAAGGATTACAAAATGGAAGAAAATAAGAAAACGGCTGTCTGGGACAGTTATACTCGAAAAACCCATGTGATCGGCAGAATTGTCAGCATTATCACACTGGTCATGCTGGTGGGCGCGCCTTTCCTGATCGGTAAGATACTGGGCGCCTATCCGGATCTTGGGGCGGTGGGAAAGGGATTTCTTTCCGTAGGACTGGTATGGCTGGTCAGCAGTATCGCAGAATTTTTAATTTATACACCTATGTTGGGAGCCGGAGGCGGCTATCTGGCATTTATCACCGGCAACCTGATCAATATGAAGATTCCCTGTGCCGTCAACGCCAGGGATATGGTGGGAGCAAAGACCGGAACTCCGGAAAATGAGATCATTTCCACGATCTCCATCGCCACTTCCTCCCTGGTTACCATTCTGGTGCTGGCAATCGGTGTACTTCTGATGGTTCCCCTGCAGCCCATTTTACAGAGCGAGGTTCTGCAGCCGGCATTTGAAAATGTGGTTCCGGCGCTGTTCGGTGCCATGGCATACAAGTATTATCGTAAAAATATGAAGATAGCAGCCCTGCCGTTAGTGGTTATGAGCCTGCTGTTTATTCTGGTACCTTCCCTGATCGGCTCCACCAGTTTTATGATCATTCCTTCCGGCGCCATTGCCATCGGCATTGCTTATCTGCTGTTCAAAAAGAAGAATGCGGCAGGAAGTAAGAACGGGAATACCAAAGAATCCTAAGAAAAGAGGTCAGATATGAAATACATTGGTTTTATACTTCTTGCAGTGCTCGCAGTCATCCTGCTGCTTCTGCTCATTGCGGTCATCCGGACACTTCTGATGCCGTCAAAAACATCGACCTATATAGCGAAAGAATCCGAGGAAGAGTCCCTGGCGCTGGCACGGAAACTTTCTAAAATGGTGCAGTACGATACCACCTCACATGCCAATGTGCCGGAAGTGGAAAAGTTTTTGGGATTCCATAAGGTATTGGAAGAACTGTTTCCGCTGGTGCATGAAAAACTGGAAAAAACGGAAATTGACGGGAACCTGCTTTTTTACTGGAAAGGAAAGAGTTCACAGAAGCCCATTCTTTTGATGAGTCATCAGGATGTGGTTCCTGCGGAAGGGGAGTGGGTGCATGAGCCTTTTTCCGGAGATATTGCGGACGGTAAGGTATGGGGCAGAGGAACCTCCGATACCAAAGCTTCGGTCATGGCATTTTTCCAGGCGGTGGAAGAGCTGCTGGCGGAAGGCTTTGTACCGCCTGCCGATGTGTATCTGGCATCTTCCTGCACGGAAGAGTGGGGCGGGGACGGTGCACCCAAGATCGTGGCAGAGCTTCAGAAAAGAGGCATTGAATTATTCTTAGTATGCGATGAAGGCGGCGGAATCATCACGGAGCCTATCGGAGGCATCCACGGTAATTTTGCCATGGTAGGTGTGTTTGAAAAAGGAAAGGGCGATGTAAAGTTTACCGCCAGAAGCAACGGAGGTCATGCAAGTACTCCCGTAAAAGGAACTCCCATTGCCAGGCTGGCAGCTTTTGTCAATGAAGTAGAGACTCATTCTCCGTTCCGGAAAAAAATGCTGCCGGAAGTCGCAGCTATGTTTACCCGGCTGGCTCCGTATGCGGGCTTTGGAATGAAATTGATCTTCGGCAATCTGTGGTTGTTCCGGCCGCTGTTAAATGCGGTTCTGCCGGCCATCAGCGCACAGGCGGGAGCCATGTTAAAGACAACCATTGCGTTTACCGTACAGAAGGGCGCCGATGCCTATAACGTATTGCCGCAGGAAGCCTATGTGGGAGCCAATATGCGTTTCATTCCCCATCAGGGAGAAAAGGAAAGCCTGGAGATTATCCGGAAAATAGCCGCAAAGCATGGATTGGAAACCGAAGTTTTGCATGCCAATGATTACACAGAGCCCGTGGACATTCACGGAGAGGCGTTCCGCCTTGTGGAGCAGACCATTGCGGAAACCTTTCCGGGACTTCCGGCAAGTCCGTACGTGATGACGGGAGCAACCGATGCCCGGTTCTACCAGCCGGTATGCAAGAGCTGTATCCGATTTGCCCCGGTGGTTTACGGACCGGAGCAGATGAAGGGAATGCACGGACTGAATGAAAACATTGAGTACAACTGCCTGCCGGGAGCCGTACGGTTTTATAAAAACCTGATTAAGGCAGAGAAATAGAAAATATATCCGGGAAAATACCGCCTACAGCATGCAAATGCCGTGCAGACAGTATTTTTTGCACGAAGAACGCTGGCAACGTGCGTACTTTATAATGGAAATGCCACGATACATATGGTATAATAAATAAAATTTGTTCGTTTACGTGAAAAAGGTGGAATTTCTATGGAAACAAGGATTGAGGGTCTCTGGGACTGTGCATATTGCGGAAAGAAGGGGATTAAGGCCCGCTTTGACGCATGTACTTCCTGCGGAAGAGCCCGTGGCGTGGAAACCGTTTTTTACCTGCCGGAGGATATAGAGGCAGCAACACTGACGGAAAAAGAAAAGGCCATGACGACCAATGAGCCGGACTGGTTGTGCGAATACTGCGGAGCATACAATCGTTCCGATGCCATAAACTGCAGTAAATGCGGAGCATCAAAGGCAGAATCGAAGACCAATTACGGAAGGAGGGGAACATGGCAATACAGCTGATTGCGGATTTATATGAGTGTTCGGAAATCATAGATGATACGGAAGCCATTAAGACGGCGGCGCACCGGGCCATAGAATATGTAGGTGCGGATATTGTGGAGGAATGCATTCACAAATTTGAACCCATCGGTGTGACCTATTTTGCGGTAATCTCTACTTCTCATTTTTCGGTACATACATGGCCCGAATACGGGTATGCGGCAGTGGATATCTTTTCCTGTACGGATGAAGTGGTGGAAGGAATTGCGGAAATACTGAAGGAGCTGTTCGGAGCAGGCAGAATTGTGATGCGTTCCGTGCAGAGAGAGATTGCACCCGGACCGGGACGTCCGGCAGAGGTGGCTGATACGGAACAGAAGCAAAGCCGTCAAAGAAGATAGTGGCAAAGGGGGAAGAAGAGAATGAGTTATCAGGTGGGAACACTGCTTAACATCAATGGTCTTGCAGGAAAGGTGATCGGTTTTATCCGGTATGAAAATACACAGGATCCGGGAAAATTCTGGACAGAGTACCGGCTACGGACGCAAAAAGGAGAAGCATGGCTTTCCTGTGATGATTTTTACAATGAGTATTCGGTTTCCTGGCCGGCAAACGATGTGGACGGCAGAATCGGACCGGAATGGCATAAGGTGGACGAAGGAACCCAGGTGGTCAGAAGCTACGGCGGAGATGTGGATGTGGACCCGGGAGAGCGGGCAACGTTTTTGGAGTTTGAAGACGAATCCGAGGACCATACCCTGTCGGTGGAGATGTGGAGCGACGGAACGGAATACTCTAAGGGAGAATATGTAGAAAAAGAACAGATTGTGGTAACCGGGTTTGAAAAACCGAAAAACAGTGCGAAGGGACTGGGGATTGTTGTTGCCCTTATTGTCTTGTTTATGTTTATACCGCCTATTTTTACTACGTTGTCTTCCGGTATGGCTGTCAACAGCAAAAAGATTTCCTCGTATCTGGAATCCACAGTTAAATATAATTATAAGACTTCCATTACGGGAAATGAGAACCAGACGGCAACAGTATATGAGTATTTTATAGATGCTACCACGGATGATGTGGCAAAGGACATTATCGAGGGTGTGGACGGCAATACGATTTCCGTAACCCAGAAGGATGATGAGTCAGATGCGGAAATAGCAATCCTTACCAAAAAGGAATACTGTCTGATTTACCATCCGGAATCGGAAGAAAATGTAGTGTATGTACAGATATCGAACCGTAAGTACAATTACACCTCGGACAATTCCCCGTACAGAAGTTCCGGTTCCGATACAAGCTGGTACCGAAGTCATTATTACAGCTCGGGATATTCTTCGGATGCAAATTCCTACAAGAGCACGCCTTCGGCGTATTCCATGTATGACGGCTCCACCGTACATAATATCGGCAACGGCTACTTTGATTCCTATTCCAATTCCGTAAGACAGTCGAGCATCAACAGCCGGAATTCCTCAAGCGGAGGAATCAGCAGCGGAAAGTAACAAAAACAGTTAAAAGAAACTAAAAACAGCCAACAGGTAAAAGGAGAAAAGTGTATGTTAACAGTAGCATTGGAAACAGTAGTGTATCTTGGGGTAGGTCTTGTCATGATGATGCTTGGCTATTTTATCATCGATCTGGTCATTCCGGTGGATTTTCCGCAGGAAATCCGGGAGGGAAATAAAGCGGTAGGCTGGGTGTCTGCGGGAATTTATGCCAGTCTCGGGTTTGTCATCCGTTCCGCCATCATTTCCAATACGGTGGGCGAGGCGGTAGAATTGCTGCAGGGAGTGCTGGATACCGTAACCTTTGCGGGCATCGGTATTGTGGCATTTATCGTTGCTTACTTCTTAGTGGATCTGGTAAACCGGAAATTTAATTTTAATGTGGCGCTGAAGGAAAAGAATGAAGCAGCCGGTATTATGATTTTCGGTATCTTTCTGGGTATTGCGTTTATCGTAAGCGGTGTCATCCAGTAATGTACGGCGTGACCGTGATAAATCATTTTACAAAGCAGACGGAAGGAAAACGACATGAGTAAGAAATACAGGCTTCTGATGCTGACAACCCTGATTATTTCAGGCTGTTCCATGTGTTATGAACTGATTATCAGTGCGGTAAGTTCCTACCTTTTGGGAAACAGCACACTGCAGTATTCCATAACCATCGGACTATATATGGCAGCACTGGGTTTTGGATCTTATATTTCCAAATATTTTAAGAAAAATCTGTTTCACGTATTTGTCACAATTGAGTTAAGCATTGGCGTGGTTGGGGGCGTAAGCTCCCTTCTGCTTTTTCTTTCCAATATTTACATCAGCAATTATGCGGCTGTCATGTATGCGGAAATTCTTTTAATCGGCACGCTGGCCGGAGCGGAAATCCCCATTATGACAAGGATTATTGAAGCGGATGAAAATAATCTGTCGGTAACACTTTCCTCCATTTTCAGCTTTGACTACATTGGGGGGCTCTTAGGCTCTATTGCGTTTCCTTTACTCCTTCTGCCGCAGCTTGGCTATTTTGCCACATCATTTCTGTGCGGACTCCTGAATATTGCAGCTGCCATGCTGATTTTGTGGCGGTTTGGAGAGCGGGTGGAAAACATCCGGATTTACCGTGTGATTGCGGGAATTCTTGCTATAGGAATGGCAGTGGGAATCCTGTTTGCGGACAATATTTCCAACAGCATTGAAGACGGACTGTACAGAGACCATATTATCTATATGGAGCAGACACAGTATCAGAAAATAGTTATGACGAAGCATCGGGATGATGTGCGGCTTTACATAGACGGAAACTGCCAGTTTTCCACGGCGGATGAATACCGCTATCATGAAGCACTGGTCCATGTTCCCATGAGTGAACTTTCTAAAAGGGAGGACGTACTCATTCTGGGGGGCGGAGACGGTATGGCGGTTCGGGAAGTTCTCAAATACGATGAGGTAAAGGACATTACCCTTGTGGATCTGGATGCCGAGATGATACGCATCTGTTCCACCAATCCCAACATTACGGAAATCAACGAAAACAGCCTGCAATCGGAAAAGCTGCATGTGATTAATACGGATGCCTATGAATATCTGGAAAAGTCGGAGGATGTGTTTGACCTGATCATCGTGGATCTGCCGGATCCGAACAGTGAGTCCTTAAATAAGCTGTACTCCAATATTTTTTACCGGATGTGCGGAAATCATCTGAAGGATGATGGAGTTATGGTGGTGCAGTCCACCAGCCCCTACTATGCCACAAAAGCTTTCTGGTGTATCAATCATACCATCGAAAGCGAAGGATTCTGTGTAAAACCGTATCATTTGCAGGTGCCGGCATTCGGGGATTGGGGATTCAATATGGCAAGCCGGAAGGAACTGAAGGAAGAACTGACTTTTGATGTGGAGACAAAGTACTTAAGCACGGAGAATGTATCCGCACTTTTCCTGTTCGGAAAGGACGAAATGGCGGAAGATGTGGAGATCAACCGGCTTACCAGACCGGTGCTGATGGAATACTATAATAAGGCAGTGGAGAAGTGGGACTAAAAACGGGAGCAGGCAATGGGTAACGAAGCAGGCGAATGGATTATGCATGGAGTAGAATGGGATGACCCGGAGTGTCTTCATACGGTAGAGGAAGCAATCGCATATATCAATGAAGAGGGATTTCTTCCGCTGTTTAAGAATGACATTCCGGGGTTTTCCCTGGAAGAAAGAACGGCGCCGGAGTACTGGTGGTGTGATATTCCGGAGAAAGACCCCTGGCTATGGCGGGCAATTATAGCCGGGAAACGCGATATCGTATACGGCAAGTTCTTCGATAAAAAAGCCGGTTTTATATCTAAAAAATGGCTGCCGGTGTTTGCCAACTACCGGCGGGACGGATATGATTTTGATGCTCTGTATGAGGACGGAAAAGCACCTTTGAAGCACAAAAGAATTATGGAAAATTTCATGGACGGGAATGAGGACGCGGAAATATTTTCCAGTGAATTAAAGAAGCTTGCAGGTTTTGGCAAGGAAGGCTATAAGGGCTTTGAGGGTGCGGTTACCGGGCTTATGATGCAGACATATCTTTGCAACTGCGACTTTAAGAAGCGAGTCAATAAAAAAGGCGCAGAATACGGCTGGGACGTGGCGGTGTATTCATCACCGGAGCACCTGTTCGGCTATGGCTATGTGACCTCCCGCTATAAGGACGACCCACAGGAGTCATGGCGGCAGATAGTGGAGCACATGCATGAAATTTATCCGATAGCGGCGGATGGGCAGATAAGAAAATTGCTGAAATAGAAAATGGCATATTTGAAAAGACGCATTTTTTAAGAAAAGATATGTTATTGCGGACGGGGACGGTAATTTCAAACCTCATCACGGAAAATACAGCGGCTTTGCGGCGCAGATTATCCAGCATGAGATAGACCACTGTTGTGGGGTGATAATTTAATTAGGAATTAGTCGAGATAGGTGAAAATTGATTAGTAATAATTTTAAGTAGGACGAAATCAGTTTTGTATTATAATTCAATAAACATGTGCCACAAATGGATAAAAAAATTGAAATTGTGGCACTAAAATCAGATAATCCTTGTTTTAACAGGCAGAGCTTGCGTTTGACAGGAAGGGAATGAAGACCAATATGACAAAGGAACAATTCAAAACAGCCCGGGAATACTGGAGCAAAAAAGAACAGATAAAAATGCCGGAGGAACAGCTGAAGCAGGCAATCGAGGCGTATATTGGCGAAAACAATACCTGCGCACTGGCAACGGGAACTGGCGATTATGTCAGATGCACACCCATCGAGTACAGTTATCATGACGGAAAGTTCTGGATGTTTTCTGAGGGCGGTAAAAAGTTTATCGGTCTGGAAAAGAATGACAATGTGAGTCTTGCTATTTTTGATAAATACGACGGTTTTGGAAATTTAAGAAGCCTGCAGGTAACGGGAACGGCAGAAATAGTGGAGCCGTTTTCCGAGGTTTACAATGCGCATGCGGATTATAAAAAAATTCCCATAGGGGCACTGCAGAATTTGCAGCCGCCCATGAATTTAATCTGTGTGACGCCGGTGAAAATCGAGGCATTGTTTTCGGAGTTTAAGAAGGACGGTTACAGCAGCCGCCAGACTTATGTTTACGAAAAGGCAGGGGAGCAGGACGATGCAGTCGATTATCTGTATAAAATTACGGTGGAAATCGATGACGAAAAGGTACGCACTCTTGGGGAACATGACTTGGATGCCGTGTACCGAACCGTACGCGATACGTTTACCCGGTGTGATTTTACGGAACGGTCGAAGGATAACCACAAACTGATTTTTACCATCGAAGACCGCAAGGATGCATTCAGCGATGTGGGACTTGTCACAAACGCCCTGCATGACAGTTGGCTCGGAAAGTACATAAAGAGAATGGACTGGTACGATGCCGGTGACGGCAGTACGGAAGATGTGCTGGCAGAAATCCGCAGCTTTGAAAGTAAGCACGGTAAATAAAGGAAAGGATGTGTTTTGCATGGAAATTAAGAGTATTCTGATAAAGGACACGACCAGAGAAGAAAGAATTCGTATTGTGCAGGAGGGCTTAAGCCAGTGCGGAGGAGCCTGCGATTTCTGCAATGGATGCGATAATTTAGGCGGTGGTTCCGTGGACACGTTCTATGAACCCTATATTAACGGGGAAAAAGAACTGTGGGAAATCAACGAGGAATACAGAAAAGGCTCCGGACTGGTAAGATAAACGGGGCAATTTCGGCGGAGAGGAAGTCCTTGATTATGAGAACAATCCGGTGCAGGCAAGGGAGCAATAAATATGGCGGAAAAAAGCAGGACAGAGTATTCCATGGTGAATACCTCCGTGGCATTTATAGCGCAGATTACAGCCATTCTGATGGGATTTTTCACCAGAGTGGTTTTTACGCATACACTGAGTGAAGGCTATGTGGGCATCAATGGTCTTTTTACGGACATTCTGAATATCTTATCCCTGTCGGAACTGGGCGTGGGCACGGCAATTACCTATGCGCTGTACGGTCCCATTGCCAGAAAAGACACGAAAAAACAGCAGATTTTAATGCGGATGTTCCGTACCTTTTACCGGATAACGGCAGCAGTCGTGCTGGTGGCAGGTCTGTGCCTCATCCCGTTTTTAAATGTGCTTATGAAGAACCGGCCGGATGTGGATCACCTGCTTCTGATTTATCTTTTGTACCTGTTAAATTCGGTGATTTCCTATCTGCTGATTTACAAAAAGACACTGGTGGACGCGCATCAGATGAATTATCTGACCGTGATAAACCACAATGGATTTCTGGTTATTCAGGATATTTTGCAGATAATTATTCTGCTGACCACGAAAAATTTCATCCTGTTTTTGTTGGCGGCGGTGGTTTGCACCATTACGGCGAATATTGTGATGTCAAAGCAGGCAGACCGGCTATTTCCGTACCTGAAAGAAACGTGTGAGGAAAAACTGCCGGAGAACGAGCGGAAGGACATTATAAAAAATGTAAAGGCCATGCTGATGCACAAAATCGGTGAGGTGGCGGTCAACAATACCGACAATCTGCTGATATCCGGTTTTGTTGGGGTTATCAGCGCGGGCGTGTACTCCAATTATTACCTGGTTATCGGCTCCGTGAGGCAGGTGCTTGACCAGGCGCTGCAGGGAGTTACCGCCAGTGTGGGCAATTTAGGAGCTACCGAGGACGGCGAAAAAGTAGGGCATGTATTTGCGGATTTATTTTTTATCGGACAGTGGATGTTCGGCTTTGCAGGCATCTGCCTTTTGGAAATGCTGAATCCGTTTGTGGAGCTGGCATTCGGAAAGCAGTATCTGTTTACGGAAGACATTGTGCTGATTTTGTGCATTAACTTTTTCGTGACAGGTACCCGTCGGGCGGTGCTTATCTTTAAGGAGTCCATGGGACTGTTCTGGTACGACCGTTACAAATCCCTTATTGAAGCCGTATTAAATTTGGGCATTTCCATTCTGCTGGTGGAAAATTTGGGGATTGCCGGAGTCTTTTTAGGAACTCTCTGCAGCACCCTGCTGACCTCCTTCTGGGTGGAACCCTATGTGCTTTATAAGCACCGTTTCCATGAAAAACCGGTGAAATTTTTTCTGAAATATACCTGGCATCTGATGGTTATGGCGGCGGTATGGGGACTGACCCATGTATGCTGCAGATGGTATGAGGGCGGAGCGCTCGGCAGTCTGCTGTTCCGTTTCGGGGTATGCATGGTGGTGCCGAATGTGCTGCTTTTGTTATGTTACTGCCGGACGGCGGAATGCAGGGATTTTTTACGGCTGCTAAAACGAATGGGGGGCAAGGTACTTAGCAGGATAAAAGGGTGAAAATACAAAGTAAACAGGATGAAAAGGGGCAAAACAAATGCATGACAGAACGATAAAAATATCCGTGATAGTTCCGGTCTACAATGCGGAAAAATACTTAAAAGAGGCGCTGGACAGCGTGCTGATGCAGAGCTTTACGGACTGGGAGCTTATTTTAGTGGACAATATGTCGAAGGACAACAGTCTGTCCATCTGCGAAAGTTATGCGCAGACGGATGACAGGGTTTGTGTTTATAAAGAAGAGAAAAACGGCGCCGGGGCAGCACGGAATACCGGCATGAAAATGGCGCGGGGAGAATATCTTTGTTTTCTGGATGCGGATGACTGCCTGGCGGGGGCGGATATCCTGCAAAAACTGGCGGAGCAGATGGAGAGGCAGCAGGCGGACATTGTTGTCTGCAATTACGAGAGAAACTGGAACGGCAGGCTTCTGCAGGCAGCAGGCCATGAAGCTTTTTCTTCCCTTGACAGGGAAGAGGAAAACTTCCGGTTCAAAGGTTTCTTTTCCGTAGGCACGCTTTCCTATGTATGGGGACGGCTTTACCGCAAAGCTTTTCTGGATGAACATAGCATTTGCTTTCAAAATCTTGCCTATGCGGAGGACAAGCTGTTTAACCTGCAATGCTATCTGTATCAGGCAAAGTTTGGTTTTATGGACGATATCGGCTATATCTACCGGAAAAATGACGACTCCATTTCCTATCAGTACAAACCGGAGTCCGCAAAGTGCTGGCTGCAGATTGCCCATACGGTTCAGGAGCAGATAACAGCCGGCGGAAGTGCGTACCGGGATTATGAAGGACTCGTACGGTATACCCTTTTCTTTGCCGCCTTTTTTGATGCCAAGATGGAATACGTGGAGCACGGAAAATCCATGAAAGCCGTCCGGAAAACGCTTCGCACCTACGAGGGAGATGTTCTGGGACATAAATGTTTTCGGAAGCTTGCCTTCGGAAAAGAAGTGCGCCGTATTTCGCAGGGACTGTGGAAGGTAATGATGAGAGGATTTTCCTTTGGCATGCATTGTCATATGTTTGGACTGTTGGCGCTGGGGATTAAATTTCTGATTGACTTGCGAATAGACGAAAGACTGTCCGATACGGGACTGCGGGAAGAATAAAGGAGAAAAATATCTGGTGCGCAGAGACGGCAATCAGAACTCATATCACAAGGATATGGGTTCTTTTTTTGCACAAAAATAAGCATCGCTCGGTTAAACTATGCGTTCAATGACAAGAGGGCGCCCACATACTAAAATAAAAACCACAACGAGCAGCGAACCATAACCACCACAGGAGGTAGCAACATGACGAACACATACAATGATGTACCGGAGGTAGAACGGGAGACGGCGGACGGCATCCGTACCGTTTCCCTTTTGACGGACGCCCTTACAGGCAGGAAGGTGTTTTTATTCGGCAATATCGATGAAAACCTTGTGTTTTCCTTTACCATGCAGATGTTAAATCTCATGGAGGATGAACAGTCGGAAATCAATATTTATATCAACAGCCCCGGCGGCGAGGTCAATGCGGGACTTGCCATTTACGACCTGATACAGTCCTGCAGGGCGCCGATAAACATATACTGCGTGGGTATGGCGGCAAGTATGGGCGCCGTTATTTTTGCCGGCGGTCAGAAAGGCAGGCGATTTATTCTGCCACACAGCAAGGTCATGATACATGAGCCGCTGATTCCCCTCGGGGTGGGCGGTTCCGTATCATCGGTTAAGAACACCGCCGACCTTATGATGCAGACCAGACAGGAATTAAATGAAATTCTGGCAAAGCACACGGGAAAAAGCATCGAAGAAATAAACCGGGCGACCGAATACAATAACTACATGGACGCGAAAGAGGCGGTAGCTTTCGGAATTTGCGACTGGGTAACGGATGACCTGATGTAAAACGGAAGCATCCCCACGGCAGGCACATATAACAGGGAGGAAAAAACATGGCAGACAGAAGTGCGGATAAATATGGTTTTATGATTTTACCGGACGGAAAACGATACAGTTTGGACGACCGGCAGACCAGACTCAACAACAATGTGCTGGTGGTGGGAACCACGGGCGCCGCCAAGACCCGGACGGTTATTACGCCGAACCTTTTGGAATGCGTGGGCAGTTATGTGCTGACGGACCCCAAGGGAAATCTGCACCGGCAGTGGGGACACTATATGGAAGAGCATGGTTACCGGGTGGTGAAGTTAAGCTTTATCCATCCGGAAAAATCCGTCCATTACAATCCCCTGCAGTATGTGAAAAATACGCAGCAAATCCAGCAGCTTTCCCACATCATGGTAAGCGAGAAACGCCGTCACATGGCAGACCCGTTCTGGGATGATTCTGCCATGATGCTGATAAGCAGTCTGATAGCGTATGTGAAGGAAACCGTACCGGAGGAGTCCGGCATGCACAATTTTCATATGATACTGGAAATTCTGCGGGCGGCGGGAAGGGATGACAGCGACAGCCGGGACAGTATCCTGGCAAATATGATGGAAAACCTGCATAAGAAAAATCCCAAAAGCTGGGCGTATAAGCAGTTCCAGAATGTCAATCAGGCGCCGGACAAAACGTTCCACACGATTGTTGTGACCGCTATCAGCAAATTCTGCTCCCTCGACACGGAGGAACTGGCACAGATGATGCGGGACGACGAACTGAACCTGACTTCCATCGGCAGGCAGAAAACGGCGGTATTTGTGGAAGTTTCGGACACGGACAGGTCCATGGATTTACTGATAAACCTGTTTTTTACCCAGACCATGAACCGGCTCTGCACCTACGCGGACGAGCGGTGTGCGGACAGCCAGTTGCCGGTGCCGGTCCGTTTTTTCATGGACGACTTTGCCACAAACTGCCGGATTGACAACTTTGAAAACATGATTTCCAACATCCGCTCCCGGAAAATTTCCGCTATTTTAATCCTGCAGTCTTTGTCCCAGTTGGAACAAAGCTATGACATGGGAGCCCACACCATTGCAGATGACTGCGACACCCTGATTTATATGGGCGGGAATGACCCGAAAACGGCATCCTCCATTGCTACCCGGTGCAACAAAACCACGCAGACCATTCTGCACATGCCGCTTTGCACCAGTTGGATTTTCCGCAGAGGCGCCCAGCCGTTCATGTGCCGGAATCTGGAATTGGACGATTATCTGCGTCAGAAAGGCATTGTGACAAAATGCATGAGGGACGCCCAGGTGTATATGGAATAAAAAATACCGTTTTCATCCGTGCCCTGCCGCAAAATGCGGAGAGCGTCCTCTTTTGTGAAAAGAGAGAAGCCGTCAAAACATTCGCTGCCTACGGCACCGGCGGTGCTTAAATCCGGCATGGTGTCCCGGTTGATGGAAAGCAGCACCAGGGCATTGCTTTCGTCGGTCATGCCGGGTGTACTGAAAAGCAGCGGATTGATGACGCGGGCAGTGTCGTTTTCCCCGAATACAATGCCGGTTTCTTCCTTAAGCTCCCGGATGGCGGTTTTAATCAGAGGGGCGGTATGCATGTCCGTACCGGCGGCGTTTGCTGCGGCATCGGACGGCACAGAAGCTGCTGTCATAGCCGGCAGCAAATCTTCTTTATCGATGAGCCCTGCGGGCGGACTTAAGAGAAACTGCCCGGTAGGATAACGGAACTCATGGCTTAGAAGCAGTCTGGGTTCCTCGTTTTTTATGCTAAGAACCACGATGCAGGTAACGGCATCCGCATGCATGTTCTTAAATTCTTCTTTTGTTTTGGAAGCGACCAAATCGTCGCCGGTGCGTCTGGTGGCATCATAATAATGCTTTCCTTCCGCATATTGCAGATCAAAGACCCGGATAAATTTTGAGTCAAATAAAGGTTTGATATTTTCTTTGGAAAAATCGGGTGTATTCATAGAGGGTTTCCTTTCTAAAAAAGCAGGTCATACTGAAGTCCTGTCATCAAAGAGTCATATAAAATATCATAGCATACTTTGGAAAAAATGGAGGATTTATCTGACAAAAGTGGGAATATCTTGCACTGTAATATAAATGATGCTGAGATAAAAAGCAAAAAATTGATGAAATATGTACCAAAAATGTAACCAAAACATGTTTTATACAAATAAAATCTTGAAGAACTGCATGTTTTACTATAAAAAAGTTTTGAAATTTTGCATGATTTGGGGAAATAAAATATTGAAGAAATGCAAATAATAGAATATACTTAGTTTATAATGCAGGTTGTAATATTCTATCGAAACTTTATAGGAGGCAGGCATGTATTTTAAGAGAAAAGCATATGACGAGTTGAAAGAGTGGAAAGAACAGTATGCTGACAAGTATGCGGTTTTGCTGGAGGGGGCAAGACGAGTCGGCAAATCTACCATTGCTGAGCAGTTTGCCAAAAAAGAATATAAATCCTATATACTGATTGATTTTTCAAAGACATCCGAAGAAATGCTGGCGTGCTTTGATGATATTCATAATCCGGATATGTTTTTTCTTCGCCTGCAGGCGATAACCGGTATCAATTTATATCAACATGAGTCCGTGATAATATTTGATGAAGTACAGCTTTTTCCCAAAGCAAGACAAGCCATTAAGCATCTTGTTAAGGATGGCAGGTATCACTATATAGAAACAGGTTCCTTAATATCCATTCGGAAAAATATTAAAGATATCCTCATTCCGTCCGAAGAAATGAAGATACAGGTATATCCGATGGACTATGAGGAATTTTGTGATGCGACCAACGGCAATTATGAATTGCTGGAAAAAATATATATGCTGAAAAAAGGCGTGGGGCAGCAGGTCAACCGTAAGCTTATGAAAGATATAAGGCTGTATATGGCTGTCGGTGGAATGCCACAGGCAGTAGAAGCCTTTGTAAACGGAGAAAACTTTTCTGCGATTGATATGGTAAAACGCCAGATTATCAAGTTGTATGAGGATGATTTCAGAAAGCTGGACCCGTCCGGAATGATTTCAGCCATGTATCATTCCATACCGGCACAGCTTTCCAAAGGCGGAAAAAAATATCGTACCAGTGCACTGACTGGGAAGAGAAAATCATCAAAAGAAGAGAAATTACTATATGATTTAATAGACTCGAAAACAGTTCTTCCGTCTTATAATACAACGGACCCAAGAGTAAGTCTGTCACTTACGAAGGATTTGGACAGTTATAAAATGTATATTGCGGACACGGGGCTATTTATTACGTTGATGTTTATAGACAGACCGGTGGCGGAGAATGATATATATGCAAAATTGCTGGCGGATAAACTGCCGGCAAATTTAGGTTATCTGTATGAAAATCTGGTTGCCCAGATGATAGCCGCATCAGGCAGAGAATTGTTCTATCATACATGGAAGAAGGAAAAAAGTACACATTATTATGAAATAGACTTCCTGATTACCCAGAGTTCAAAGGTATCTGCCATAGAAGTGAAATCTTCGGGAGTCGGAAAACATGAGTCCCTTACAGAGTTTCATAAAAAATATTCCAAGACGGTCAGGGATTGTGTTATCATCTCGCAGAAAGATGTAGACAGAGAAGGGCAGATTTCTTTTTTGCCGGTATATCTGACTCCGTTTTTGTGTAAATACTAATATCATTTAAAAACTCTTCCCATTCCCCACAAAAAGGACTATATTTTATAAGAAGGCATTATTATGTGGATGATAAAGCATATTTTTGACGGCGATTATGGGTGCGAAGCCCTGATGCCGGGGGAAAGGCCGAAAGTGACAGTGACTCTGGAAAACAGTCAGGGAGAAACAAAGACGGTTTCCGTAGAGGATGAGTGGCTTGTCGAAAACAAACTGGACATCGGTTCCGAATGGCCGGAAGATACAGAAGAGGAGAAAACAAAATGAAAAGCATTATTGTAATGGCTTCGGTGCATCATGAGAATACGAAGAAAATAGTGGAGGCTATTGCCAAAGAATGTAACGTGGAAGTGGTGGATGCCACCAAGGTGAAGGAAATGGAACTGTCCGGGTATGACTGCATCGGATTTGCTTCCGGGATCTATTATGGAAAGTTTCACCAGACGGTGTTGAATTTTGCATCCGTAAATCTTCCGGCAAACAAGAAGGTTTTCTATCTTTGCACTTACGGCGGTTCCGCTGCCTACAAATCCATAGAAGAAGTGACGGCAAGCAAACATGCGGTCAATATCGGGTATTTCGGATGCAAGGGCTACGATACTTACGGACCGTTCAAGCTGCTCGGCGGCATTGCCAAGGGACATCCGGATGAGAAAGACGTTGCGGATGCGGTTGCTTTTTATAAGAAGCTGGAGGAGAAAATATGAGTTATCTGATTAAAGACACCACCAGAGAAGAGCGGGAAAAAATTGTGGCGGACTCTCTGGGATATATCGAAGCAAACTGCGACGGCTGCATGACAGGCCTCGTAGAAATGTACCAGGATTACATCGACGGCAAAAAGGAACTCCGGGACATTAACATGGCATTTCATGCGGGTTATGTCAGCGGAGAGGATGTGCCGCAGGAAACGGCAAGGGGCAGAGGCTTCTGCAATTTTTAAGATGCCGCAAATAAAATAGCTGAAAAATAAAAATAGCTGTAAAACAAAACTGTTGTTTCACAAGGACAGACGTGTCGGACAACAGTTTTTTACGTTATGCAGGACAAAGTGACAGGGAGCAGGAAAATGCAGAATTTTAAATGGAAATGGAAAAACAGAATAGCCGTTATAGTCCTTGCGGCAATCTGCGCATTTGGCACGGCCTCCTGCGCTGCTCCGATTGGACAGATTATCGAGGAGATTACGGAAGAAGTTTCCGGCAGTACCTGGAAAACGGAAGGAGAAAACAATTCCGAAAAGCCGGACAACACCGGGAATACCGGCATCACGGACGACCTTGCTATCCCGGAATACACGGGGGAGCCCTACGTCTGTATCAATGACAATGTTCCCTTTTTTACGGAAGAGGAAAAAAACACGGACACCTTTGAGTCCTACAGCGAGCTGGATGATTTGGAACGGTGCGGCGTGGCATTTGCCAACGTGAGCAGGGAGCTGATGCCCACCGAAAAAAGAGGAAAGATTGGCAGTGTGAAGCCGTCCGGCTGGCGGCAGGCAAAGTATGAGGGGCTGATTGACTCGGACCCGCCTTTTCTGTATAACCGTTGCCATCTGATAGCATATTGTCTGACGGCGGAAAATGCCAATGAAAAAAATCTCATTACCGGAACCCACTATATGAATGTGGAGGGAATGCTTCCCTTTGAAGAGCAGGTGGCAAAATATCTGGACCGGAACGACAACCACGTGCTGTACCGGGTGATGCCTGTTTTTGAGGGCGATAATCTGGTGGCAAGCGGTGTACTGATGGAGGCATATTCGGTGGAGGACGACGGAGAAGGAATTTGTTTCTGCGTTTATTGCTATAATGTGCAGCCGGGTGTTATAATAGACTATGTGACCGGAGCAAGTCACCTACAATGAATGAAAAGAAGGAGTAAAAACAAGGAGGATTAAAATGATGAATAGAATTGATTTAGGAGCAAAACCTTTGTTATTTCCCATGCCGGTGCTGATTATCGGTACTTATGACAAGGATGGCGTGCCCAATGCCATGAACGCAGCCTGGGGCATGATTTCCGATATGAATGAAATTTCCATCAGCCTTTCTGAGCACAAGACCACCGAAAACCTGGCAGTTACCGGTGCTTTCACCGTAAGCATGGCAACGGAAGGTACGGTTGTTCCCTGCGATTATGTGGGTATTGAGTCTGCCAAAAAGGTGCCGGACAAGTTTGCCAAGGCAGGCTTCCATGCAACAAAGAGCAGCAAGGTAAACGCACCGCTGATTGACGAGCTGCCCGTGGCTCTGGAATGTAAAGTAAAGAGCTTTGAAAACGGCATCCTGATTGGCGAAATCGTCAATGTGACAGCGGATGACTCCGTGATGACCGACGGAAAAATTGATGTGAAGAAATTAAAACCCATTGCCTATGACCCGGCGGCCAATACCTATGTGGCTTTAGGGGATGTAGTGGGCAAGGCATTTGCGGACGGACTGCAGTTAAAATAGTCCGGCATAAGAAATTTTCTGCATTGGCAGTTTTACAAAAATATCCGTTTTACAGAGGTAAGCTTTGTGTATTTATTACTTTTAGCAGTTATTTATTTAGCTTTTATCAGTCTGGGACTGCCCGACTCGCTGCTCGGCTCGGCATGGCCGACCATCCGCGTGGATTTCGGCGTGCCGCTTTCCTATATGGGCATGGTGTCCATGATTATTTCGGGTGGTACCATCATCTCGGGGCTGCTGTCCGAAAGACTGACCAAACGATTTAAGACCAAAATGGTAACGTTCGTAAGCGTCCTGCTTACGGCCGTTGCCTTATTTGGTTTTTCGACCGTTACGGAATTTTATCAGATGTGCCTTTGGGCAATTCCCTACGGTCTGGGAGCCGGCGCCATTGATGCGGCGCTGAACAACTATGTGGCATTGCATTACAATTCCCGCCACATGAGCTGGCTGCATTGTTTCTGGGGCGTGGGTACGATTGTCAGCCCGTACATTATGAGTTATGCCCTGCTGCACAGCACCTGGACAAACGGTTACCGTACCGTTTCCTATCTGCAGTTTGCCATTGCGGCAGTAATACTGGTGACGCTTCCGTTATGGAAGGTCAACAAACAGACGGAGACAGAGAGCGGAGAAACCGCACTTTTAGGAGTAAGGGGCGCCCTCAAAATAAAAGGAGTGCCCTACCTATTGCTGGGCTTTCTGGCATACTGCGCGGCGGAATCCACCACTATGCTGTGGGCAAGCAGTTATCTGGAAGGCACAAGGGGTATCAGCAATGAAAAAGCAGCGGCATACGGCTCGTTGTTTTTCATCGGCATTACCACAGGCAGATTTTTATCCGGCTTTATATCAGACAAGCTGGGGGACAATAAGATGATACGGCTGGGCGTCGGCATTGCGCTTGCGGGCGTGGTATGCATTGCACTGCCGTTTACGGTTACGGCAATCGTGGGATTTGTTATCATCGGACTGGGCTGTGCCCCGGTGTACCCATGCATTATCCATTCCACACCCGATAATTTCGGGGCGGAAAATTCACAGGGCATTATCGGCATCCAGATGGCAAGCGCCTATGTGGGTTCCACTTTTATGCCGCCTGTTTTCGGACTTATAGCCAACTATATCAGCCTGAAACTGATGCCTGTATACATTGCGTTTTTCCTGATTTTATTACTCATTATGATTAACAAAACGGAAAAAGTGTGCCGGAAGTGATTTGCCGAAAGGAGGGCAGCCGTGGCTTATTCGGAGTTAATTAAAAATTTTGACAACATCCGCGGCTATATGCGCGATTTCTTTTTGTACGGTTTCAAGACCAGGGAAGAATATGACAGGAAAAGCGCCCGCAGCTACGACAACGAGCGCCGCCGTATTCAGAGTTATCTCGGTAGCCTGATTTCGTTCCGCCAGACTCCTTCCGGCAAAAACGCTTTTATTTCCCTAGAGGGCAGGAGCGTCACCCACAATCCGTTGTACCAGGCGTTCAAAGCCAAAAGCTTCACCAACAAGGATATTACGCTGCATTTTCTGCTGCCGGATATCCTTTCGGGCAATTCTTATTCGCTGAAAGATATTCTGCGGATTATGGATACGGAATATCTCACAGCATTTCAAAATCCCATCAGCTTTGATGAGTCCACCCTTCGGAAAAAACTGAAAGAGTACGAAGAACTGGGGATAGTCGTTTCCGAAAAGAGCGGCAAGACGGTCACATACCGGCTTTCGGAGGATGAAATCTGCCTTGCGGAATATAAAGAAGCCATCCGTTTTTTTACGGAAGAAAATCCGCTGGGCGTGATTGGCAGCTACCTGGAAGACCGCATGCAGGCGGATGCAGATGAGGTTTGCGCCGGAGAATATCTGACCTTCAAAAATCATTATATCATGAACGCCTACGATGCCGAAATCACGGAGCTGATTTTACAGGGCATCCATGAAAAACGGTTGTTGGAGATTACTTCGTTCAGCAGGGGTGATGCCGGCATGAAACAACAGACGGTAATTCCCTACAAGATTTATGTGAGCACACAGGGAGGACGCAATTACCTGTTCTGTATGGATGCGGACAATTTAAGACCCTATTCCCTGCGGGTGGATTACATACAAAAAGGAAAAGTGGGAGAGGTCTGTGCGGACTATGACAGACTTCTTAAGGTATGTGAACGTGCCGGAGAGCATATGTGGGGTGTGAGCTGTACCAAGTACCGGCGGTACGAGCATATCGAAATGGATATTTATGTGGGAGCGGACGAACCGTTTATTGTGCGCAGGCTGGAACGGGAGAAAAGATGCGGAACCGTTTCCAAAGTGGATGAGGTAACCTACCGTTTTTCGGCGGATGTTCTGGATGCATATGAAATGATGCCGTGGATAAGGACTTTCTTCGGGCGCATCAAGGCGATACGCTGCGACAACGAGGACGTGAAGAACCAGCTCAGAATAGATATGGTAAAAATGTTGAAACAATACGAGGACTAAGATGCTTTTTCATGAAATTTACGGCTGCTATTACCGGGCGGTGGCGAAAATGTTGAACCTGGCTATAGCGGGCGGACTGACGGAAAAGAAAATGTATGAGATAGTGGCAGAGACTGCTTTTGAGGAAAGCAGTCTTATTATGATACCGGCGCTGAAAAAACAGGAGTGGCAGCTTCTGGACGAAAACCTGCATACGCCCTTAAAGCACACCCCGGATATGCCCCTGACCATACTGGAAAAAAGGTGGCTGAAAACCATTCTCCTGGATAAACGGGGAAAATTGTTCTTTGGTTCTGTGCCGGAAAATAGTGCACTCGCAGACGTAGAGCCGTTGTTTCTCCCGGAGGATATTGTGTATTTTGACCGGTATGCCGATGGGGACGATTACGACGACCCTGCCTATATTGCCAATTTCCACCTAATCAGGCAGACAATCGCAGAAAGAAGAAAATTGAAAGCTTCTTTTCGGAACGGCAGGGAGCAGAAGCGGTGTGAAATTCTGGAGCCGGTTCAGTTGGAATATTCCGACAAAGAGGACAAATTCCGGGTGCTGTGCGCGGACAGGCAGAGTATTAAGACCATTAATTTAGGAAGAATTGTGCAGTGCGAACTTCTGGAAGACACATTCCCGGAGAATGTCCGGTTGAAGGAACGGGAGAAAAAGGTACTGAAATTCACATTGACGGATGAACGGAATGCACTGGAGAGAGCCATGATGAAATTTTCCCACTATAAAAAAGAAGTGGAGCGCCGGGATGCAGGAAATTATCTTGTCACACTGGAATACGATGTGGATGATGAAGCGGATGTGCTTATCCAGATTTTGTCCTTCGGAAGCTACATAGAGGTGACGGCTCCCGACGAAATGAGGGAAGAATTGCGCAAAAGAATGGAACGGCAAATGGCGCTCATCGACGAGTTCGCAACTTTTTTTCCGTGATAAAAAAGAAAACAGACTCTATGATAGGATTATCAGGTACATACAACAACGGGCACGGCAGAAAAACAGATTAAACAGGAAAGCGCCGGGCAGGAAGGAGTATCCTATGATAGAGATTAAAGGAAAGATGAATACCGCGCTCTGCTACGCAAAGGTAGTGGAGGAGGAAGCCATAGAGCAAATCAGACGGATGTGCGATTACCCCATGACGGAGGGGTCCCAAATCCGTATTATGCCGGATGTGCATGCGGGAAAGGGATGCACCATCGGTACCACCATGACGATTAACGGGAAAGCCGTTCCCAACGTGGTAGGCGTGGACATCGGTTGCGGCATGTATACGGTCAATTTGGGAAAAGCCGATATTGATTTTGAAAAAGTGGATGAAGCAGCTCACTTTATTCCTTCGGGAAGGGATATCTGGGACGGCAGGATAGAGCGTTTTGATTTGACGGGTCTTGTCTGCTACAGACAGTTAAAGGAAACGAAAAGACTGGCAAAATCCTTAGGAACCCTTGGCGGCGGCAATCATTTCATAGAAATTGACGAAGCCTCTGACGGAACCAAATATCTGGTCATCCATTCCGGTTCCCGGAACCTGGGAAAACAGGTCGCGGAGCTTTATCAGAAGCTGGCAGTCAATCTGGACAGAGGCTATGGGGAATATCTGGAAAAGAGGGAGGAAATCATTCTGGAAAGAACCGGCATGACAGGAGGGGAAGCATTTCACACCATTCACAATTACATTGATACGGAAGAAATGATTTTGCGGAAAGGCGCCATAGCGGCACACAAGGGCGAAAAGGTGTTAATTCCCATTAACATGAGGGACGGCAGTGTTCTTGCCGTAGGAAAGGGAAATCCCGACTGGAATTTTTCGGCTCCCCACGGCGCCGGACGGCTGATGTCCCGGACGGATGCCAAGGCAAAGCTCAGCATGGAAGAATACGAAGAGTCCATGAAAGGAATTTACACCACTTCCGTCAATGAATACACACTGGATGAGTCCCCTATGGCGTATAAATCGCTGGATGATATTATCGATGTTATCAAAGACTCAGTGGATGTCATGGACATTATGAAACCCATTTATAATTTCAAGGCGTCCCGATAAGGCAGAAACAAAGCAAATTGGGCACAGGGAGAAAAAGGCGAGTCCTGTGCCCAAAAGAAAAAGAGAAGCGGCCAGGAAGAAAGGAAACAGGATATGGTTCTTTTTAAGAGCAGATATGAAAAGGAATTAGATGCGCTGATGACCAAAATTGACATGAACATGTCAAACAATTATAAGGACAATGCGCAGGCGGATTTTCAGGAGCTGGAAAGCAGGCTTATAGAAATGAAGGAGCAGGGACTTTTGAAAGAAAAATCCCGTGTGTATTATGAAAACAGGGTGAGCGATTACCGGGAAAAATTAAAAGGTTACACCCATAAGGACCAGAAGCCTTACTGGACGTAAGTACAGAAAAGGAGGAACATCATGGATTGCAGACCGGAATACGACATACAGGTTATCGGACAGAACTTGCGGCGGCTGCGTGAGGCAAACCACCTCACGGTAGAAGAAGTGCGGGAATATTTATGCCTCGGCTCTGTGCAGGCTGTCTATAAATACGAGCGCGGCAAAGGTTATCCGCAGGCGGACACGATGTTTGCTCTCATGGAACTCTACGGAGCCGGTCTGGAGGACATCGTAAGAAAGCCGGAGGAAACAGATAAACCTGAGAAGCCAAAGAAAGTCGTAGAAACAAAAAAATCAATGTTTGTTCAGCTAAAAGACCGATATCCAAATCAGGAAGAATTGAAAAAATCTGCCTGATGCTACCGGATGGCAGTACGCGGGCAAAACAAGTGGATAAAATCGTGACAGAAGGAAAAGAACTGGGCGTTCATCTCTATATGTGTACCGGTGGCGAACCCATGGTAAAGTGGAATGAAATCGCCAGACTGGCGGAAAAACATGATGACTGCTTCTTTGCCCTGTATTCCAATTCGACCCTGATTACCGAAGAAGTGTGCAGGCAGGTGCAGAAGCTGGGAAATGTTACGTTTATGTTGTCCATTGAGGGCACGCCCGATACCAATGACGCCCGGAGAGGGGAAGGACACTATGCGGCAGCCATGCGTGCCATGGACCTTCTGAAGGAATACGGCATTATTTTCGGCACTTCCATCTGTTATACGAGGGACAATATCGAGGCGGTTACCTCCGATGAATTCTTGCGGATGTTAGCGGACAAGGGTGCCCATTTTGGTTTCTATTTCCACTTTATGCCGGTCGGAAACAATGCGGTTCCGGAGCTGATGCCGACCCCGGAACAGAGACGGTATATGATACACCGCATACGGGAAATCCGCTCCGACAAATCGGACATTCCGTTTTATCCCATGGACTTCCAGAATGACGGCGAATACGTGGGCGGCTGCATTGCAGGCGGCAGAAACTACTTCCACATCAATTCCAACGGCGATGCGGAGCCTTGTGTATTTATTCATTTTTCCAATACGAATATTAAAACCAATACCATTCTGGAAATGCTGCAGAGTCCGCTGTTCATGGCATATCATGAGGGACAGCCGTTCAACAGAAACCACTTAAGACCCTGCCCCATGCTGGAAAATCCCGACTTGCTGGTGCAGATGGTACATGCAACCGGAGCACACCAGACCAATGTGGAGTCCCCGGAGTCGGTGGAGCATTTATGTGAGAAATGTAAAAAATATGCAGAGGACTGGAAGCCGGTGGCAGAGGAAGAATGGAGCAAGGAGAAGCACACAAGACCTGCTTACGAGAATTACACCGAAGAAAAAAGGCTGCACCCGGAGCTGGCAGCCTTTGAAAAAGCAGAAGTAAAATAAAATTCTTTATCCGCGCAGCAGCAATTCTTTTTCCACTACTTTGCCGTCCCGGTAATAGATGCGGGGAACGCGCTTGCTGACGGCGCAGGTCAGCTCGTAGGGAATGGTGCCTGCCAGAGCGGCCAGGTCGTTGATGGAATTGCGGCGGCCGAAAATTTCCACTTCGCTGCCCACATCCACGCCCATTTTGTCGGTCAAATCAATCATACACATGTCCATGCAGATTTTACCGCGCTGGGGAACCGGACCCTCGGAGGTCATCAGGCTGCAGCGGTTGGACAGGCAGCGGAAAAAGCCGTCTGCATAACCGTAGGGAATAACTCCCATGCGGGTCTTTTTGTCGGTGACATAAATGCCGCCGTAGCTGACAGCCGTACCGGCGGGATAGGTCTTGATGGTGCTGACGGTCGCTTTTAAGCTCATGACCGGCAGGAGTCCCAATTCCTCGGCAAATTCCCCGTAACCGTACAGAAGCAGTCCCGGACGGACCATGTCCAGCCAGGTTTCGGGGTAGCGGGCTACGGCGCCGGTGTTGGCGCAGTGGCGGATTAAAAAGCGTCTGCCCAGTTTTTCCTCAACTTTAGAAATAACGTCCGTAAATAATTGGAACTGATGTCTGGTGTAAGCCTCGCACTGTTCGCCCGGTTCATCGGAAACGGCGAAGTGGGTGAAGATGCCTTCCGCATCCAGTCCCGGCAGGGAACAGCCTTCGCAGATGCCTTCCACACCGGTATCAAAATAATCGCCGTCGCACAGGTAACCGAGACGGGACATGCCGGTGTCCACCTTGATGTGGATTTTAAGGGTGCCGCCCAGACGGACGGCTTCTTCGCTGTATTCCAGGGCTTTTGCCTTGCAGGTAACCGCCTGGGTGATGTTGTACCTGATAAGCTGGCCGACCTGTTCCTTCGGCGTGTGGCCTAAGATTAAAATCGGCATGGTAATGTCATTGTGGCGAAGCTCAACGGCTTCATCAATGCTGCTGACGGCTAAGTAGTCCGCATGCATTTCCTGTAAAAGCCGGCTGACCTGCACGGAACCGTGTCCGTAGGCATCCGCTTTTACCACTCCTAAAAACTTCACATCTGCGCCAATTCGCTTGCGCAGAACCGTATAATTATGGGCAAGGGCGTCAAGGTCGATTTCCGCCCAGGTTCTTTTCAAAGTAGAGTCCATAAAATCTCCAAGCCTTTCCGTAGATTTTCTTTCATCATACCACATTTTACTTTTCTGATGTCATAAAAAATTCACAAAAAATATCTTGCAATTTTGTTGTCTTTGCTGTATATATTCATGGTTGGAAATGAATAAAACAATTTTTGACAAACAAATAAAGAGATACCCAAATATGGAGGAAGGATAATTATGACCAAGGATTTAACCAATGGAAATCCCATGAAACTGATACTGAATTTTGCGATTCCCCTGCTGTTCGGTTTTTTATTCCAGCAGTTTTACAATCTGGTGGACACCATGATCGTGGGCCGCTTTTTAGGCGTGGACGATTTGGCGGCCGTAGGTGCGACCGGTTCCATTAACTTCTTGGTCATAGGCTTCTGCATGGGTGTCTGCAACGGCTTTGCCATCCCCGTTTCCCATAAATTCGGCGCCCAGGATTATGTGGGCATGCGCAGATATGTGGCAAACTGCGTATGGCTGGGCATTATTTTTTCCGCGGTCATGACCGTGGCAACAGCGGTGTTCTGCCGGGATATTTTAATCTGGATGAAAACGCCGGACAACATCATAGACGGTGCTTACACCTATATTTTTATTATATTCTTAGGCATTCCCACGGTTTATTTATATAATATTGTGGCAGGTGTTATCCGTGCCACCGGGGACAGCAAAACACCGGTCATCTTTCTGGTGCTTTCCTCCATTATCAACATTGTGCTGGATCTGTACTTTATCATCAATTTGCACATGGGGGTGGCGGGAGCTGCCTGGGCCACCGTGATTGCCCAGGGTGTTTCCGGCATGGCGTGCCTGATTTATATGGTGAAAAAATTTGAAATTCTGCGCATCCGTAAAGAAGAATGGGCTATGGACGGTCGTATGATGCTGTCTTTGTGCGGGATGGGCGTGCCTATGGGACTGCAGTATTCCATCACGGCAATCGGCAGTGTTATCCTGCAGACCGCAGCCAATACCTTGGGCTCAGCAGCGGTGGCAGCCATGACGGCGGGCGGCAGAATTGTCAACTTTTTGGCTTGCCCTTATGATGCTATGGGCTCCACCATGGCAACCTACGGCGGACAGAATGTGGGTGCCGGAAAGTTAGAGCGTATCGGCAAGGGCTTAAAATCCTGCGTGATTTTGGGAGCTGTTTATTCTGCCATGGCACTCTTGATTGCCATGTTCCTCGGGGACACCCTGGCAACCCTTTTCGTGGAAAAGGACGAGTTAAGCATCATCGGGGATGTGCACAAGTTCCTGCTTTTAAACACCCTGTTCTTCTTCCCGCTTGCACTGGTCAACATTATCCGTTTCTTAATTCAGGGCATGGGCTTCCCGAAGTTTGCCATTTTAGCTGGTGTGTTTGAAATGGTGGCAAGGTCGATTGCAGGATTTGGACTGGTGCCTTTTATCGGTTTTACCGGCGTGTGTCTCGGCAGCCCCATCGCCTGGATAATGGCGGATATTTTCCTTATTCCGGCATATTTCCATGTAAGCAAGACCCTGCGAAAGCGGATGCCGCAAAAGGAAGAGCCGGTGAATGCAGCCGGCTGACAAAATCATGCATGAAAAACAGGTGAAAAACAGATGTAAAAAATAGGTAAAAGTGATTGACGAATTGAATTTTTTCTGATACATTTTTTATCAATGGAAAACGGTATAGATTATTAGAGGGATTCCAGGTAAATTTTCCACATTATTGATAGAGCGAAAGCTTGTTTTGAAACATATCATATTTGCAAAACGATCAATAAGAGTAGTAAAAGTGAAATATTTGCTATATAGACTCTAATAATTAAGTATCGAATGAAAATGCACAAACGAAATTCTTCCGGGCAGCCTTTGGGTGAGACGGGGGTATTTGGAATGAAGACGCAAATTTGCAAATGGGTATGCAGATTGCGTCTTTTTGTTATGTCTGAATGTTATGCCTAAAATGGTTATGCAAAAAAGCGGGAGACAAAAAGCGCAGGACTTCACGGGACGAGGAGAGTTGAGGAATGAATCAGAACAGAGCGCCTATTTATGAGGCATTGGAACAATTCCGGAAAAATAAGGTAGTGCCCTTTGATGTGCCGGGGCACAAGAGAGGCAGGGGCAACCCGGAGCTGGTGCAGTTATTGGGAAAACAGTGCGTGGAACTGGATGTGAATTCCATGAAGCCGCTTGACAATCTCTGTCATCCGATTTCCGTTATCAAGGAAGCGGAGGAGCTGGCGGCGGAGGCGTTCGGCGCATCCCATGCATTTTTAATGGTGGGAGGCACCACCTCAGCGGTACAGTCCATGGTGCTGACGGCATGCAAAAAAGGAGAAAAAATCATCCTGCCCCGCAATGTGCACCGGAGTGTGATTAACGCACTGGTTGTGAACGGCGCCACGCCGATTTACGTCAATCCCGATGTGGACAAAAAGCTGGGTATTGCGCTCGGAATGAAGATTTCCCAGGTGGAAAAAGCGATAGAGGACAACCCGGATGCGGTGGCAATTTTAGTGAATAATCCCACCTATTACGGTATCTGCTCCAACTTAAAAAAGATTGTGGAAATCGCCCATGCCCACAACATGCTGGTGCTGGTGGACGAAGCCCACGGAACCCATTTTTATTTTGGAGAAAACATGCCCATTACGGCAATGGCGGCGGGAGCGGACATGGCATCCGTCAGCATGCACAAGTCGGGAGGCAGCCTGACCCAGAGCTCGTTTCTTTTAACGGGGCCCAATGTCAGCGCCGGTTATGTGCGGCAGGTCATCAACCTGACCCAGACCACCAGTGCTTCCTACCTGCTTTTAGCAAGCCTCGATATTTCCCGCAGAAATCTGGCGCTCCGCGGCAAAGAAGCCTTTGAAGAGGTGGAAAAAATTGCTGCCTATGCCCGGAATGAAATCAACAAAATAGACGGCTATTATGCCTACGGGGAAGAACTCATAAACGGCGACAGCATCTATGATTTTGATACCACGAAGCTGACGGTTTATACGCTGGACATCGGACTGGCGGGCATCGAAGTATACGATAAACTCAGGGATGAATACGACATCCAGTTGGAACTCGGTGACATCGGCAACATTTTAGCCTATATTTCCATCGGCGACCGCATGAGGGAAACGGAGCGTCTGGTCAGTGCCCTGTATGACATCCGCCGCCGTTACAAAAAGGACAGAACCGGTCTGTTTGACCATGAATATATCAATCCTTCCGTGGTGATGACCCCTCAGGAAGCGTTCTATGCGGAAAAGGAAGAAATGATACCCATCCGGGAAACCAACGGCAGGATTTGTACGGAATTTGTGATGTGTTATCCGCCCGGCATCCCCATTCTGGCGCCCGGCGAACGCATTACGCAGGAAATCATCGACTATATTGTCTATGCAAAAGATAAAGGCTGCTCCATGACGGGACCGGAGGATGAGACCATTGAACGTCTCAACGTTATCCGGGAAGCCACGCTGTATTAGAGGAGGAGAAAAATGGAATTCTGGTTTTCTGAATTACATACGCCGAATGTAAAATTTTCGGTGAAGGTGGATCGCCAGCTCTATTCGGAGGAAAACGAATACGTGCGGCTGGACATTTTTGACTCGCCGGAGCTGGGCAGGTTTCTCGCCATTGACGGCTATATCATTTTAACGGAACGGGACGAATTTATTTACCATGAAATGCTGACCCATATTCCCATGGCAGTGCACCCGGACCCGGAAAAAATTCTGGTGTTCGGTGCGGGAGACGGCGGCGTGGTGAGGGAGCTTTTAAAGTATCCCGATGTGAAAAAAATCGATATGGTGGAGGTAAACGAAGGCGTGGTGGAAGCCAGCAAGAAATATCTGCCGTTCACCGCATCGGGACTTACCGACCCGCGAGTGACCATTTATACGGAAAACTGCCTCCGCTACATCCGCCACATTGAACAGGAATATGATGTGATTATTGTGGACTCCGCCGGTTTTTACGGACCGGGAGAAAGCCTGCTTTCCCGTGAATTTTACGGAAGCTGCTACAAGGCGCTGAAAGAGGACGGCATTATGGTGAACCAGCACCAAAGCCCTTTTTACGATGAGGACAGACTGGAAACCCAGAAGGCGCACAAGCGCATCGTGGAGAGCTTTCCCATCAGCCGCGTGTACCAGGCGCACATTCCGTCCTATCCTTCCGGCTACTGGCTGTTTGGATTTGCTTCCAAGAAGTACCACCCGGTGAAGGATTTGAAGACGAAGCACTGGAAAAACTTAGGCATCGAAACCCGTTATTACACCACAAACCTGCACAAGGGTTGCTTTGCCCTGCCGGCATATGTGGAACAGATGCTTGAGGATGTGGAAAACATTCCCGATTAAACAGGACACAGTGGATTTCCGGCAAACGCCGCCGGAACCGGAAAAGGAGAATAACATGCTGCAACAGAATATCGAAACTTTTATCGGCTGTGATGCGGAGTACGAAGAAGCGGAAATTGTCCTCTTCGGAGTGCCCTTTGACTCCACCACATCTTACCGTCCGGGCACCCGCTTCGGAAGCAAGACAATACGAAGTGAGTCCTACGGACTGGAAACCTACAGCCCCTATCAGGACGAAGACCTGACGGATTACCGGGTGTTTGACAGCGGTGACATCGAGCTTTGCATGGGAAACAGTGAAAAAGCCCTGCAGGCAATTTCGGAGCGGACAGCCACGATTTTGGCGGACGGCAAGCTGCCGTTCATGATAGGCGGGGAGCATCTGGTCACCCTCGGCGCATTCCGGGAAGTATATCAAAAATACCCGGACGTCTGCATTGTGCATTTTGATGCCCACACGGATTTGCGGGAGGATTATCTGGGAGAGCCCCTTTCACATGCCTGCGTTATCCGCAGATGCCATGACTACGTGGGAGACGGACGGATTTTCCAGTTCGGCATCCGTTCCGGTGACCGCAGCGAATTTGTCTGGGCAAGGGAAGGACACACGTTTTTGCATCCCTTCGACTTAAACAATCTGCAGGAGGCGGTGAAAAAAATCGGGGACAGACCGGTGTATTTTACCATTGATTTGGATGTGCTGGATGTGTCCGTATTCCCGGGTACCGGCACCCCGGAGGCGGGAGGCGTCACGTTCATGGAGCTTTTGCAGGCAATAAGGGAAGTATGCGGCGGCCTGCACATTGTGGGCTGCGATGTAAACGAATTAAATCCCATGCTGGACAACAGCGGGGCTTCCACAGCGGTGGCATGCAAGGTGGTCAGGGAATTTCTGCTGGCACTGCTTAGTAAAAACAGAAAAGGAGAGTAAAAATGGGTAAAGTTTTAGTAATCGGCTGCGGTGGCGTTGCGGGCGTCGCTATTCAGAAATGTGCACAGAATGACACGGTGTTTGACGAAATCGTCATCGCCTCCCGTACCGTAAGCAAGTGCGATGCGCTGGCGGAAAAATTAAAGGGAAAGACAAAAGCGGTTATCTCCACGGCGCAGGTGGATGCGGACAATGTGGAGGAGCTGGTGGCTCTGATTAACCGGGTGAAGCCCGATATTGTGCTGAATTTAGCGCTTCCTTATCAGGATTTAACCATCATGGACGCCTGCCTGAAGACCGGCGTGGACTATGTGGACACCGCCAACTACGAAGCAGAGGATACCAATGACCCCGAATGGCGTAAAATTTACGAGGAACGCTGCAAGGAAAAAGGCTTTACGGCGTATTTTGACTATTCCTGGCAGTGGGCATACCGCAAGAAATTTGAAGAAGCGGGCATTACCGGTCTTTTGGGCACCGGCTTTGACCCCGGTGTAACCAGCGTATTTTCCGCTTATGCCTTAAAGCATTATTTTGACGAAATCCACTACATCGACATTCTGGACTGCAACGGCGGCGACCACGGTTATCCCTTTGCCACCAACTTTAACCCGGAAATCAATCTTCGTGAGGTTTCCGCAAACGGTTCTTACTGGGAAAACGGCCACTGGGTGGAAACCGAACCCATGGAAATCAAGAGAGAGTACAATTTTGACGGCGTGGGAATGAAAGATATGTATTTACTGCACCACGAAGAAATTGAGTCTTTGGCAGAAAATATTCCCGGCGTAAAGCGCATCCGTTTCTTTATGACCTTCGGACAGAGCTATCTTACCCATATGAAGTGTCTGGAAAATGTGGGCATGCTGCGCACGAACCCGGTGATGTACGAAGGAAGGGAAATTGTTCCCATCCAGTTTTTGAAGGCGCTGCTGCCTGACCCGGCATCCTTAGGACCCCGTACCGTGGGAAAAACCAACATCGGCTGTATTTTTACCGGTGTGAAGGACGGCGTGGAGAAATCCATTTATATTTACAATGTGTGCGACCATCAGGAATGTTACAAGGAAGTGGGCTCCCAGGCGATTTCCTATACCACCGGCGTGCCTGCCATGATTGGCACCATGATGGTGCTCACGGGACAGTGGAAAAAGCCCGGTGTGTTCAATGTGGAAGAATTTGACCCAGACCCTTATATGGAAGCCCTGAACAAATGGGGACTTCCCTGGGTAGTGGATGAAAATCCGGTGCTGGTACCATGATGGGGGAATTACAGACTCCCTGCTATGTGATTGACATGGACAGGCTGAAAGAAAATCTGGAACTATTAAAGGGCGTGTCCGACCGGACAGGCTGCCGCATTCTTTTGGCGCAGAAAGCCTTCAGCGCCTACCGGACATACCCGCTTATCGGCGGCTATCTGGCAGGCGCCACCGCCAGCGGGCTTTACGAAGCAAAGCTCTGCAAAGAAGAGATGCCAGAGCACATGGAAAACCATATTTTTTCTCCGGCGTTTCAGGAAAAGGACTTTGCAGAAATCTGTGAAATCTGCGACCACATTGTGTTTAACTCGGTAAAGCAGTTGAAAAAATTCGGAGAGCGGGCAAAGATGGCGGGACTGCAGGTGGGACTTCGCATCAACCCGGAGAAATCCACCCAGGAAGGGCATGCCATTTATGACCCCTGCGCACCCGGCAGCCGTCTGGGTGTGACACTTGCCGAATGGCAGCAGGCGTATGAACAGGAGCCGGAACTTTCTGAATTGCTCGATGGCTTTCATTTTCATACCCTTTGTGAGCAGAATGCGGATGCCCTGCTTGTGACACTGCAAGCGGTGGAAGAAAAATTCGGACCTTATTTTGCCGGTAAAAAATGGATAAATTTCGGAGGCGGTCATCATATTACCAGAGAGGACTATGATGTGCCGGCATTGGAGGGAGCCATACGGCATATGCAGGAAACATACGGTCTGCTGGTCTATCTGGAGCCTGGCGAAGCGGTGGCATTGAATGCCGGCTACCTGTATACGACCGTTCTGGAGATACAGGAGAAATCTGCCGCCAAAATGGCAGATACGGCACGGACCGCCGCCAAAACAGCAGATACGGCGCAGACCGCCGATAAATCCGGCGGGATGGATGCAGGCAGAATGGACATCGTCATTTTGGACACCTCCGCCGCCTGCCATATGCCGGATGTGCTGGAAATGCCCTACCGCCCGCCTCTTAAGGAAAGCGGGGAAGAAGGCGAAAAGGCATTTACCTACCGCCTTGCGGGTCCGACCTGTTTAGCCGGGGATGTCATCGGCACCTATTCCTTTGACCGGAAGCTGCAGGAAGGCGACAGGCTTGTATTTGAGGACATGGCAATTTATTCCATGGTAAAGAACAATACCTTCAACGGAATGCCCCTGCCCTCTGTTTATTTGAAAGAGGGCGACCGATATACTTTATGGAAATCCTTTACCTATGAAGATTTTAAAAGCCGGCTTTAACCGGCAAAAACGGGTATGGAAACAGGGACAAAAGAATTGGCAAAAAGTATCGGCAGATTGCAGAAAGGTTGAAAATATGGCAGAGAAAAAACTGGTGGCACTGACATTTGACGACGGTCCCTCCGTAGGCACTACGGATAAGGTGCTGGATGTCTTAAAAGAAAATGATATTGTGGCAAGCTTCTTTTTAATCGGACAGAAGATTACGGAGGAGTCGGCTTATCTGGTGAAACGTGCCCATGACATGGGCTGCACCATTGAAAATCACTCCAAGACCCACCCGGGCATGACGGGGCTTACGGACGAGGAGATTTTAGAGGAAATTTCCTATACAACAAATAAAATAGAGGAAATCACGGGAGAAAAGCCCGCCTTTTTCCGCCCGCCTTATATCGACTATGACCAGAGACTGTTTGATTTGGTGGATTTGGGATTTATCTGCGGTTACGGCTGTGAGGACTGGCTGCCGGAAGTCAGTGCCGAAGAAAGAACCCGCCGTATTTTAGAACAGGCGCATCCCGGCTTTATCATTCTGGTGCACGACATGGAGGGCAATACCCAGACCGTCGAAGCCATCAAAAAAATTATCCCCGCCCTCAAAGGGCAGGGATATGAATTCGTCACCATCCGCGACCTGTTTGCCAAGAGCGGCAAGGTGCCGGAGAGAAATACCCTTTATATGGAAGTGTGAAGCTTTACCACCCGGCGGTCGTAAGTGACAAGCCCGTTTACCTCTTCTTCCACATCGGAAAGCTGGGTGTAGACGGCGCCGCTTAAGCCCTTTGCCACAAGAGGGAAAAGCTGATGGTCAAATAAGTCGTTTACGGCTTCTTCCAAATCCTTCAGATTGGCGTATTTCCGGTAACCGTAAATGCGGTCCACACTGGAATGCCCTTCGATATGGCAGGCATAGCCGCCGTATTCGGAGATGACGAAGGCACGCTTTCCGTCGGATTTTACCTTTAATGGTCTGAAATAATTATGAATACTGCGGAAGTCCCCGGCTTTCTGGTCGAACCATCCACTGGCATGGTCTACCGGACGGCTGGGGTCTTTTTTTGCCACCATTTTCGCAATGCGTGCGGCATCGAACTGTCCCCAGCCTTCGTTAAAGGGAACCCATACGGCGATGGAGGGGATATTGTAAAGGTGGTCGATGGTGTCCAGACATTCTTTCTCCCAGGAGTCCCGTCCCTCTTTGGAAGCTCTGGAAAACAGCTTGTAATGGTGGTCCTTCGTGTGGGCGGACATATGCGGAAACAGGGTGGGCAGATAGCATACCCACGGCATATGGTAGGTGGTTCCGCCGCTTACCATGTCCTGCCAGACAATCATGCCGAGGCGGTCACAGTGGTAGTACCAGCGTTCGTTTTCGATTTTGATATGCTTGCGCAGCATGTTAAAGCCTAAGTTTTTGGCAAGGGTAATGTCGTAAATAAGCGCTTCGTCGCAGGGAGCGGTCATGAGGCCGTCCGACCAGTAGCCCTGGTCCAAAAGTCCGTGCAGAAAATAGGGCTTATGGTTCAGGCAGAAGCGGAGCATGCCGTCCTCGTCCGGTTCCACGGTAAAGCAGCGCATGGCAAAATACCCTTCCACACAGTCCTCATCCGCCTGCAGCCGGAAGGTATACAGGTGGGGCGTTTCCGGTGTCCAGGGAAGGAAGGGCAGCTTGGCATCGGCACCTGCCGGAGAAACAGAAAGGCTTTCAGGAGATGCCGATGCGCCTGCCGGGGAAGTCTCAGATAGCACTTTGGAAAAGCGCAAAGTGAGGAACGTCTTGCACAGACCGTTCCCTTTGGCTGCCTCGGTATGGACTTCCGTCACCGTACAGTCCGCCCCCTCCACCTTGCAGGTGACATCGGAAAAAGGTGCGTGGGAAAATAATGCAATCTTCACGCAGGCGTTGTCGTAGTCCGGCGTGATTCCATAGCGCACTATATAATTAGAAGGAACCCATTCGTACCACACACTCTGCCAGATGCCGCTCTGGGGTGTGTAAAACATGCCGCCGCGCTGCAAAGTCTGCTTTCCGCGGGTGGCATAGCCGGTGTCCGTCAGGTCCCGGACACGCACATAGAGCGGAACCGGAGCATCGTTTACAAAGTCGGTAATATCAGCCGAAAAAGGCAGATAACCGCCGCTGTGGGAGGCAACAAGCATATCGTTAAGGTATACGCACGCCTCCTGGTCCACGGCTTCAAAATGAAGAAGGCAGCGGTAGCCAGCCTGTTTTTTCTGTAATTCTTCTTCGGAAAAGGTAAGGTCCCGGTGATACCAGAGGTATTCCTCGGGCATGAGAGTTTTCCCTACACCCGACAGCAGGCACTCCGGCGAAAACGGAACCCGGATGGTGCCCTGAAAAGCAGGATAGGAAGGAGCAGATACTGCTTCAACCGGCACTATGGCATAGTCCCAGGTGCCGTTTAGCATACGGTAATTTTCTCTCTTTAACTGGGGACGGGGATACTCCCGCCAGATATTTTCATATTGATTTTCCTGTGCGATTTTTTCACCCCAGGGCGTATACATGGGGTGCAGGGTATCTTCGGGATGTGCCTGTTTTAAATTGGCGGCGGCATCTTTCCATTTCATGGGCAGGAACCTTCTTTCTTTTTGGGATTACCTATAGTATACTACAGGTGAAATTATTTCCCAAGGTGGATTTCAGATAAAATACATCAAGCAGTTTGCCTTGTCCATTGAAAAAGCATATGATAGAATATATGCGGAACACTGGCTCTATGGGGGGAAAGTCAGGAATATAAGGGACCAAAGAAGAGGACAGAGTATGAAAAATGTACAGTATGAGCTGATTATCAATGAGGCTTTGCGGTCCGCACTGGAATATGACATACCGGATGAGCAGATAAACGAATTTATTGAATTTTTCGGCAAACATATAGGCTCGGACAGAATTTATATTTTTGAAGACAATGTAAAGAAAAAAGTAACGAACAACACCTACGAATGGTGCAACGAAGGCATCCTGCCGCAGAAAGATATGCTGCAGAATGTGGATTTTGATGTTATCGGCTGGTGGTATGACAGCTTTGACAAGGGAGAAAGTGTGATTATTCCCAGTGTGAAAGCCTTAAAAGACATCTATCCTTCCACCTACGATATCTTAAGCGTACAGAACGTGGAAACCTTAGTGGTTATTCCGCTGCGGTACCGTGACGAAATCCGCGGATTTGTAGGCGTGGACAATCCGCCTCTTGGAAATATGGAGAGTCTTTCCGGCTTCCTTGACATGATTGCTACGTTGCTTATCTCTTTGTTAAAGCTGCGCAACTCCTTCCGCAAGTCCAACGAAGCGGCTAAATTGAGCAGCTATGCGGCGCTGGCGGAGATTTACATGACCATGCATTTAGTGAATGTAAAGACCGGCCATTTCCGGGCGGTCAAAAGCATTCCCGAAATCGATGAATGCCTGCTGGAAACAGACATGGACAGCTTCCCAAAGGGAATTGCCCGTGTGGTAAATATGCTCTGCTCCGATAAATATAAGGAAAGCGTACTGGCATTTACGGATTTAAGCACTCTGGAAAAACGTATGGAGGGCACCAATACCCTTGCCCATGAATTTGTGTGCAGCATTTCCGGCTGGTGCAGGGAGCGCTTTATCAAAGCGGATACGGATAAGGACGGAAAACTTCTGCATGTTATGTACTGCGTGGAAGTGATAGACGAGGAAAAACGCCGGGAAAACAGACTCCTGTATCTTTCCGAAACGGACTCCATGACCGGACTTTTCAACAGAGGCAGCGGTGAAAAGAAGGTAACGGCGCATTTACAGGAAAAAACGGAAGGACTGTTCTGCCTGATTGACTGTGATAAATTCAAATCCATCAATGACACCTACGGTCATGTGGTGGGCGACGAGGTTATCGTTGCCGTGGCGGACACCCTGCAGAAGGCATGCCGCAGGGACGACATCGTGATGCGTCTGGGCGGGGATGAATTTGCCCTGTATATACCGGGCATGAAGAAAGAGCAGGCACCGCTTTTTATCGAAAGGCTTTTCGGTGAATTTGCCAAAATCGTAATACCCGAAATGAAGGGAAGAAAAATCTATACCAGCCTCGGTGCTTCCTTCAGCGGTACGGAGGAGGAAGTTTCCTTCGACCAGATATACCGGGAAGCAGACCGGGCGATGTACGAAAGCAAAAAGACGGAAGGCTACTGCTACCATATTTTCAGGGAATAGGACCGGCAGCAGAGAAACAGAATAAGGAGAAATACATGAAGATTTCAGATATATTGCGCGAGGACAAGACCACCATATCCTTTGAGGTGTTTCCTCCGAAGACTACCGCTAATTTTGAGTCCGTAAAAAAGGCGGCGCTGGGTGTGGCGGCACTGCATCCCGATTATATGAGCGTGACCTACGGGGCGGGCGGCAGCAGCCGCGGCAATACCCTGCATATCGCGGAGGAAATCCAGAAAGCGGAAAACGTAACCACCATTGCCCACCTGACCTGTGTGGGAGCGGGAAAAGAGGACATCAAAGCGGCTCTTTCCGAAATGAAGGCAGCCGGCATTGAAAATATTCTGGCGCTCCGCGGGGACAGACCGAAGGATTTTGACGGCGAGCCTTTTAAGGACTACCACTACGCCTCCGAACTGGTGGCAACCATTAAGGAATACGGTGATTTCTGCGTGGGCGGCGCCTGCTACCCGGAGGGACATCCCGATTCCGTCAACAAAAAAGAGGATATTAAGAACCTCAAAAAGAAGGTGGATGCAGGCTGCGAATTCCTGACCACCCAGATGTTTTTTGACAACAATATATTCTATAACTTTTTATATAAGGCGAGAGAAGCGGGCATTTTAGTGCCGGTTATTCCCGGTATCATGCCCATCACCAGAGCCAATCAGGTAGAAAATGCGGTGCGTCTGTCAGGCTGTAACGTACCGGAACGCTTCCGCAGCATTGTGGACTGCTTCGGCGAAAATCCGGCAGCCATGCAGCAGGCGGGCATTGCCTACGCCACGGACCAGATTATTGACCTGATTGCTAACGGCATCAGGCACATTCACGTTTATTCCATGAACAAGCCGGAGGTGGCAAAGGGCATCCTTGACAATCTCTCCGACATTGTAAGACAGATATGATGGGAAAAGAGCTAATCGGACAGCCGTTTTTGGAAACGGAATATTTTAAGAAAGAAGTACGCCGGTATTTAGGCTACGGAAAGCAGATACCGGATGAAACGGTGCAGGGACTCATCGGCGGATGTGCAAAGGAGCTCTGGGACAGCATACAGCCCAGGCACCTGACGGCAAGATATCCGCTTGCCTTAAAGCCGGAAGGGGAAATCCGCACGGCGGGGCTTACCCTGCACAGCAAGGCATTGTCCAAAAACTTACATGACTGCAAAGAGGTGATTTTCTTTGCGGCAACGCTTGGAAACGGCGCGGATATGCTGATTAACCGTTACAGTAAAATAGCGGTCAGCAAGGCGGCGGTCATGCAGGCGGTGGCGGCTGCGGTTATGGAAGAATACTGCGACAGGTGCCAGGCGCAGATAAAAGAAGAATTGCAGACGGAGGGACTGACGCTGCGTCCCCGGTTCAGCCCGGGATTCGGTGATTTGTCCCTGCAGATACAGCGGGATTTTTTAAACGTGCTGAATGCCGGAAAATGTGCCGGTATTTTTTTATCGGAAGGAAATATCATGCTGCCGGAAAAATCCGTGACGGCATTTATGGGCATCTGCCGCATGGACGACAGCGCCGTATAAACAGAGAACGGGCAGGAAAGGTACGGAACGGACGGAGCGGGTTTGAGCCGTCTGACAGAACATAAAAAGGGATGGAAAGTATGAATATAAGAAATGAATTTGGCAAAAGAATGCTTTTCTTTGACGGTGGCATGGGGTCGCTTTTGCAGGAAAGAGGGCTTAAACAGGGTGAGCTGCCGGAAACCTGGAACTTAAAAAAGCCGGAGAAGCTTATCCGTATCCACCGGGAATACTTAGAGGCGGGAGCGGACATTGTGTTGGCGAACACCTTCGGAGCCAACCGCTTCAAGTACGAAAATCCGGATGAAATCATAGCAGCCGGAATTGCCAATGCGAAAACGGCAATCCGGGAAAGCGGAAAAAATGCCTATGTAGCGCTGGATATGGGCCCTACCGGAAAGCTGCTAAAGCCCATGGGAACACTTGATTTTGAAGAGGCGGTTTCCGTTTATGCCGAAGTGGTAAAGGCAGGCGAGAAAGCCGGAGCCGACCTGATTTTAATTGAAACCATGAGTGATACCTATGAATTAAAGGCAGCCGTGCTGGCGGCAAAGGAAAACAGCAGCCTGCCGGTTATGGCAACCGTGGTATTCGACGAAGGACACAAGCTTCTGACCGGCGCTTCCCCGGAAAACGTGGTGGCGCTCCTGGAAGGTCTCCGGGTGGATGCCCTCGGCATCAACTGCGGTCTCGGACCCAAACAGATGAAGCCCATTTTTGAAAGACTGGCACGTTTTGCCTCCATTCCCCTGATTATCATGCCCAATGCGGGGCTTCCGAGAGTGGAAAACGGAAAGACCGTTTACGATGTGGACCCGGCGGAATTCGCGGAGGATATGGCGGAGATTATTGCCATGGGCGCCTGGTTTGCCGGCGGCTGCTGCGGAACCACACCCGCCCATATCCGGGCACTGACCGAAAAATGCAAGGATTTTGTACCGAAGGCTCTCACGAAGAAGGACGATACCATTGTGACTTCCTATTCCAAGGCGGTTCTGCTGGGCGGAAAACCGGCAATTATCGGAGAAAGAATTAACCCCACCGGCAAGTCCAAATTCAAGCAGGCGCTCCGTGACAACAACATGGAATATATTCTGGAGGAAGGCGTAAAGCAGGCGGATGCCGGAGCCGATATCCTGGACGTCAATGTGGGACTGCCCGAAATTGATGAAGTGGCAATGATGAAGCAGACGGTTTACGAGCTGCAGGGTATCCTGCCCCTTCCGCTGCAGATTGACACCACCAATGCAGAGGCGATGGAAGCGGCCATGCGTATTTACAACGGAAAGCCCATGATTAACTCCGTAAACGGCAAGGAAGAGGTCATGAGGGAAATCTTCCCGCTGGTGCAGAAATACGGCGGCGTAGTCGTGGGACTGACACTGGACGAAGCCGGTATTCCCACGACTGCCGAAGGACGTCTTGCCATTGCGGAAAAAATCTACCGTACCGCGGAAAGCTATGGCATTGAGCGGAAAAACATTGTCATAGATGCCCTGACCATGACTATGAGTACGGATGATACCTCCGCCGGAACCACACTGGAGGTCGTAAAGAAAATCAAGGAGCAGGGCGGCAGAACCGTACTGGGGGTGTCCAATATTTCTTTCGGACTGCCCCACAGGGAAATCTTAAATGCGGCATTTTTCTCCATGGCTATGAGCGCCGGACTTTCCGCCGGTATCATCAATCCCAATGTGGCATCCATGCGGCAGGCATACGATACCTACTGCGTACTGGGCGGCTTTGACTCCCAGTGCATGAATTACATAGAAAAATACGCGGCGCTGCAGACCGTTACAACCCTGGCTCCGGCAGGAGCCGCCGGCACAAGTACCGCGGGGGGCAATGGAACCACCGCCGGCGCAGCAAACAGCATCGGTACCGCAAACGGCGCAGCGGGCGGAAACGGAACGGCAGGCAGCAATAGCGCAGCAGGCGGCATCCCCGCCCTGCAGAATGCCATCGTGAAGGGCTTGAAAGAGCAGGCATACCGCGGCACCAAAGAAGCATTGGCGTCCGGCAGGGACACCATGGATGTGATAAACGGGGAATTGATACCGGCGCTTGACATTGTGGGACAGGCATTTGAAAAAGGAACCATGTTCCTGCCCCAGCTTTTAATGAGTGCAGAAGCAGCCAAGGCGGGCTTCACCGCCATCAAGGAGTATGTGGAAAGCACGGGAACCAAACAGGAAAAGAAAGGCACTGTGGTGATTGCCACGGTAAAGGGAGACATCCACGATATCGGCAAGAACATTGTGAAGGTGCTTTTGGAAAATTACGGGTTCGATGTAATAGATTTGGGAAAGGATGTACCGCCGGAAGCGGTTGTGGAAGCGGTGCAGCAATCCGGAGCACGTCTGGCGGGCCTAAGCGCCCTGATGACAACAACGGTGGCAAGCATGGAAGAAACTATAAAGCAGCTTCGGGAAAAAGTTCCCGGCTGTAAGGTCATGGTGGGTGGCGCCGTGCTGACAAAGGAATACGCAGACATGATTGGCGCGGATTATTACGCCAAGGATGCCATGCAGTCCGTTCATTATGCGGAAGAAATACTAAAATAATGCGGGTGAAACACAAATGGATGAAGGATATGCAAAATTAGCTGCCGTGGAAAAAATACTGGAGCAGCTTGCCCTGATTGACAAGGCAAAGGATAACGAGGAGCTGCAGACAGCCATTCAGGAGATGCTGCAGATTATCGGTACTTATACCAAAGCGGACAGAGTCTTTTTGTTTGAGAAAAAAGACGAAGAAGGACAATTTTTTGATAATACCTTTGAGTGGTGTGCGGGAGGCGTTATTCCCCAGAAGGACAATCTGCAGCAGATAGAAGCTGCAGATATGCCGAACTGGATGCGCATTTTTTCCGGGGGCGAAACCATTCTCATCGAAGATGTGGAAACCATAAAGGAAAGCATGGCGGAAGAGTATGAAATGCTGAAAATGCAGGATATTCATACGGAAATTGCCGCACCCATTTTTTATAAGGAGGCCTTTTACGGCTTTATCGGTCTGGACAACCCCAATCTGGAGCTTACTTCCTTATTTATAAAGCTGCTCCGTCTGGTAGGCGGGCATCTTGGCAGCACTAGGGAGAATTTGCACATGCTTTCCCTGTTGGAACAGGAACAGAAAACACTGAAGGTGGCTTTGGAAGAAGCCAATCTGAACAATGAAATCATTTCCGCCATCAGTAAAATTTATTTTGCCATTTACCGGATTAATCTGGATGAGGATATTTACGAAGAAGTATCCAGTGACAATGAGGTGCACCGGCTGACAGGAAGATGCGGAAAGGCATCCACAAGAATGGTGGAGCTGTGCGACAATTTTGTGGCAAAGGAATACCGGGAAAAGGTAAAAGTATTTTTTGACCTCTCCACACTGGCGGAGCGCCTGAAAGAGGATGAAACCATAGCAGTAGAATACCTGGCGCAGGACGGCAACTGGCATCTGGCAAGATTTATCGTAAAAAAGAGAGCGGCGGACGGACATGTAACCAATGTTCTGTATGTTACCCGTGTCATCAGTGATGAAAAGAGGCGCGAACAATACTGGATAGTGGCAGCGGAAGAAGCCAATAAAGCCAATGAAGCCAAATCGGAATTTTTGTCCCGTATGTCCCATGACATCCGCACTCCCATGAATGCCATTATGGGACTTACGGATATTGCCAGACACAGCGGTGACAATGTGCAGAAGATACAGGACTGCCTGAAAAAGATAGATTTGGCGGGAAAAAATTTACAGCAGCTTGTTAATGACGTGCTGGACCTGACGCAGATTGAAAGCGGTGAATTAAAAATTTATCCGCAGGAAACGGACATAAAAGAAATGGTCAATACCATGGAGCTCACACTGCAGAGCATGGCGGCGGAAAAGGAAATTACCCTGCAATGGCGGCTGCATGATGTGGAGCATCCCTATGTTCTGGCGGATATTATGCGTATGGAGCAGATTTACATGAACCTGCTTTCCAATGCCATCAAATATACACCGGCGGGCGGCTCCGTCTGGTTCGATATGTCGGAGAAAAAGGCGTCCAATGCCGGAAAAGTGCTTCTTACGGCAGAGGTGCGGGACAACGGCATCGGTATGGACGCGGAGTTTATGAAAGTCATGTACTCGGAATTTGCCCGTGCGGTGGATACCAGAGTCAATAAAGTGCGCGGCAGCGGACTGGGACTTGCCATTGTGAAGCAGATTGTGGATTTGATGGGCGGAACCATTGAAGCAGAGAGTGAACCCGGAAAAGGCACGACCTTCCTGGTTACCCTGGAGCTTCCGTACTGTGAAGAAGAGTGCGGCAGAGACGGGCAGAAAGCAGAAGGTAAACAGGAAAAAGAAAAACAGGAAGCGGACGGCAGAGAGGAGCATGTGAAAGGCATGCACCTGCTTCTGGCAGAGGATAACGACTTAAACTATGAAATTGAGGCAGAGCTTTTAAGTATGCACGGCATTTCCTGCGACAGAGCGGAAAACGGACAAATCTGCGTAGAGAAATTTAACCGTGCGCCCGCCGGTACCTATCAGGCAATCCTTATGGATATGCAGATGCCGGTGATGAACGGCATTGAAGCGACGGAAAAGATAAGGGCACTGACTCATCCGGATGCGGAGACGGTTCCCATTATAGCCACCACCGCCAATGCTTTTAAGGAGGATATGGAGCGGTGCTTTGCGGCGGGGATGAACGACCACATGTCAAAGCCTATTGACATTCACCGGCTGATAGAAACAGTGGAAAAATATCTGCCGGAAATGACAAGATAAGTTATAGTATCATCCTATAACTGAATATCTACTTAGCATATTGGACAGGTAGGTTTTCTTCGTGCATAATGTGTACATAAGTTGAAACAACAAAACGAACACATTACCAGGAGGAAGACATATGAAACTGAAAAAAATTATCGCACTCGCACTGACACTCACATCCCTTGCCACCGTATTCACCGGATGCGGCAGCAAGGAAGCAGCAAACAACAATAACAGCAGCAACGCAGGCACCACGGAAAGCACCACAGCAGCAAAAGACACCGCTGACGATGCAGCAGAAAGCCAGGACAACACATCCGCAGAACCCGTTACCGTGAAACTCGGTGTGGTAGGCGCCATTTACGAAGACCTCTGGAAACCGGCACAGGACTCCTTAAAGGACGAGGGCATCAACCTGGAAATCGTACAGTTTTCCGATTATGTAACCCCTAACAATGCCTTAAACAGCGGCGATATCGACCTGAATGCCTTCCAGCATCACATTTATCTGGACACCGAATTAGAGCAGCACGGCTACGCTATTGAGCCTGCAGGCTACACCTTCATCATTCCTTTGAACCTGTATTCCCACAAGGTTTCTTCCGTGGATGAAATCAAGGACGGCGACACCATTGCCATTCCCGATGACGTAACAAACGGCGGACGTGCCATCAAGGTTTTAGCGGCAGCAGGCCTCATTACCTTAAAAGAAGATGCAGGCTTTAACCCCACTGTGGATGACATTGCGGAATACAAAGTAAACATCACTATCAAGGAGCTGAAAGCAAACACCATTCCTTCCGTACTGGACGATGTAACCGCAGCTATCGTAAACGGCAACTATGCACTGGACTTCGGCTTAAAGACAGAAGAAGCTATCTACAAGGATACCGTTCTGGACGAAGAAGCATACTGGAACCTGATTGCCGTAAGAAGCGCTGACTTAGAAGACCCTGAAAAGGCAGAAGTTTACCGCAAGGTAGTAGCTGCTTTCCAGTCCCAGGCAACCGAAGACGTATTCAACAATACCTTTGGCGGCTACTTCATCAAGGTAGGCTGGGATCAGGATCTTTTAGCAGATAAATAAAACTTCCAAAACTCCCCAAACTTTCAAAAAAATCGCTGTAGGCATAGTGCTTACGGCGATTTTTTGCTATAATAAAAACAATTACGGCCTTGTGACGGAAACAGGGCGACATACATAAGGAGGACTTTATGCCTGTTTTTGATTTCAGCAACACTCCGGGAGAGAAGACGGAGGTTATCTGCACGTATACAACCTTTTTATCCGGTGCCAAGGAAAAGACACCGGAAGAGCCGATTTTGGTGCTTGCCAACAGGGAAAAGAAGCATTCCCATCATGCAACGGGACTTTTCACCAACCAGACCAGGCAGACGGCTTTTGAATTCAAGGAAAACGGAGAAACCTATGCGGCGGACATTTTAAAGGTGGATGCCCGGTTTGTAAACCTCATTAAATGGCTGGGAGAAAACCACATCCATGTAAGGCTTTCCGGTCAGAACACCGAGGACGGCTATGCCGTTTACAAAATCCGCGAAACCACCTTCGGAGGCGGCACCAAGCTTTCCGCAGAGGACGGCTTTTTACAGTTTATGATTGAAAGACTTTTGGCAAGCAGCGCTGCAGAAGAAGTGGAAGAGGACGAAGAGGCGGACGAAGTGGGCGACGAAATGAAGCTTACCAGCCTGCAGAGCATTTCCGATTTCATGACCTGTGCCGGCAGGACGCTGCCCGACAATATCAGGCTCTGGGCAAGGAGAAACTTAGCGGTAGCCCGTTCCAACGAGGTTTCCCCCGAGGAGCGCCGTCATGCCCAGCGTGCCCTTTCCATTATGATGAACGTACAGTGGAAGAGCAATTATTTTGAAGCCATCGACCCCGTGGAGGCAAGACGCATCTTAGACGAAGAACTTTACGGTATGGAGAGGGTAAAACAGCGTATTATGGAAACCATTATCCAGATTAACCGTACCCACACCCTTCCCGCTTACGGACTTCTTCTGGTGGGACCGGCAGGTACCGGTAAGTCCCAGATAGCCTATGCGGTGGCAAGAATATTGAAATTGCCCTGGACGACACTGGACATGAGCTCTATCAACGACCCGGAGCAGCTTACCGGCAGCTCCCGTATTTATGCCAATGCCAAGCCCGGCATCATTATGGAAGCTTTCTCCATGGCGGGCGAGTCCAATCTGGTATTTATTATCAACGAGCTGGACAAGGCAGCCTCCGGCAAGGGAAACGGCAACCCGGCAGACGTGCTTCTGACGCTCCTTGACAACTTAGGCTTTACGGACAACTACATGGAGTGTATGGTGCCCACCGTGGGCGTATACCCCATTGCCACCGCCAACAACAAGGAGCAGATAAGCGCGCCTTTGATGTCCCGTTTTGCGGTGATTGACATTCCCGACTACACTGCGGAAGAAAAGAAGATTATTTTCAGCCGTTTTGCGCTTCCCAAGGTCTTAAAGCGCATCGGCTTACAGGAAAACGAATGCGTGGTGACCGAGGACGGTCTGACCGCCGTGGTGGAGCAGTTTGAAAACACCACCGGCATCCGTGATTTGGAGCAGGCAGCCGAGCATATCGCCGCCAATGCCCTTTACCGCATCGAGGTAGAGCATGTGCCCGAGGTCGTATTCAACGGCGAAGAAGTGCGAAAGCTGTTTTCCTAAGAGGTAACGGCAGCATGCTGCTTATGACATGCTGACAGGACAGTGAGAATGACAGAAGATGAGGATTTGACAACATGAAAAGCAGACAGATTAGAAATTCCTTTTTACTGGTGCTGACCGCGCTTATCTGGGGCGTGGCGTTTGTGGCACAGAGCACGGGCGGGGACGCCGTGGGACCGTTTTCCTTTAACGGCATCCGTTCCCTGGTAGGCAGCGCCGTTCTGGTGCCGGTTATCTTTTTACTGGATAAAATGGGTCTGGGCAGCAAAAAGCCGCAGACAAAAGAAGAAAAGAAAACCCTGATAACGGGCGGCATCTGTTGCGGTACGGCATTGTTTTTAGCAAGCAGCGCCCAGCAGATAGGTATCAATATGGGAACGGCTTCCGGAAAAGCGGGCTTTCTGACCGCCTGCTACATACTGCTGGTTCCCATACTGGGACTTTTCTTAAAAAAGAAGTGCGGCTGGAATATCTGGGTGGGCATGCTCATTACCATAGGCGGACTTTACCTGCTCTGCATGAACGGCAGCCTGACCTTCCGGAACAGCGATTTGATGGTGCTTTTATGTGCCTTCCTCTTTGCCGTACATATTTTAATTGTGGATTATTTTTCACCCAAAGTGGACGGCATCAGGATGTCCTGCATCCAGTTTCTTGTCTGTGGGCTGCTCAGTATGGTGCCCATGTACTTTGTGGATATGAAGCATTCGGCAGCAGGCTTTTCCGAATGGCTGCCGGGACTGATGAACCCTTCCGCATGGATAGCCATTTTATACGCCGGCATCTTTTCCTGCGGCGTAGGATACACCCTGCAGATTGTGGGACAGAACGGCTTAAATCCGACGCTTGCATCCATGATTATGAGTCTGGAGTCCGTTTTCTCCGTACTGGCGGGCTGGATTATTTTAGGAGAAAAGCTAAACGGCAGACAGCTTTTGGGATGTGCCCTTATTTTTGCGGCAATACTGTTAGCACAGATGCCTGTGGGACAGAAGAAAGAGAAAAAGAAGAATAAAGAAAAACAGAAAGAAGTGTGAGTGATATGTGTACAGCGGCAACTTACCGGTCGAAGGATTTTTACTTCGGCAGAACGCTTGATTACGAATTTTCCTATGGGGATGAGGTGACCGTGACACCCGGGAATTACCCCTTTACGTTCCGGCACATAGGGCTTTGTGCCCGGCATTATGCTATAGTCGGTATGGCACATGTGGCGGAGCAGCCGGCGGAATTTGTACCCAAAGATGCGGCAACGGCGGATTATCCTTTGTATTACGATGCCGTAAATGAAAAAGGACTCTGCATGGCGGGGCTTAACTTTGTGGGCAACGCCGTCTATCAGGAAATAGAAGAAGGCAGGGAAAATGTAGCGCAGTTTGAGTTTATTCCTTATATATTAGGAAAATGCGCGGATGTAAAGGAAGCAAGACAGGCGCTTGCCCGTATGAATTTGGTGGGAACCACGTTTAACGATGTGTTTCCGGCTTCCCAGCTTCACTGGATGATTGCGGACAAAGAGGACTGTATTGTTGCGGAATGCACGAAGGACGGGCTGCATGTGTATGATAATCCGGCAGGGGTGCTTACCAACAACCCGCCGTTCCCGACCCAGATGTTTTTACTAAATCAGTACATGGGTCTGTCGGAAAAGCAGCCGGAGAACACCTTCGGGAAGGATATTCCTCTTTCCACATACAGCAGGGGCATGGGCGCGCTGGGACTGCCCGGGGATTTGTCTTCCACATCCCGTTTTGCAAGGGTGGCGTTTGTAAGAGCCCATTCTCTGTCGGGAGAGTCGGAAGAGGAAAGCGTGAGCCAGTTCTTCCATATTTTAGGCTCCGTGAACCAGCAGAGAGGGTGCTGCGAAGTGGCGGAGGGAAAGTACGAAATTACCATCTATACATCCTGCTGCAATGCGGATAAGGGCATCTACTATTACACGGCGTATGACCGTCACCGGATTACCGCCATAGACATGCACCGCGAGAACTTAAACGACAATGCCTTAATCAGGTATGCACTGCGTGAAAAAGATGATATTTTCTGGGAAAATTAAGCGAAAAATGCAAGAAACCAAAGTAGATATAGCATTAGAAAATTGACTTGACAAACAGGGCAACATGTAGTGAAATAAATTTATACGTTAATTCGGAAAAGTGGGGAAACAAGGGTGTTGTGCAAAAAGCATACCCTTGTTTTTTACTGGGTAAGGAGACGATAATGGAATATAAAGTTAATAACATAAGCTACAAGTATACGACGGACGGACCGCAGGTGCTGAAGAACGTAAGCTTTTCCATCGAACAGGGAAAAGTTACCGCGATTGTAGGCCCCAGCGGATGCGGTAAATCCACTCTGGTGCAGATTTTCAGCCAGGTTATTCCGAAGCTGATCGGAAACGGCGAACTGGAAGGAAACTTTGATGTTCCCGAAGGCACATTTGTCAGTGTGGTCAGCCAGAATCCGGAAAACCAGCTGTTCGGCTACGGCGTAGAGGATGCCATTGCTTTCGGTCTGGAAAACATCGGTATGCCTCAGGCGGAAATCGTAGAGCGCATGGAATATGTACTGGACCTTTTAAAGCTGCAGTATCTGCGCAAGAGAAGTGTGGATAATCTTTCCGGCGGACAGCGTCAGTCGGTCTGCATCGCCTCCGTACTTGCCATGAAGCCCGACATTTTAATCATGGACGAGCCGGTAAGCTCCTTGGATCCCAACGGTAAAAAGATGGTGCAGGATATTCTGGGAGAGTTAAGAGAGAGCGGCAACACCACCGTTATTGTGGACAACAACTTAGTATGGTCTGCCGGCATTGTGGATCATGTAGTCGGCATTTTGGACGGCGAGGTGGTATTTGACGGCAGCAGGGATGAGTTTTTCCAAAATTTCGAGCTGCAGGAAAAATTAGGCGTTATCCTTCCCCAGGAAGTAGAAATATTCAGAGCGCTTTCCGCCAAGGTTCCCGATGTAAAGATGTTTTACAATATGGACCAGGCGCGTGCGGAGCTTGCTGGCAGAATAGCAGCAAAGCCCCGTCTGGAAAAAGAGGCGGCTGCGGAAAGCTTTAACCCGGTTATCAGCGTGAAGGATTTGGTAAAGCAGTTCAGTGACGGCTTTATCGGCTTAAAGCATGTGAACGCCCAGGTACCGGAAGGAAAGATTGTTGCTATCTTAGGGCAGAACGGTTCCGGCAAGACCACGTTTGTCAAGCACTTAAACGGTCTGTATAAGCCCACAAACGGCGAGGTGGACTACAGGGGCGAGTCCATTTTAGGCAAATCCGTGGCGCAGATTTCCAAGAACATTATTCTGGTGTTCCAGCATCCCGAGCACATGTTGTTCGAGGAAACGGTGGAGAAGGAGCTGACCTTCTGCGCACGTATGCAGGGTGTGGATTTTACGGAGGAAAACATCACGGAAATCCTGACCCGTTATCACTTAGAGAAAGAAAAAGAAAACTTCCCCTTAAACCTGTCCATGGGGCAGAAGCACATGCTGACCATTCTGTCCGTGCTTCTTTCCAGCGCGGATGTCATCCTTCTGGATGAGCCGACCCTCGGTATGGACGGCTTCTTAATCGGGGATCTGGAAAAAATGGTTTTGGAATTGAAGAAAGCAGGCAAGACCATCATCATGATAAGCCACGAAATTCCTTTTGTCTTCCGTCTGGCAGATTACACGGTTATCCTGAACCACGGCGAAAAGGTATTTGAAGGCACCAAGGAAGAGCTGGTAGAGCGCGAGGATATCTTTGATAAGATTAACATTGAATTCCCGCCGGTTGTCCGTCTTTCCAAGGAATTGGGACTGGATGAAATTGTATTCGATGTGGACGATTTTATCGGAAAAGTAACGGAATCATAGGCGACGAAGGAGAAAAGGTATGGATTACTTAAAATATGTAGATGGAAATTCACTGCTTCACAAACTGGACCCGCGTACAAAGTTCATGTTCTTTATCGTGATGGCGGTGCTGACCAGTATTGTGAAGTCAGGTGTGGCTTTGCTGTTCTTATTGGTATTTTTTGTCGTAATGTGGAATGTGTGCGGTATTCAGAAGTACATATTTGTGTTGGTGAAAAAACTGAAGGTGCTGCTCTTGTTTATTTTCCTGCTGTGGTTTGTCTTAGGTCTGTTTGAACAGCCTGCCGTGGAAGGAGGCCCCATTTTCTTCCAGACCTTTATCGGCAACGGCGGCATGCAGATTTGCTTCGACTGGTACGATTTTTACAAGGGTTTTGTGTATTCCCTGCGAATTTTCTTAATGATTGCGTCCTTCTATACGGTGCTTCTCACCACCAACTTCAGTGAGATTATCTTAGGACTGCAGAAGTGGAAAATTTCCTATGCACTGGCATTCGGCATCGGTCTGGTATTCCAGATTATTCCCATGATTATCACCGAGTTAAACGCCATCATGGAGGCGCAGAGCTCCCGAGGTCTGGAAATCGAAAAGTGCAGCTGGGTGACCAAGATTAAGAACTACGTTACGTTCTCGTTCCCGCTTTTGTTCCGTGTAATCAGCAAGGGTCAGGCAATTTCCCTGGCGATGCATTATTACCAGCTTAATTTCTCGGTACACAGAACGGCTTACAAGAACATTAAGGCAGGCAAGTACGATGTTTATTTCATTCTTGCCAATGCGGCTGCCATTGCGGCTACCATTGTGCTGCATATTTTCTTCTACATCCCGGTATAAGGTATCTTACGGGTTCCCCGGAGCGCGTACGGAGAGCCCGTAAATATAAACAACAAACATTTTTCTAAGACAAAGGAGAAACTAAAAAATGAAGAAAAAATTATCTTTCGTCAATATCGTCTTCTTCGTAGTATTTGGTGTTCTGACCGGTGTTCTCTGGGCTTACCTTTGCCCGATTCCCCTTATTCCCGGCGCAGTTCACTTCCGTACATTCGCATTTATTCCGGTTGCCATCGGTTATCTGTTTGGACCGGTAACAGGCTTTTTCTCAGGCTACATCGGAACCATTGTATGGGCTCTGCTTTCCGGTAACTTCATCCCTCTGCATTCCCCTCTGACAGATGGTATCACCGTTGGCCTGTCCGCAGCACTTCCCGCACTCATTCATTTACGTGCAGGCAAGACGGACCTTCTTTCTGTTATCGAAAAAGGAAAAGGCAAATTCATCGGCGTAAGCTTACTGTGGAGCCTTCTGTTTGGTGTTCTGATGATTCTCACCACCAGCATTTCCCTTTCCTACTTCACCGGATTAGGATATGTATACTGCATCCTTTGGATTGGTATTGCGGACGTTGTTCCCATTGCACTGACACCGTTCGTTGTTCTGCTTCTTGCAAAGAGAATGAAAAATATCCGAAACATCGTACCCTACGTGTAGGGAGTATGTTTCCTTACTTACGCGCCTAAGAAAACAAACTGAATAAAGACAGGGCTGCCGCTTATCCTTTCGGAAAGCAACAGCCCTTTTTTATGCCGTGTGCTTTATTTAATGTTTTTTGTGCCTCACTTAACAGGTTTAATAGTTTTCGGCGTGGATTTCAAAATAAGACTGGGGATGTGCGCATACGGGGCAGATTTCGGGAGCCTTTTCGCCCACTACAATATGTCCGCAGTTGCGGCATTCCCATACCTTTACTTCACTCTTTGCAAAAACTTCCTGCATTTCCACATTGTGAAGCAGGGCGCGGTAGCGTTCCTCATGCTTCTTTTCGATGGCGCCTACCATGCGGAATTTCGCAGCCAGCTCCGGGAAGCCTTCTTCCTCGGCGGTCTTGGCAAAGCCCTCATACATATCCGTCCATTCGTAATTTTCCCCATCGGCGGCAGCCGCTAAGTTTTCGGCGGTGCTTCCGATGCCGTTCAATTCCTTGAACCACATTTTGGCATGCTCTTTTTCGTTGTCGGCGGTCTTTAAGAACAGGGATGAAATCTGTTCAAAGCCGTCCTTTTTCGCCTTGGAAGCGAAGTAAGTATACTTGTTGCGTGCCTGGGACTCTCCTGCGAAAGCCTCCAGTAAGTTCTTTTCCGTCTGGGTTCCTGCGTACTTGTTTGCCATAATGTTTTCTCCTTACAATAAATGGTTTATAAATAGTAACTATTACTATTATTAGGTTAAACCCATTTCCGGAAATTGTCAAGGGAGAATATCAGATAATGTAGTCGTTGGCAATGAGGCTCTTCTGCTGGTCGATGATGTCCTGCAGGGTGATGCCGTCTAAGTATTCCGTAATGACCTTATACAGCCCTTCCCACACCGGGAGAGTGGCGCATTCCGCACTTCGCTCACATTCGTTGGGCTCCTGGTCCAAACAGGCAACGGGTGCCAGGCTGCCCTCCGTCAGACGTAAAATCATGCCCACCGTATACTTGTCCGGGCTTTTGGCAAGCATGTAGCCGCCCTGATAGCCGCGGTTTGTTTTTAAAATATCCGAGCGGTTAAAGATAGCCACAATCTGCTCTAAATATTTTTTGGATATATTCTGACGCTCTGCGATGTCCTTTAAGGCAATGTAGCCCTCGTTCTGATGCTCGGCAAGGTCTAAGAGCATCCGTAAGGCATAACGTCCTTTGGTTGAAATTTTCATACATTCCCATTCCTTTCTGTAACTGATATACCCATAATACCATATACTTAGTAGGCTTTCAAGGACGGAAGTGCGGGAAAACCGTAAAAACCTTGCAAAAACAGGGCTTTTTTATTATAGTTTAGTTATTATGAATGAGATATATCTGGCAAAAAATCATCTGATATTGTACAAGCTGTAATGAAATTTTTAATGAAATAAAAAAAACAGTTGACAAATGACTTTCAAGAGCGTATTGTAAATGCAACAAATAAATAGTGCTTCAAACCTATGAGAAAGAAGAGTAGGCCTTTGATTACTATCACAGAGAGCAGCCGATTGGTGGAACGGCAGCATAGGAGCAATCGCTGAATGGGCTTTCGAGGACGGTCCGAACAACAGTAGGCACCGGCGGGATTCGCACCCGTTATCATGGCGACAGATATGATAGTGTCTGGAGGAGAGGATGCAGAAAGCATCGAAATTGAGTGGCACCGCGTTAATGATTATTACCGCCTCAAGTAAGATTTACTTGAGACGGTTTTTTGTTGTAGAAATTACAACGTCCAGCCGGTCTCAAAGCTATCAGAAATTAAAAAAGATTTGCAGAAAGGTATGGTAACAAGTATGAAGAAGAAAATTTTAGCAGCAGTTTTAGCAACCACAATGATTTTAGGATTGGCAGCATGCGGCAGCAATGCGGCAGACAGCACAAACGGCAATGCGGCAGGTACGGACAACAACACCACCGCTGACACAGAAAGCACACCGGATGCCGGTGATGCAACCGTAACCGATACGGACGGAAAGACTTACACCATCGGTATTTCCCAGTTCGCAGAGCACGGCTCCCTGGACAACTGCCGGGAAGGCTTCTTGGCAGGTCTTGCAGAGGAAGGCATTGTAGAAGGAGAAAACCTCACCGTATTATTTGACAATGCACAGGCAGACACCGGTACCGCAAGCACCATTTCCGACAACTATGTTTCCAAGAAAGTGGATTTAATCTGTGCCATTGCAACACCCAGTGCCATGAGCGCTTATAACTCCGCATTAAATACCGATATTCCCGTTATTTACACCGCAGTATCCGACCCCGTCGGTGCAGGTCTTGCAACCGAAGACGGCATGCCGGTCGGCAACATCACCGGTACCTGCGATGCACTGGCAGTAGATGCCCAGTTACAGATGATTCGTGAAATTATGCCGGATGCCAAGAAAGTCGGCATCATTTACACCACCAGCGAAGCAAACTCCGTAAGTACCGTTGCAGAGTACAAGGAAGTAGCCGCAAACTACGGATTTGAAATCGTAGATGTCGGTATCAACACCATTGCAGATGTAGACCTGGCGGCAGCAGACCTGGTAACCAAAGTAGACTGCATCACAAACCTGACAGACAACACCGTAGTATCCGCCCTGCAGACCGTTATTGCTAAGGCAAATGACGCAGGTATCCCGGTATTCGGTTCTGAAGTAGAGCAGGTAAAAGCAGGCTGTGTCGCTTCCATGGGTCTGGAATACTTTGAACTCGGCAAGCAGACCGGTAAGATGGCAGCCAAGGTATTAAAGGGCGAAGCAAAGGCATCCGATTTGAAGTTTGAAACCATTACCGAGCCCAGCTTATATGTAAACACCGCAGCCGCAGCAAAAATCAACCTGACATTATCCGATGATTTTGTAGCAGGCGCTTATCAGAAATTTGATGAAATTACCGTAGAGTAAACAGGAGGATATGACGTGTCACTGATACTTAGTGTTTTGGAACAGGGTATGATATATGCCATCATGGCATTGGGAATTTACATCACCTACAAAATTCTGGATTTCCCGGATTTGACGGTGGACGGAAGCTTTCCCATGGGAGCCGCACTGACCTGCGTGCTGATTGCAAAAGGAGTAAACCCGCTCCTTACACTGCCGATTTCGTTTCTGGCAGGTGTGGCGGTAGGCGTTCTCACCGGCATTATCCATGTGAAGCTGAAGGTAAGGGATTTACTTTCCGGTATCATCATGATGACAGCTCTCTATACCGTAAACTTAAGAATTGCGGGACGCGCCAATTTCCCCATTTACAATTACCAGACGATATTTGACAATGACTTTGTAAATAAAATTTTCCCGGCAGCCTTAAAACCGTACCGCACCGTAATTGTGGTACTGGTGATTACCCTGGTTACCAAATATCTTCTGGATGCGTACATGCGCACCAAATCCGGTTTCTTGCTCCGTGCCGTTGGGGATAACGATACCATTGTTACCTCCCTCGGTGTGGATAAGGGCAAGGTAAAAATTATCGGTCTTGCCATTGCAAACGGACTTGTTACCCTGAGCGGCTGTGTTTACGCCCAGCAGCAGCGTTTCTTCGACGTATCCATGGGTACCGGTACGATGGTAATCGGTCTTGCGAGTGTTATCATCGGCACCAGCCTCTTAAAGAAAGTTACTTTCGTGCGTGTTACTTCCAGCGTAGTAATCGGTTCCGTTATTTATAAGGCGTGCGTGGCGCTGGCGCTCCGCATGGGACTTCCTTCCACGGATTTGAAGATGATTACCGCGGTTCTGTTCCTGATTATTCTTGTTATCAGCATGGACAGAAACAAGACGGCAAAGATTAAAGGAGGGAGCGCAAAATGATTGAATTAAAGCACATTCACAAGTACTATAATCCCGGTTCCGTCAATGAACTTTGCCTGTTTCAGGATTTTTCCCTGACCATCAACGATGGGGATTTCGTAGCGGTGGTAGGAAGCAACGGCTCCGGCAAAACTTCCATGTTAAACATTATCTGCGGCAGCATTCCCATTGATTCCGGCGACATTGTGGTAAACGGAAATTCCATCGTTGGCAAAAAGGATTACCTCCGCCACCGTAAAATCGGCCGCGTTTACCAGGACCCTTCCAAGGGTACCTGCCCTTCCATGACCATTTTGGAAAACCTGTCCATTGCGGACAACAAGGGTAAGCCCTTCAATTTAAGGGCGGGTGTCAACAAAGCCAAAATCGGCGAGTACAAGGAATTGCTTTCCACCTTAAATCTGGGACTGGAAGATAAACTTCACACGCAGGTGGGGTCCCTTTCCGGCGGACAGCGACAGGCGCTGGCGCTTCTGATGTCCACCATGACACCCATTGAGTTTTTAATTTTAGATGAACATACGGCGGCGCTTGACCCCAAGACCGCAGACCGCATCATGGAGCTCACAGAGCAGATTGTCCGGGAAAAGAAAGTAACTACCATCATGGTAACGCACAATCTGCGTTACGCCGTGGAATATGGCAACCGCCTGATCATGATGCACCAGGGCGAAGCCATCATCGACAAAGCCGGTGAGGAAAAGGCAGCCATCACTACCGAGGACATTATGAGCACATTTAACAAGATCAGCGTGGAGTGCGGAAACTAAGATATTCTTATTAAGAAAATTTCACAGAGCATAAAGATTTTATTCTAAACAGAGACCGTAAGCGGCAATGCCATGAAGAAAGGATATTGCTGCCTGCGGTCTTTTTAATTAAAAAGGAAAAGGGATAGCAAAAATAAACACAATATGATATTATTTTAATAAGAACAACCTTGTTGAAAAGGGAGATTTTTATGAAGATAGGAATATGTGACGATGATAGGACGGATATTTTAATAACTCAAAAAGAATTGCAGAACATCGCGCCTAAATTATGCACGGCCCCGGAAATTTATGAATTTTCGGATGGAAGCACTATGACGGAAGATATTTTGAAAACAGGGATAGATGTAGTACTTCTTGATATTGATATGCCGGATGTAAACGGATTATCCGTCGCAAATGCTCTGATGCAGCAATCCCATTTTCTCACCATTATTTTTCTTACGAATCGCGCAGAATTGGTATTTCAGAGTCTGAAGTACCGGCCGCTCCGCTTTGTACGAAAGAGTCATATCAGGGAGGAATTGGAAGAAGCAATTCTGACTGCGGAAAAGAAGATTGCCTCAGAAATGCATGTGTTTTCTTTTGCTAAAAATAATGTGGCATGCACATATCCGGTAAGGCAAATCATTTATGTGGAAAGTAAAGGACATTATATGGAAATACATATCGGAAATGAGATAAAAAGGGAACGGGGGAAAATGACAGAATATGAGGGAAAATTAAAAGATTACGGTTTTTTAAGGATTCATGTAGGCTATCTTGTTAACGTGCGGTATATTGCCATGATAAACTCTCAGGGAGTTCTTTTGGATAATGGAGAAAAATTGCCAATCAGCAGACAAAACAGGGAAACAATACAAAAAGAATACATAAGAGGATTGGAGAAATTTGTGCATGGATGTCGTATATAAAATGTCAGAATGGGGGGCAAGCCTGTTTGATGCGGCTGCCGTAATTGCATTTCTGACAATAGTGTTGAAAAGAAACGACCGTATAAAGAACATAACTGTGTATAGTATAGCATGATAATGCTTGCTTTTGTGGCAGGACTTGGCTTTTTACAGGATATATCAGAAAATGCCGGCATAACGCTGTTGTGTATATTTACCGGCAGTTTTGTATTTTCCCTTTTTTTCTTACAGGGAAGCTGGAAAAGTAAATTTCTGTATAATCTGATTTTTTATGTGATACAGATGACATCCAATATGCTTATCGTTTATGGGATTACCACGGTATTAAAGGTAGAGTTGGAAAAATTGACCGAAATGGGAAGCACGATAAGAATATTAACTTTGATTCTTCATAAAATGCTATTTCTGCTGATGCTCATGGTGATAATCTTGTTATGCCGCCGAAAAAAGGCAGTGTGGCAGGAATGGCTTATAGGAGGTCTGTTATATGGGGGAGCATTGCTGACCGGTTGTGTAGTTGTAAATATAACCAAAACCGGGAGACTGACAGAAAAAGAGGAAACAGAGCTTATTTTTGTGGCATTTGGACTGCTTGCTATCTGTGTGGCAGTATCTTTGTGCCTGTACTACCTGAACAGGCAGCAGCAATATAAGTTGGAAAATGAAATTCTTATTATGAAGCTGCAGGAGGAGAAAAATACACTGAATAAATTGGACGAAGTATACGAGAATAATCGGATTTTACGGCATGATTTGAAACATTACCTGACGGTCGTCCAGGGGATGCTTTATACATCGGGAGTAGAAGAAACGACAAAGTATCTGGAGGAACTGTTACAAAGTAAATTTGAAAGAGACCTGTATTATTATACAGACAGTACGGTAGTGAATGCCGTCCTCAATGATAAAGTGTCCCTATGCAAAAAAAATAATGTTTCATGTAACATAGAAATTTGTGGACAAATCGGAGAGGAAAGGCAGACAGATATAGGTATTATTTTATCTAATCTTTTAGACAATGCCATAGAGGCTGAATTAAAGGAGAAGGAAAGGTACATATCCGTGGAAATCACAAGACAAAAAAGGAATCTGTTTATAAAAGTAGAAAATTCAGTCAGTGAACCGGTTTTTTACAATAACCCTTCTTTGAGAACGATAAAAAAGGATACCAATAATCATGGCATAGGGATAAAAAGTGTAAGAAAATTAGTACAGGGAATGGATGGCTTCTGCTTGTGGGAAGAGTACGAAAATCGGTTTTCGGTAACGGTAATGCTGCCGGAACATGCCAATCGTGCCTGACAGAATACAAACCGTGCCAGCTATATGGAAAATATGACAAAATCAGCTAAAATTGTGGATAAGAAGCATTATTTTTCTGCATTCATGGATACAAACATTAGTTTTTATTATAGTGTTTGTAAGCCTGCGCCAATATACGGGCGGTTACCATGCAAAAAGCAGAGTGGGATGTAAAATGGTAACCGGACTCAATCTTGCATTAAATATTCTATGCGTAAAAATAATTAGCCAGCTATCTGGTATAAAAAATATTTTTTTTGGTATCATGATAATTTTATATGTAACAATATGTGTTAAATTCATATTGGCAATGGTAACGCATGATAATTGTTTGCCGAAAAACAGGGAGAAGGAATGCAGAAAATTAGCCATATTTTCTATTGTTTATTTAATAATTGCGGTGCTTATTTTGCAGAGGAATCCCAAAATAGCATGGAGCATTGTGGTGACTATGGCAGAGGTAGCACTGTTAATTGTAATAAAGCCAAAAAAGGAGGGAGAATGATGAAACAAATGGATAAAATAATCGCCCTGATAGGGGAAAAGGTGGCTGTAAAGGCCGCAAATGCCGTGTCTTGGCCTTATTGTTATCAGCCCAAGACACCAAATGTCTTAAAAGAAAAACAGGGCAAAAGAAATTAAGTAATGTTGTATAGTAGTAGTACTCGCTCCATAAAAATGAATAGGACAATTTGGGTGATAACAGGAGACGAGTATGACTGATATACGTGAAACAAAGAACTTGCTTGAAAAGAACAGGTGAATCAAGGTATAACACTGAAAAGGAGAAATTTAATGAAAACGAATAGAATTTTCTTGTTATTAATGGGTATAGTGTTGTGGGTAATTGGCGGTATAAAAGTAAATGCAAACGAGACAATGGATACATTAAATGATTATGAAAAGATTATAGAACAATATAGCAATTGCGTTAATGAAAGAGATATTTATAATTATATTGACCTATTTACCAAAGACAATCGCAAAAATATGCAAAATCATGTAAAGATAAATGGGGAAAAAGATTTTTTTCCAAAATAAAATACATATTATTCAGGTGAAAAAATTAGACAATGAGGTAGGGTATCTTGCAAGTGCAGTTAGTATGGAAGAATTAAACACTTTTAGGGATATCCAAGTAATATATGTTCAGCAAGAAACTACGAATGGTAGTTATAATATTAATGAATACGTTTGTTTTATATTAGCCAATGAAGAGGGACGGTTAAAAATAGAAAGAATTTCCACGCCTGATTTGGATTTAATATTTGAATATAATGTTCAATTTAATGAAAATGATGAAAAAGTAGCACAAATGATTCAGGAAAGAAGATTACATATTCAGTGTAACCAACCCATTAATTTGTTGTCAAGTACAGTTACTCCTTATGCATCATTAACTGCACCAAGTAAAATTAGTGTATATTTTACAAAAAGCGGAAATGTTAATTATCATGGGGCTACTAAAAAGTCGATTGATTTTAACACATATTTAAGGAACACAGTACCTAAAGAATGGACAGTTTCATACTATGCTAATTATCCAGCGTACCTTCAAGCAGGAGTTATGGCCAGCAAAATGTATGCATGGTATAATACTGTAAATTCTAAAAGAAATTATGCACCATATTATGCTGATGTTTTAGATGATTCTAATGACCAAAATTATTGGTATTGTGCTGCAGACGAATTGAAAGCGCAAGGTGCACAATATCTGACATACCTTGACAATGCATTAAATTATGCCAAGAATTTGGCAATTGTTACGGAAAAAACAGAAAAAATATTTGAAACTCAATATAGAGCTGGAAGTACAACAATACATAATGGTGTTATGAGCCAATCGGGTGCTTTACAATTGGCAAAAAAAGGATACTCTTGTATAAAAATTTTACAGGAGTATTACGGAAGCGCACCACAAATTTCAGGTGAATATATAAAAATCGTGTCACACAATTAAAAGGAGAAGGCGTGAGAAGAGTAAGGTTGTTGAAAAAAATATTTCTTTTTTCATCAGTAATGATTTTATTATTTTTTGTAGTTGGGGTGTGTATAAATCAAAAAGATGTTCATTTTGAGACCTTAGAAGGTGAGAAAGAAGGATATGAAAATGTACAAATAGGTGGTACTAAGGATGATGAGGTAGGGGGAGAACAAATAGAGCATACGCTTAAAGCTATTACAATGGATGAAGTAAAAAAGTTGTCTGCAAAGAAGAATCTCACATTGGATGATTTATATATGTATAATAAGATACAGAGTGGAAAAGGGTATTCTTATTATATGTTTACTTATCAAGGAGAGGATTATACACTGGATATTTATGAATCAGAACAAGGAGAAATAGAAGGTGTACGGTTGGTAAGACAAAATGATTATCTATCTATTGACATTCGGAATGGAAATATAGAGCATCTACTTTCATCAGAGGTTTCTGTTCAGGATTATTTGACATTACAATTGCCTGAGGGTATGAGTATAGGTACATACGATATGTATATGACAGGTTTTGGAGGAAGTAGAATAGATAATGAAGCAACTGTAGCAGAAAAAAATCCTTGTGGGAAAATTCGATTGATGCACGGAGATGTTTTGACATTCACCGATGGACGAATAACCAATATACATTTTTACGATAACTGCTTTTATATGGTATCAATGAATAGCATAGATAATTTGAGTGCTCCCTGCATTTTTATGGAACTTAAGGAAGAGGAGACTACAGAATGGTGGGCGGCCTATTTTGCGAAAGAAGGCGTTACAGATATTGGCTATCTGATAGAACTTAGAAAAGACATCTTTACCAAAGAGGAGGCAAAAAGAGTGATAGAAAGTGTACAGTTTTGTGAACGTGCATTCGGAAACTTATGAAGCATATATAAGCCGGTACATATAATATTCATCATACTAAAACAGGAAGGAGCCACTTTTATGAAAAAAACAGGGATATGGTTACTGACACTGGTATTAGCATTTTGTGCAATG
>DJEL01000015.1 GCA_002432425.1 Lachnospiraceae bacterium UBA5899
GGTAAGGAAGGCTGGGATGTTATCAAACCACAGCTTGAAAAGGCTAAATCAGGCGAAACTGTAACAGTTGTCATGAATGGAACATCTGTAGTACCGAAAACTGTGATTGACAGCATCAAGGGCAAAGATATAACATTTCTTGGAAAATCAATGGAAAGGACATCACGGATGCAGCAGGAGATATTGATTTCGGTGTGACTATCGGGGCAGACGCAGGAAAATCCATTCCTGTAGATGTCATCAACAACGTGACCGGAGAACGGTATTCCATGAACCTGTCACTTGCTTATGACGGAGAGTTTGGTTTTACAGCAACACTCACAGTCAATATGGAGCCAAAGAACTCAGGTATGTATGCAAACTTGTTCTACTACAACGAACAGACAGGAAAGCTGGAGTTCGTCAGTGCCGGACAGATTGATTCGGATGGAAATGTTGAACTTTCCTTTACACACGCATCTGATTACACAATCGTTGTAGAAGCCAATATTATGAGTGATAATAGTCAGGCAGACAGCAATGCTGATGAAACCATTCCGGCACCTAAGACAGATGACAACATTTCAAAATATGCGTGGAATAATACGATAATCATAATTTTAGGTATATGTATTATACTGATTATATTTGGAGCAGTGTTCTATGTAAGGAAAAAGAGTGGTTCAGAGGAAGAATAAATACCCGAAATGAAATAATAAAGAAGTAAGAAAAGAGGCAGTGCCAGATGGCGCTGTCTTTTTTTATGATATTGGTTCACGCTGCTCCCGGATTTCAGGGCTTTGACTTTTTATAATCAAAGCCCTGAATTTGTTTTTTGATGTAGCAGGTTTTCAGACGGCATTGTGTACCGCATCGCTCATGGACTTCACATATTCACCCACGGGACCGGCAGCATCTTTTCCGTACTGCGCAATCAGCTTTACGATGGCGGAGCCTACGATGGCACCATCGGAGAGGGCAGCCATGTTACCCGCCTGCTCGGGAGTGGAGATACCGAAGCCGACCGCACAGGGCACGGAGGTATTTTCCCGCACTGTGGCAACCAGAGCGGAAATGTCCGTATGAATTTCGGAGCGGACGCCGGTAACACCGAGGCTGGACACGATGTATAAGAAACCTTCCGCCTCCCTGGCAATCATGGCAACACGGCCTGCGGAGGTGGGCGCAATCAGGGAAATAAGCGCTACATCATTTTTTCGGCAGACCGAAGCAAATTCTTCTTTTTCTTCAAAGGGCACATCCGGCAGGATGAGTCCGTCAATGCCGATTTCCCTGCAGGTACTTAAAAACTTCTCCGAACCGTAGGAGAATACGACATTGGCATAGGTCATGAATACCAACGGTATGGTGACATCCTTGCGGAGGGTGCGCACCATGTCAAAAATTTTGTCTGTGGTAACACCGCCGGAAAGGGCGCGCAGGTTGGCTCCCTGGATGATGGGGCCTTCGGCAGTGGGGTCGGAAAAGGGAATACCCAGCTCGATAAGGTCGGCGCCGTTTGCCGCCATGCTTTTTACGATTTCCACGGTGGTGGTAAGGTCGGGGTCACCACAGGTAATAAAAGGAATAAAGGCTTTTCTGCCCGCAAAGGCATTTTGAATTCTATTCATTGATATCCTCCCCTCTGTAACGGGCGATGGCGGCGCAGTCCTTGTCGCCGCGTCCCGATACGGTAATGACCATGATTTTATCTTTATCGTAGTTCGGTGCAATCTTGATGGCATGGGCAATGGCATGGGCGCTTTCAATAGCGGGAATGATGCCCTCTGTGCGGGACAGGTATTCAAAGGCATTGACGGCTTCGTCGTCGGTCACTGCCACATACTGTGCCCTGCCGGTATCGTGCAGCCATGCATGCTCGGGTCCGATGCCGGGATAATCAAGACCTGCGGAAATGGAATAAACGGGAGCAATCTGACCGTATTTATCCTGGCAGAAATAGGACTTCATGCCATGGAAGATACCCAGCCGTCCGGTGTTGATGGTAGCGGCGGTTTCAAAGGTATCGATACCGCGTCCTGCCGCCTCGCAGCCAATCAGCTCCACATTCTTGTCTTCGATGAAATGATAAAAAGTACCCATGGCATTGCTGCCGCCGCCCACACATGCCATTACCACATCGGGCAGTCTGCCTTCCTTTTCTAACATCTGCTGTTTGATTTCCTTGGAAATGACGGATTGGAAATCCCGCACAATGGTGGGGAAGGGGTGGGGGCCCATAACGGAGCCTAAGCAGTAGTGGGTGTCGTCAATCCGGCTGGTCCATTCGCGCATGGCCTCGGAAACGGCATCCTTTAAGGTAGCGGTACCGGTTTTTACGGGGATGACCTCGGCACCTAAAAGGCGCATACGGTATACGTTAAGAGCCTGTCTTTTGGTATCTTCTTCGCCCATAAAGACCACACATTCCATGCCTAAAAGGGCAGCAGCCGTAGCGGTGGCAACACCGTGCTGTCCGGCGCCGGTTTCGGCAATGAGTCTGGTTTTGCCCATTTTTTTTGCAAGCAGTGCCTGACCCAGTACATTGTTGATTTTGTGGGAACCGGTATGGTTCAAATCCTCGCGTTTTAAGTAAATTTTTGCTCCGCCCAAATCCTTTGTCATTTTTTCGGCATAGTAGAGGCGGCTGGGGCGTCCGGCATAGTCATTAAACAGAGCGGTCAGCTCTGCGTTGAATTCCGGGTCGTCCTTGTAGTGGTTGTAAGCACTTTCTAATTCCAAGACGGCGTTCATCAGGGTTTCGGGTATGTACTGCCCGCCGTGAACACCAAATCGTCCTTTTGACTGAGACATAAAGTTACCTCCTTATTCATTGCTATCCAGGCTACGTACTGCCCGGATAAACGCTTTCATTTTTGTATAATCTTTTCTGCCGTCCGTTTCCACTCCGGAGCTGACATCCACAACATAGGGAGCAAAGCGCCTGCAGGCATCCGGTGCATTTTCCACGGTCAGTCCGCCAGCAAGAAAGTAAGGCTTCGGGGCGGATTTTCCAAGCAGGGACCAGTCGAAAGCCTTTCCGGTGCCCTTGCCGTTGTCAAGCAGCGGATAATCGCAAGGATAGGAGAAAGCAGCCTGCAAATCGGCTTCCGACCGCACGGTAAAAGCTTTCAGGATGGGAGCGCCGGTCATTTCTTTTAAGGCTTCTGCATAGGCGGCATCTTCGTTTCCGTGAAGCTGCGCCATCTGGATAACGCCCTTTTTTAAGAGCTCGGCAACCTGCTCTAACGGTTCGTCCACAAACACGCCCACGGCTGGAATGTCGGGAGAAAGAAGACTGCGCAGCAAGGCAGCTTCCGAAAAACTCACGTAACGGGTTCTCCCTTTGGCAAATACAAAACCGATATAGTCCGGCTTTAATTCGTTGGCATAACGGATGTCATCCGGGGAACGCAGTCCGCAGATTTTTATCTTACTCATCGGCCTTCTCCCCTTAACGTATCCAGCATGGCTTTTTTGTCGGAAGAGCGCATCAGTGTTTCTCCAATCAGTACGCCGTTTACTTTGGCTTCCCGCAGAACCTGAATGTCTTCGGCGGTTTTAATGCCGCTTTCCGCCACAAACAAAACTTCCGGCGGCACCAGTCTGCGCAGCCGCTCGGAATTGTGGACATCTACCGTAAAATCCGCCAGGTTCCGGTTGTTGACGCCGATCATCCGGGCGCCCGCCCACAGGGCATCCGCGATTTCTTCTTCGGAATGGGCTTCCACCAGCGCCGACAGACCTAATTTGTTACAGAGCTGCAGGTATCTGCAAAGTGTTTCTTCCGATAATAAAGAGCAGATGAGCAGGACACAGGATGCACCTAAAACCCTTGCTTCGTAAATCATATATTCGTCAATGGTAAAGTCCTTTCTGAGACAGGGGATGGATACTGCACGGCTGATTTCCGCAAGGTATCTGTCGCTTCCCAAAAACCACTTCGGTTCGGTGAGGACGGAAATACAGGCGGCGCCTGCGGCTTCGTATTCTCTGGCAATGTCCAGATAAGGAAAGTCTTCGGCAATCACACCCTTGGAGGGAGATGCCTTTTTACACTCACAGATGAAGTTGATGTCTTTCTGCCGCAGGGCTTTTTCAAAGGGAAACCCGGTCAGGGGCGGCAGAGCCTCCGCTTCTTTTTTCAGCTCCGACAAAGGTTTTTTCATTTTCTTTTCGGCAATGCGGAAATGGGTGTAATCCGCAATGGTTGTTAAAATGGAACTCATGGATGCTCCTTTCTTTTTTCGCGCAGCGTTTTAAGCGTTACTTTCCTTGATAAATTCCTCTGATTAAGCGTTGCTTTCCTTGATAAATTCCTCCAATTTGGCAAGGGCTGCGCCGTTGTCAATCAGTTCGCCCGCCAGCTTGATGCCGTTTTCAAAAGAGTCGGCTTTTCCGGCAATGTAGAGGGCTGCGCCGGCATTCATAAGGACGGCATTTCTCTTGGGACCTTTGTCCCCGCCCTTTAAGATGCCAAGGGTAATCGCAGCATTTTCTGCGGGAGTACCGCCCACCAGGTCTTCCTTTTTACAGGAAGTAAAACCGAACTGTTCCGGGGTGATGGTGTAGGTCTTGTAATTACCGTCGCGGAATTCGCAGACGAGAGTGGGAGCACTGGCGGAAATTTCATCTAACTTGTCGGTTCCGTATACCACCATGCCGCTCTTGACGCCAAGGCTTGTAAGAACTCTGGCGAGGGGCTCTACCAGGGAGGCATCGTAAACACCTAAAAGCTGCATGTTGGGGGAGGCCGGATTGGTCAGGGGCCCTAAGATATTGAATACGGTACGGATGCCCAGTTCCTTACGGAGGGGGCCTACATATTTCATGGAAGTATGGTATTTCTGGGCAAAGAAGAAGCAGATGCCGATTTTTTTCAGAAGCTCCACGCATTTTTCCGGAGATAAATCTAAGTTTACGCCCAACGCTTCCAGACAGTCGGCAGTACCGCAGAGGGAGGAAGCGGCACGGTTGCCGTGCTTGGCAACTTTTACACCGGAAGCGGCAATGACAAGAGCGGAAGTGGTGGAAATGTTAAAGCTGTGGGCGTTATCGCCGCCGGTGCCGACGATTTCCAGTACATCCATGTCGTGGGGAACCTTCAGCGCGTGGTCACGCATGGCAGCCGCACAGCCGGCAATTTCGTCAATGGTTTCTGCCTTGGTGCTCTTTGTGGAAAGCGCTGCAAGAAATGCGGCGTTCTGGGTGGGGCTGGTTTCGCCGCTCATGATTTCATTCATGACACTGTACGCCTCATCATAGGTCAAATCCTGTTTGTCAACAATTTTTACAATAGCTTCTTTAATCATAGTGTTTTGTCCTTTCTTTTTATATTTTTATTTTGAGAAAATTCTGTATCAGTTTTTTGCCGTCCGGGGTAAGTATGGACTCCGGGTGGAACTGCAGTCCGTATATGGGAAGGGAGGTGTGCTCCACCGCCATGACTTCGCCGTCCTCTGTCTCGGCGGTTACCTTTAAGGTTGCCGGGAGGGTTTCCCGCAGGGCGGCAAGGGAATGGTATCTGGCAACAGGAATGATGTCCGGGCAGCCGGTAAAAATAGCGGAAGTGGTATCTAATTTTGCCAGGGACTGTTTGCCGTGCATCAGCTCTTTCGCATAGGAAACTTCGGTGCCGAATGCCTTGCAGATTGCCTGATGTCCCAAGCATACGCCTAAAATGGGGATTTTTCCGGCAAGCTTCTGTACGGCTTCCACACAGATGCCGGCGTCCTCCGGTCTGCCGGGGCCGGGAGAGATAATCAGCGAAGAAGGTTTCATGGCTAAAATATCTTCCGGTGTGAGGACATCGTTTCTTACCACTTTGATACCGGCATCAAGGGAGCCGATAAGCTGGTAGAGGTTGTAGGAAAAACTGTCGTAATTGTCAATCAGTAAAATCATGCTTCCACCTCCTTTGCAAGATTAAGGGCCTTTACCACGGCTGCCGCTTTGTTTAAGCATTCCTGATATTCTTTTTCCGGTACGGAGTCTGCCACGATGCCGGCGCCGCTGCGGATAAAGACTTTTTTGTTTTTCTTATAGGCAATGCGGATGGCGATGCAGGTGTCCAAGTTGCCGGTAAAATCAATGTAGCCGATGGCACCGCCGTAAATGCCGCGCTTGTTGTTTTCCAAATCATTGATGAGCTGGCAGGCTTTTAATTTCGGCGCTCCGGAAAGGGTGCCTGCCGGCAGGATGGCGTCCACGGCGGAAAGCGCATCGCAGTCCTCGCGGATTTCGCCTCTTACGGTGGAGCCGATGTGCATTACATGGGAGTAACGCTCGATGCAGTGGTATTTTTCCACGGCAACGGAACCGAATTTGCTGATTTTGCCGATATCGTTTCTGCCGAGGTCAACCAACATGTTGTGTTCGGCCAGCTCCTTTTCATCGGCAAGCAGTTCCTTTTCCAGCAAAAGGTCCTCTTCCTCGGTTTTGCCCCTGGGACGGGTGCCAGCCAGAGGAAAGGTATGCAGGACGCCATTTTCCAGTTTCACCAGTGTTTCCGGGGAAGCCCCAGCCACTTCCATATCGCTGCTGGAAAAATAGAACATGTAGGGCGAAGGGTTCAGGGTGCGCAGCACACGGTAGGTGTTTAACAGGCTGCCCTGAAAATCCGCTTCCAGACGGTTGGAAAGTACAATCTGGAAAATATCGCCTTCCTTGATATGATGCTTGGCTTTTTCTACCATGCCGCAGTAGGCATCTTTGTCAAAGAGCGGACGGAAATCGGAAGTGCAGTAGCCCGGCGTGTCTTTTGCCGGCGCACCGTTTTGAATGAGCTCCGCCATATTTTTCAGGGTAAGTTCGGCACGGTTGTATTCCGTTTCCAGATGCGCCAGGTCGATGTTTACGATGAGAATGATTTTCTGACGGAAATTATCAAAGGCAATGACTTTGTCAAAAAGCATCAGGTCCACATCCTTGAACCCTTCCGTATCCTCCGCATCCAGATGCAGGGTAGGCTCGGCATATTTTAAGTAATCATAGGAAAAGTAGCCGACCAGTCCGCCGGTAAAGGGCGGGAGAGAAGGGAAACGGGGACTTTTGTGCTCCGCAATCACCTGCCGGATATATTTGCCCGGGTCCTTGGTTTCAAAGGTTAAATCCCCCACCTTCATAGTGCCGTTTACGCAGGTGATTTCCAGACTGGGGTCATAACCTAAGAAGGTGTAGCGTCCCCATTTTTCATTGTCCGCTACGGACTCAAGCAGATAGCAGTGTCCGGATACGTTTTTCAAAATCCGCAGCACTTCGATAGGGGTCTTTACATCGGAAAGAATTTCCATGCTCACGGGAGCGGTGCGGTAAATTCCTTCTTTCTGCAGTTTTTGTAAGGTTGATAAATCGGGTGTCATGAAAGTACCTCCTTTTGTGTTCTTGTCATGAAACAAATGTGTTCTTGTTATGGAATAAATGTGTTCTTGTCATGGAATAAATCGGGTTATCTGCCGGAGGAAGGGGTACACATCCGTGACACCGGCTTTTTTTCAATAAAAAAAGTCCCTGACAGAATTTACTTCTGTCAAGGACGAATATACAAATATGCTATCCGCGGTGCCACCTTGATTTACAGCCTGCGCTGTACGCTTACAGGATACCAACATATCCCCGGCAACTGACGTATGCCTCACGTTGCAGAATACTAAGCGCTCTTTCCGGAATGCTCTTCACGGTAAATATGTTTACTGTGAGCAAACAAGTAAGAGTTTTTCTGATGAACGCTGTTCCCTGCACCCTCAGCGGCCCATTTGATGACTTGTTTTCCACCTGTTCTCAGCAACACAGGCTCTCTGTAGGAGCATCATCACCGTTATTTCCGCTTCAACGGTTTAAGTTCATTTGAAATTTTTTATATCATACTGCTATGATAGGCATTTGTAAATGATGTATTTTAATTTTTTTTGTAAAATTTGCGTCGGATTATAATGTGTGCTATATTGTGGGTATGACAGAAAGGGGCAGCGAAAATGGCAGCAGGTATGGCAGATTATAAAATGGATACTTCCTTTTTGGAAGAAGTGAAAAAAGAAGCGGCAGATGCCGTAATAGAATTACTGACACAGGCAAAATTGGAAGAAGGAGATATTCTGGTGGTCGGTTGTTCCTCCAGTGAAGTGGTGGGAGAACGCATCGGCACTTTTTCCAGTGTGGAAACGGCGGAAGCGGCCTTTGACGGTATTTATGAAGTGACACAGCAAAAGGGCATTTATCTGGCGGCACAATGCTGTGAACATTTAAACAGAGCCTTGATTGTGGAAAAAGAACTGATGAAGCGGGACAGGCTGACAAGAGTAAATGTGGTTCCGCAGCCGAAGGCAGGCGGTTCTTTTGGCACAACAGCCTACAAGCGTTTTAAGGAGCCGGTAGCGGTGGAACACATTTCGGCACAGGCAGGCATGGATATCGGGGATACTCTGATTGGCATGCATCTGCAGGCGGTGGCAGTGCCGGTGCGCATCGCCATTAACCGTATCGGCAGCGCCCATGTGGTATGTGCCAGAACCCGGGCAAAGTTCGTAGGCGGTAGCAGGGCAGTATACGATGAGGAACTTTTGTAAAAAAGGGTTGTAAAAAAGATTGTAAAAAAAATTAAAAAATTGTTTCTTTTTTCTTGACAATTTCCATGGAGAATGTTAATATCATTCTTGCGCGGTGCAAACCAAGCAAATGCGGAAGTGCTGGAATTGGCAGACAGGCAAGACTAAGGATCTTGTGCCAGCAATGGCGTGTGGGTTCAAGTCCCATCTTCCGCAGTAAAGACCTCAAGTGAGAACTTGAGGTCTTTTTGCGTTCGTTATTATAGGGAAAATGCGTTATCATTTATATTAGGGAAGAAAAAGAAGCAAAAATGAAAATACAATGGAAATGCTTTACAGATATGTAAAAAAGAAGCAGCAAATTTGGAAAATGTGAAAAAATGCTTTCAGGGAAAAAGGGAAAAGGAAAGCAAATTGGAATAAAAACATAAAATGCTTCTAAATAAAAGGCGTGAAAGAGCAGCAAAACAGAGAAAAGGAGGGAAGTGCTTTAAAATAGATAGTTACGCAAGCAGCAAAACAAGGCAAATTTTCAAAATGCTTTAAAGATACAGGAATAAAGAGCAGCAAAAGGAAAGTTTCATAAAAAATGCTTTAAAATCAATATGTAAGACCGGTTTTTATAAAATAAGGAAAACACTTTAAAATAGTTTCATTTTCTATTGACATTTCAGAGCACTTATGCTTATATTTATATATGAACAATCATTCATATGTTCAAACATGAATTATAAATATTAAACAATGAATAGAGGTAACTCATATGTCAGATGAATTAAAAGAATTAGAAAAAGAGCACGAACATCACCATGATGAATGTTGCGAGCATGACCACGAAGGTCACGAACATCATCATCACGAGGAGGAGCATGAGCACCATCATCATCACCACGATGATGACGATGACGATGATTGCTGCTGCGGTCACGACCATGACCACCATCACGAAGAGGTTAAGGAAGCACCGCCCTGCACCTCCAAGGCGCCCATGCGCATCTACATTGTGGAAAATCTGGACTGCGCAAACTGTGCGGCAAAGATTGAAAGGAAAATCCAGTCCCTGCCCGGCGTAGAATATGCATCCCTTACCTTTGCCACCAAGCAGCTTCGTATTGCGGCAGAGCATCAGGATGAGCTGTTCCCCAAGATGGTAGCTGCCTGCAGCTCCATTGAACCGGACGCAAAGATTATTCCCCGTGAGGAAACCAAGAAAAAAGACGATAAGGAAGAAAAAGACGAAAGCAGAAAGAATGTTATCTGTATCGCATCCGGCGCAGTACTGTTGATAGCAGCAAAGATTATGGAAAAATCCTTCCCCATACCGTCACTGGTGCTTTACATTTTAGCATACCTGATTTTAGGTCTGGAAATTGTCATTACGGCTGTTAAGAATATTTTCAAAGGAAATATGCTGGATGAAAACTTCTTAATGAGTATTGCAACCATAGGCGCATTTGCCACAAGAGAATATCCGGAAGCAGTTGGCGTTATGCTGTTCTACCGGATTGGCGAGTGGTTTGAAGATAAGGCGGTAGAAAGAAGCCGCAGCCAGATTATGGATGCTCTGGATTTACGTCCCGAAACCGTACAGCTTGTAGAGGACGGCAACGTAACCACCATTCCTGCCGGTGAAGCCAAAATCGGCGATATCGTAATGGTTCGCCCCGGTGACAGAATTCCTCTGGACGGCACGATTATCGAAGGCGAAAGCCAGATTGATACCTCCGCCATTACCGGTGAGCCGGTACCCGTTTCCGTAAAGGAAGGCACATCCATTCTTTCCGGCTGCATGAACTTAAACGGCGTGCTGAAACTGAGAGTGGATAAGCCACTGGAAGAGTCCATGGTAACCAGAATTCTTGACTCTGTGGAAAATGCAGCAGCCAGCAAGCCTAAGATTGACAGATTTATTACGAAGTTCTCCAGAGTTTACACTCCGTTTGTAGTAGCACTGGCAGTATGCACCGCCATCATTCCTTCCCTGGTAACAGGCGATTGGAACAAATGGGTATACACTGCACTGACCTTCCTGGTTATCAGTTGTCCCTGCGCACTGGTGCTCAGCGTACCTCTTGCCTTCTTCTCCGGTATCGGAGCAGGTTCCAAGAAGGGTATCCTGTTTAAGGGCGGCGTAGCACTGGAAGCCCTGAAGGATGTAAAAGCCGTTGTCTGCGACAAGACCGGTACGATTACCAAAGGCAACTTCATTGTGCAGGATATTGTTTCTGCCGATGCTTCTTTAGATGAAAGAGAAATCTTAAAGGTGGCTGCTTCCTGTGAAGCCGCTTCCACACACCCCATTGCTTACAGCATCAAGCAGAAGGCGGAAGAAGAGAAAGTTACCGACCTTTACAAGGGCAGCATTTCCGAAATTTCCGGACACGGTATTTTACTGGAGGCTGGCTCACACAAATATCTGTGCGGCAGCAAGAAGCTGCTTGCGGAAAACGGTGTGGATACCGCAGCTTATGACAAAGCAACACAGAAAGACTCCTACGGCACCGAAGTATTGCTGGCAAAGGACAATGTACTCATCGGCTTCTTAAAGATTTCTGATACGATTAAGGAAGAAGCCGTATCCGCGATTGCGGCAATCAAGAAACAGGGAATTGCAACCGCCATGCTGACAGGCGATACCGAAGAAAATGCCAAGAAGGTTTCCGAAATGGTTGGCATTGACATGTACTACGGCAAGCTGCTTCCCGAAAACAAGTTAAGCAAGTTAAATGAAATCCGTGAAGAAAAGGGCGCCGTTATGTTTGTCGGCGACGGTATCAACGATGCTCCCGTACTGGCAGGCGCCGATGTAGGTGCCGCAATGGGAAGCGGTGCAGATGCCGCTATGGAAGCTGCGGATGTGGTATTCTTAAATTCCGATATGGACAGCATTCCTACCGCCATCAAGATTGCCAAGTTCACAGGACGTATTTCCAAGGAAAATGTTATCTTTGCCCTGACGGTAAAGGCACTGATTATGATACTCGGTCTGGCAGGCATTGCCTCCATGTGGCTGGCAGTATTCGCCGATACCGGTGTGGCTATGTTATGTATCTTAAACTCCATCCGTATCCTGTATAAGAAGCAGTAAAACGAAACGGCAGCAAAGGGTCAACAGAAAACAGTAGGTAAACAAACAACAGAAAAGAACCGGAGCCGGTAGCAGTTATCCAGAATGTGGGACCTGTTGCCGGAACTCCGGTTCTTTTTATTTCAGGGAAGTTTCTGGCGGAAGACCATGCAGAGCAGCTTATTTCTGCGCCTCAAAGGCGGCATCGGAGGCGGCCTGGAAAACTTCCGGATAATCGTAGCCGTCGGCAACCCGGTAAAGGGGATAGCCGTTTTCAAAGGCGGCAAAATAAACATAATCACCGGCAACACTTATGTGGGTGTAATTGCCGTCCATTAAAATAAAGGGGCTGCTTCCGTCTTTCTGCATACGGATAAGAGCGGGATTTTCCGTGGAGTTTTTCTGGTAGTAAACATAATTGCCGGTGAGATTGAAACAGTCCACACGGTCGTTTGTAAGGACTTCAATTTCATCAGCGGAAAGAGAATAACGGCAGAGACGGTAGTTGTTTGCCACATCCAGATAGTAGATATAGCCGTTGTCGTAAACCGGGTACCAGAGGTCTCCCTGACAGGCGGTGGAAGTACTGCCGGAATGGGTGTCGTAACGGTACAGGCAATGGTTGGTGTTGTTGCCCGCATAATAAACGGTGCCGTCCGGAAGGGCGCAGGAGAAATCCGCACTGATGCGTTCTAAAAGCTCCGGCTCTCTGGCACTGATTTTCTGGCGGTAAAACCGGGGACCGTCCGTGCCCGCGCATTGGTAATATAGATAGTTGTCAATCAGCTGCATGTTGTAAATGACCTCTTTGGAAAGGCTGGTAATATGCCTGCCGTTCAACTCCGCACGGCACAGGGAATGGGAAGAAAAAAGATAGCCCAGACCTGCGGTGCCGGAGGAGGTGTTCTGGAAGTAAAAGAGGTATCTGCCACCGGCGCAGATATTGGAAACACTGGTGGAAATCAGCTTCTTCATATTACTGCCGTCCGTGTCCATCACATACAGGGCGTTGGCGTCGTAGGGGTTGGCAAAATAGACCTTCCCGTCGTATTCGCAGAACATGCCGTCGTTGTAAAGATTGCCGGCGGTATTGCCCACGGTACCCTCGGGAACGGGGGGGATGCGTTTGCTTAAAATATATAAAAAGATGAGGAGTCCGAGGAGCAGAACTAAAAGGCTGCCGATTAAAATTTTTTTGGCTTTTGCGTTCATAAAAGTATCCTTTTCTAATAGATTTTACTTTCATTATAGACTTAATTTTACTTGCTATCAAGGGGGTTTTGGTATAAGATAAAATGTAAAATCAAAGAAAAAGAGGTGCTACTTTGGAGTTAGCGGAATTACGAAAGAGTCTGGATGAAATTGATGAGCAGATTGTTTCTCTGTACGAGAAGCGCATGAAAATATGCGCAGGTGTTGCCGAATATAAAATAGAAACCGGAAAGCAGGTTTTAGATACTGCAAGGGAAGCGGAAAAAATAGCCAAAGTAAAGGAACTGGTGAAGGACCCCGAAAACAGACAGGGTGTGGAAGAGCTGTTTGAACAGATTATGTCCATGAGCCGCAAGCTGCAGTACAAGATGCTGGCGGAGGGGAAAAATCAGTTAAGACTTCCGTTTGATATGGTGGAAAGCCTTCCCACGGAAGGCATGCATGTGGTCTTTCAGGGAAGCGAGGGCTCCTATTCCCAGGAGGCGTGCATCCGTTTCTTCGGGAAAAAGGCGGATGCCTTTCATGTGGAAAGCTTCCGGGATGCCATGAACGCCCTGGAAGAGGGCAGAGCCGACTATGCGGTGCTTCCCATTGAAAACTCCACAGCGGGCATTGTCAATGAAATTTATGACCTTCTGGTAGAATACGAAAACTACATTGTGGGCGAACAGATTATTAAAATAGAGCACTGCCTGATGGCATGCGAGGGAGCTACCAAGGATACCATCCGCACGGTATATTCCCATCCCCAGTCCTTAATGCAGTGCGCACGCTACTTACAGCAGTACGACTGGCAGCAGATAAGCATGAAAAACAATGCGTTTGCGGCAAAAAAGGTAGCGGATGAAAAGGATATCACGGAGGCAGCCATTGCCGGAGAGCATGCGGCGGAGGCGTACGGTCTTAACATACTGGAAAAGAGTATTAACCAGTCGGAAACGAACTCTACGCGGTTTGTGATTTTATCCAACCGCAAGATTTACTGTAAGGATGCAAAGAAGGTGAGCATCTGCTTTGAACTGCCCCACAAGAGCGGTTCCCTGTACCATGCCCTTTCCCATGTGATTTTCAACAACTTAAACATGACCAAGATTGAAAGCCGTCCCATTGAGGACAGAAACTGGGAATACCGCTTCTTTGTGGATTTCGAGGGCAACCTGACGGACAGCGCCGTGATGAATGCGCTGCGGGGACTCAGGGAAGAAACCAGAAGTATGAAAATTCTGGGGAATTACTAAGAACAAGGCAGGTTAAAGAATATGCGGGAACAGGAACTTATCGTATACAGGGAATTTGAGGACGGCGGACTTTTGCATGACATGGCGTTCCTCATGTCCCATTACAACGATGCTTACTATAATAAAGAGGATTTAGCGGCACTTTTTTATGAGGACATACATATGCTGCTGGATCTTGCGGGGACTTACGGGTTCCACGGCAACCTCTGGCACTGTTATCTGACAAACTTACTGGTAAACAACGAAAACAGCTACAGCAAGGCGTGCGAAATCAGAGGGAAGGTAGAGGGCACCATCAATAAGGCGGTGCTGCATGACATTCTGATTTTCAAGGAACTCTACGATTTTGATTTCACACCGGTTATGGAAGCCTTACATGTACCGGAATTTGCACTGCTTACGGACTATGAAGCATCCAGCGAGGAGAGCAAGGTCTACAACAAGCGCATCTGCAACCGGATCTGCGAGCTGGCGGAGAAGTTCTGCAACGACCATACCGCGGAGGAAATGAAGGACACCCTGACGGAATTCTATAAAGAATACGGTGTGGGCAAATTCGGTCTGCACAAGGCATTCCGCGTGGAGCATGACGAAAACGGCGTGCATATTGTTCCCATCTTAAACATTGCCCATGTGAAGCTGTCCGACCTTGTGGGGTATGAGCTTGCCAAGGCAAAGTTAGTGGAAAACACAGAAGCGTTTGTAAACGGAAGAAAAGCCAACAACTGCCTTTTGTACGGCGATGCGGGCACCGGCAAATCCACCAGCGTCAAAGGCATTGTAAACGAATATTATGACCGCGGGCTTCGTATTATTGAGGTATACAAGCATCAGTTTCAGGATTTGAACAATGTGATTGCCCAGATTAAAAACCGGAATTATAAATTCATCATCTACATGGATGATTTAAGCTTTGAAGAATTTGAAATCGAATATAAATATCTGAAAGCCGTTATCGAGGGCGGACTGGAAAAGAAGCCGGACAATGTGCTGATTTACGCCACATCCAACCGCAGACATCTTGTGCGGGAAAAATTTACCGACAAGGAGGAGAGGGAGGACGACTTGCACCGGGGCGATACCGTGGCGGAAAAGCTGTCTTTATCTTCCCGTTTCGGCGTGACCATCTATTTCGGCGCACCGGACAAACGGCAGTTCCGGGAAATTGTCACCACACTGGCGGACAGATACGGCATTATAATGGAAGAAAACCTGCTTTTAGCAGAAGCAAACAAGTGGGAACTTTCCCACGGCGGCCTGTCGGGACGCACGGCACAGCAGTTTATTGATTACCTTTTGGGAAAGGGGGAGGATGCATGAAAGTATTTGCAGCCATTGACGTAGGCTCTTATGAGCTCTCCATGAAAATCTTTGAATTTACCGAAAAAAACGGCATGCGGGAGATTGACCATATCCGCCATAAGTTGGATCTTGGAAGCGAGACTTATTCCGCGGGAAAGCTGAGTGCGGAAAAGGTAGATGAACTCTGCCGGGTACTGAAAGAATACAAGGACATTTTAAACGGTTATAAGGTGGATGCCTACAAAGCATATGGCACCAGCGCCATAAGGGAAATGGAGAACCGGGATATTGTCATCGAGCAGATTGCCCAGACCACCGGCATCCGTATTGAGGTATTGAGCAACTCGGAACAGCGTTTTTTAAACTACAAATCCGTGGCAGCCAAGGGAGAAGCCTTTGACAGACTGCTTGACAGGGGCACCCTTTTCTTAGACATCGGCGGCGGCAGCATCCAGCTTTCCCTGTTTGACAAAGGGGCATTAAACACCACCCAGAACCTGAAGCTCGGCGTACTCCGACTGCGAGAGCGCTTAGGACATATCAATACCAGTCCTTCCCGTATGGAAGAACTCATTGAGGAACTGGACGATGCCCAGTTGTCCGTTCTGTATAAGCTGTATTTAAAGGACAAAACTATTTCCAATATTATTTTAGTGGACGATTATCTGTCACCGTGGCTGAAAAACGGTCGCTTCAGTACAGAGGCACCCGGTTATGTATCGGCGGCGCAGTGCGGCACCTTTGTGCAGAATATGCGGGAAAGAAGCACGGCGGAAATTGCCGCAAAGCTGGGGATTTCCGAAGAAAATGCAGGACTTATGTTTATATCCGCCATTTTGGTGAACCGTATTTTAATCATGACGGGAGCGGAACAGATATGGGTGCCGGGCGCTACATTATGCGACGGTATTGCCTACGAATACGGACAGAAACAGAAGCTTGTGGTAAACGGCCACGATTTTGAAAAGGATATTTTAGACTGTGCGCTGCAAATCAGCAAGCGCTACATGGGAAGCCGGAAGCGTGCGGAGACGCTGGAAAGCCTTACCATGAACATTTTTGACAACACGAAAAAACTGCACGGTCTCGGCAAACGGGAACGTCTTTATCTGCAGCTTGCAGCACTTTTGCATGACTGTGGGAAATACATCAGTATGATAAATGTAGGGGAATGCTCCTACCAGATTATCATGGCGACGGAAATCATCGGACTTTCCCACAGGGAGAGAGAAATGGTTGCCTACATTGTCCGGTTTAACCATGATGACTTCCTGTATTATGATGAACTGAGCAAGGACTCATCCTTAGATATGCAGTCCTACCTGACGGTGGCAAAGCTGACCGCCATTCTTAGGATTGCCAACGGTCTGGACAGAAGCCACAAGCAGAAATTCAAGAACGTCAAGGTGGCGCTGAAGGACAGGGAGCTGGTTCTTACCGTGGATACCAAAGAGGACATCAGCTTAGAGAAGGGACTGTTTACGGACAGGGCGCTTTTCTTCAAGGAAGTGTTTAACGTGCAGCCCACCATAAAACAGAAACGCAGTTTGTAAAGAAAGGGAAATCCGTATGGAAGATAAGAAAAAAGAATTTAAGAATCCGGCTTATTATACCAACCGGGAATTGAGCTGGCTGTTGTTTGACCATAGAGTACTTTCCGAAGCAAGGGACAAAAGCATTCCTCTGTTTGAAAGACTGAAATTTTTAAGCATTACCGCATCGAATCTGGACGAATTTTTCATGATTCGTGTGGCCTCCTTAAAGGATATGGTGCATGCGGGCTACTTAAAGAAGGACATTGCGGGCATGACGGCGGGGGAACAGCTTGCCGCCCTCAATCCCAAAATCCATGAAATGGTAAACCTGCAGTATTCCACCTACAACCGTTCCCTGCTTCCGCTTTTGGAAAACAACGGTCTGCATGTGATTAAAAAGCATGAGATGTTAAATGAAAAGGAAGCGGCTTTTGTAGACTCCTATTTTGAACTGAATGTCTATCCGGTGCTGACGCCCATGGCGGTGGACTCCTCCAGACCGTTCCCGCTTATCCGCAACAAGTCCCTGAATTTAGGCGCCCTTGTAACCAAGAAAAACGGGGACGGCGAACTGGAATTTGCCACGGTTCAGGTGCCCAGCGTGTTGCCGCGTATTGTGGAGCTGCCGGCAGATGAGGGCTCAAGAAAGGTGATTTTATTAGAGGAGATCATCGAGCGTAACATCGAAAAACTGTTCTTGAATTACACCATTGTCTGCGTGCATCCCTTCCGTATCATGCGTAATGCCGACCTCACCATTGATGAAGATGAGGCAGCCGACCTGCTGAAGGAAATCGAGAAGCAGTTAAAGAAGAGACAGTGGGGCGAGGCCATCCGTCTGGAAGTAGAAGACGGCATGGATAAGCGTCTGGTAAAAATCTTAAAGAAAGAGCTTCATATCGACGAGGACGATATTTACAATATTGACGGTCCCCTGGACCTTACCTTCTTAATGAAGATGTACGGACTGGAAGGTTTTGAACACTTAAAGGCAGAGAAATACACACCCCAGCAGCATCCGGCGCTTCCGGCGGGCGAGGACATTTTTGCCGCCATCCGCAAGGGCGACATCCTGCTGCATCATCCGTATCAGAGCTTTACGCCGGTAGTGGACTTTATCAGACAGGCAGCCAAGGACAAGGATGTACTGGCAATCAAGCAGACCCTGTACCGTGTCAGCGGCAATTCCCCCATTATCGCAGCACTGGCGGAAGCTGCGGAAAACGGCAAGCAGGTTTCCGTTCTGGTGGAATTAAAGGCGCGTTTTGATGAGGAAAACAATATCGTGTGGGCAAGAATGCTGGAAAAGGCAGGCTGCCACGTTATTTACGGTCTGGTGGGCTTAAAGACCCACAGCAAGATTACACTGGTAGTCCGCAGGGAAGAGGATGGCATCCGCCGTTACGTGCACCTTGGTACCGGCAACTACAACGACGCTACAGCCAAGCTGTATACGGACGTGGGACTGCTGACCTGCAGCGAAGCCATCGGTGAGGACGCAACTGCAGTATTTAACATGCTGTCCGGTTATTCCGAACCGCTTTCCTGGAATAAGCTGGCGCTGGCGCCCATCTGGTTAAAGAAGAAATTCCTGTATTTGATCGGCAGGGAAAGAGACAATGCCAGAGCGGGAAAAGAAGCCCATATCATTGCCAAGATGAATTCCTTATGCGACCCGGATATTATTGCGGCGCTTTACGAGGCCAGCGCGGCGGGCGTAAAGATAGAGCTGATTGTGCGCGGTATCTGCTGCTTAAAAGTAGGTATTCCGGGTGTCAGCGAGACGATTTCCGTCCGCTCCATCGTAGGCAATTTCCTGGAGCACAGCCGTATCTTCTATTTTGAAAATGCGGGCAATCCTGAATTTTACTGTTCCAGTGCGGACTGGATGCCCCGTAATTTAGAGCGGAGAGTGGAAATTTTGTTCCCGGTGGAAAAAGAAGAACTGCGTCAGACGCTGTATCACATCCTGGACTGTGAGCTTAAGGATACCGTAAAGGCGCATGTACTGACGCCGGAAGGCAGCTATGAAAAGGTAGACAGGAGAGGAAAGGAAACCCTGAATTCTCAGGATGAATTCTGTAAGGAAGCCATTTTGCTGGCAAAAACGGTTCCGGAGGAAGAGGAAACAAGGGTATTTATTCCGGAAACACACCATGAATAAAATCATACTGGCAAGCGCTTCCCCGCGCAGAAAGGAGCTTCTCATCCAGATAGGCATTCCTTTTGAGGTGCGGGTAAGCCATGTGGAAGAAACAATAAAAGATACGCATCCCGAAGCGGTGGTGGAGTCTTTGGCGGAGCAGAAAGCGGAGGCGGTTTTCGGGGAAACAGACAAGGAAGCCCTGGTAATCGGTGCGGACACCATCGTGGTGCTGGACGGCAGGATTTTAGGAAAGCCAAAGTCGGAAGAAGAGGCGGTGGAAATGCTTTCTGCCCTTGCGGGAAGAAGCCATGAGGTGTATACGGGCGTCAGCTTCCTTTACAGACAGAACGGCGAAGAGAAGCGGAAGGTATTTCACGAGGAAACGAAGGTTACGTTTTACCCGATGACAAAGCAGGAAATAGAAGCCTATGTCAGCACAAAGGACTGCATGGACAAAGCCGGCAGTTATGGTATCCAGGGGTCGGCAGCAGCCTTTATAAAGGGGATTTGCGGGGATTACAACAACGTGGTGGGTCTGCCTGCGGCAAGAGTCTACCAGGAGCTTAAGGAGTGTGAATGGCTATGAAAAAGGTTGTAATTTTTGATTTGGACGGTACACTGACCAATTCCCTTGCATCCATGAAAATCAGCGGGGATATGGTGATGGCGAAATTCGGCATGGGCCCCTACACGGAGGATCAGTACAAGGTCTTTGTGGGAGATGGGGCAAAAGTTCTGGTGGAACGGTGTCTGATTGCCGGAGGAGATACGGAGCTTAAAAATCTGGATGCCGCTTACGAAGAGTACTGTAAGGTGTTTGAAAAATACTGTATGTATAAAGTGGAGCCATACGACGGCATAAGGGAGCTGCTTTCCGCCCTGAAGGAAAAGGGGGTAAAGATTGCCGTTTTAAGCAACAAGCCCCATGAAAGAACCAGGGATGTAATTAAGGCAGTCTTTGGTGAGGGCTATTTTGACGTGGTGCAGGGACAGCAGGATGGTGTACCGAGGAAGCCGTCCCCCATCGGTGTGTTCAAAATACTGGAAAAGCTTTCCCTCACACCGGAGGATTTGTTGTACATCGGCGATACCGGAACCGACATGCAGACCGGCAAAGCGGCAGGTGCTTTTACCGTGGGTGCCCTATGGGGATTTCGGACGGAAAAAGAGCTTAAAGAAAATCATGCGGATGTTTTGATAAAAAAACCGCAACAACTACTTGACTATTTGGCTTAGAACGAATATTATGGTTAAATAATAGTTTTAATATGAATGCAGGAGGATGGGTTATGCATGAGTACGATGATGCAGTTTTAGCCTGTTTCTTGGAAAATCAGTTACAGTTGTTCCCGGAGGAAGTAGCTTCCACCGAGGAAGAAGCGGAAAGCTTCTTAGAGGATTGTATGGCTGTAGTGGTTGATTCCGCAGAAGATGTCCTTGCATACTTCGATGAAGCCGGTATCGATATGGACGGTGCCGATGAGGAAACTATTTTAGAGGCTTCCGAAGTATTCGATGTAGGCGATGGCAGATACCTCATTGTAGAAGGTTAGTTAGGAATATACATTTTGCCCGCGGGCAAAGTGAGTTGTCCGTTCAAAACAGAACAGTATTAAGTATGACGAAGACGTCAGGGAACTTGCAGAAGCAGGTTCGTTGATGTCTTTTTATTTATAAAAATTTCTATTAAAAAAGGAGGAAACAGTATGTGCTCAATTATGTGTTACACAGGAAAAGACTTTACCAGAGAAGAAATGGAGGCACATTTGAACCGTACGAAAATGAGGGGCCCCGACGCCAGCCGGATGGTGGAAACGACGTTTGGCTATATGGGCTTTGCAAGACTTTCCATCATGGGGCTTAGTGAGGAAGGTATGCAGCCTTTCATGAAGGATGGAAGCATTTCCATCTGCAACGGTGAAATATACGGTTTCAGAAGATTAAAGGAAGAACTGACGGCGCAGGGTTATAGCTTTGTGAGTGGTTCCGACTGTGAGATTTTACTTCCCATGTATGAAATGTACGGTCTGGAAATGTTTGCCCATCTGGATGCGGAATATGCCTGCGTTCTTTACGATGCAAAGACCGATAAGGTGATTGCGGCAAGAGACCCCATCGGTATCCGCCCGTTATTCTACGGCTATTCCAAGAGCGGTCACATTGCATTTGCCAGTGAGGCGATTGCCCTGATGGATCTGGTGGAAGAGGTTATGCCTTTCCCTCCCGGCAGCTATTACTATGACGGTAAATTTGTCAAATACGAAGAAATCGATAAGGTGCGCGGTTACATTCATGCGGATATGGATACCCTCACCAAGGGCATTCACGACAAACTGACGGAGGGTGTCAGAAAGCGTCTGGATGCGGATGCTCCCATGGGATTTTTACTTTCCGGCGGTCTGGACTCCAGTCTGGTATGCGCCATTGCGGCAAACATCTTAAAGAAACCCATCCGTACCTTTGCCATCGGTATGGATATCGACGCCATTGACTTAAAGTATGCGAAGGAAGTAGCCGATTTCATCGGTGCCGACCATACGGAAGTCATCATGACAAAGGACGAAGTGCTGGCTTCCTTAAAGACGGTCATCAAGGCGCTTGCCACCTACGACATTACCACCATCCGTGCCAGCATGGGTATGTATCTGGTATGTAAGGCAATCCATGAAACCACCGACATCAAGGTGCTTCTCACCGGTGAAATTTCCGACGAACTGTTCGGTTATAAATATACGGACTTTGCTCCCAACGCACAGGAGTTCCAGAAGGAAGCGGAAAAGAGACTGCGTGAGCTTTACTTCTACGATGTGTTGCGTGCGGACAGATGCCTGGCTGCCAACAGCTTAGAGGCACGTGTTCCGTTCGGTGATCTGGACTTTGCCAGATTTGTCATGGCAATCGACCCGGTTAAAAAGATGAATACATACGGAAAAGGAAAATACCTGTTGAGAAAGGCTTTTGAAAAGGACGCCATTCTGCCGGAGGACATTCTCTGGAGAGAAAAGGCAGCCTTCAGTGATGCGGTAGGCCACAGCATGGTAGATGACCTGAAAGAATATGCAGAAGGACTTTACAGTGATGAAGAGTACGAAAAACTGCGTGCAAAATACGATTTTGCACAGCCGTTCACCAAAGAAAGCCTTCTGTATCGAGAAATCTTTGAAGAGTTTTATCCCGGCCAGGCTCGTATGGTACCCGATTTCTGGATGCCGAACAAATCCTGGGAGGGCTGCAACGTAAACGACCCCAGCGCCAGAGTTCTTTCCAACTACGGCGACAGCGGTAAATAATGCTTCAGGTTGGCAAGCACATCCTCATGGATGTATAGCTTGCCGTAGCCGGTACCGAAGGAAAGTCCGGGTTTGTTTTCGCCGTGGAAATCGGAGCCGCCGCTGATGGCAAGACCGAATTTCTTCGCAATCGACTGGATTTTCCGGGTGTCGGAGGGCGTATAGGTGGAGTAAATGCCTTCGATGGCAAGAAGTCCGGCGTCTTTTAAGCGGGCAACCAGTGTTTCCAGTGCCTCATCCCCCATGTGATACAGGGTGGGGTGGGCAAGCACGGGAATGCCGCCGGCGGAAAGAATTAAGGAAACTGCCTGCTCCGGAGAAATCTTTTCACGGGGCACAAAGCAGGGAGCGTGGTCGCCGAGATAGCGTTCAAACGCTTCCTTTAAGCTTTTTACATAGCCTTTTTCCATCATGTACTTGGCGTAATGGGCTCTCGTAATCACGGAGTCCGGGAAATGCGCCAGTAAATCTTCGTAGGAAACGTCAAAGCCGTATTCGGCAAGCTTTTCGCACATCTTATGGTTGCGGGTTTCCCGGGAGGCTAAGAAGGAAGCCACATGCTCCTTGAAAGCCTTGCTGTTTTCATCAATAAACAACCCTACAATATGGATATCCTTACCATTATATTCCGAAGAAAGTTCAATCCCGGGAATGACTTCCACAGAAGCACCCTCGGGATTTTTCTCTGAAACGGTGCCGGAAAGAGCTTTGGCACACGAGATGGCCTCCGACAGACCAGCAGTGGTGTCATGGTCTGTCAGGGCAAAAGCGGATATCCGATGTGTCAGGGCATATTCGACCAGCTCGGTGGGAGTAAAAGTACCATCGGAGCAGGTGGAATGTACGTGTAAATCTACCATCAATCCTCATCCTCATCTGTTTTATTGTATACGGTACGTTTTCTTGCCATTTCATCGCTGGCAAGGTATTCGTCGTAAGTGGTAATCTTGTCAATCAGGCTGCCGTCCGGAAGTATTTCCATAATACGGTTGGCAGTGGTCTGCACAAATTGGTGGTCATGGCAGGCGAAAAGTTCTACGCCGCCGAACTTGATTAAACCGTTGTTTAAGGCGGTAATGGACTCCATGTCCAGGTGGTTGGTGGGCTCATCCAAAATCAGGCAGTTGGCGCCGCTTATCATCATCTTGGATAAGAGACATCTTACTTTTTCACCACCGGAAAGGATGCGGACTTTCTTCACACCGTCTTCGCCGGCAAACAACATACGTCCTAAGAAGCCGCGGACATAAGTTACATCCTTGACGGGAGAGTAGCCGGTCAGCCAGTCGGCAATGGTCAGGTCGCAGTCAAATTCCTTGGTGTTGTCCTTGGGGAAGTACGCCTGGGAAGTGGTAATACCCCATTTGTAGCTGCCTTCGTCCGGCTCTAATTCACCGACTAAAATCTGGAACAGAGTGGTCTTTGCCAGTTCGTTGCCGCCGACAAAAGCAATTTTATCATCGTGTCCGACAATAAAGGAAATGTCGTTTAAGACCTTTACGCCGTTTACCGTCTTGGAAAGGTGCTCCACGCTTAAGACCTCGTTGCCGATTTCTCTGTCGGGACGGAAATCAATGTAAGGGTACTTACGGCTGGAAGGACGGATTTCGTCCAGTTCGATTTTTTCAAGAGCACGTTTTCTGGCGGTAGCCTGTTTGGATTTGGAAGCGTTCGCGGAGAAACGGGAGATGAATTCCTGTAATTCCTTAATCTTTTCTTCTTTCTTCTTGTTGGCTTCCTTCATCTGCTTGATAAGGAGCTGGCTTGACTCGAACCAGAAATCGTAGTTGCCGGCATAGAGCTGGATTTTGCCGTAGTCGATGTCCGCAATCTGGGTGCAGACTTTATTTAAGAAGTAACGGTCATGGGATACCACGATAACGGTGTTCTCAAAGTCGATTAAGAAGTCTTCGAGCCACTGGATAGCGTCTAAGTCCAGGTGGTTGGTCGGTTCGTCTAAAAGCAGGATGTCGGGGTTGCCGAACAGGGCCTTTGCCAGAAGAACCTTTACCTTTTCGTTACCGTTTAAGTCCTTCATAACGGAGTAGTGCAGGGAGGTGTCGATGCCGAGGCCGTTTAACAGGGAGGCTGCATTGGACTCTGCTTCCCAGCCGTCCATTTCCGCAAATTCCGCTTCCAGTTCGCTGGCGCGGATACCGTCTTCATCGGTAAAATCCTCTTTGGCATAGATGGCATCCTTTTCCTTCATAATCTGGTAGAGACGCTCATTTCCCATAATGACAAGGTCCAGTACGGTGTAGTCATCATATTTGAAATGGTCCTGCTCTAAGACGGAGAGACGCTGGCCGGGGGTGATGAAAATTTCACCGTTTGTGGTGTCCAGTTCTCCTGACAAAATCTTTAGGAAGGTAGATTTGCCGGCACCGTTGGCACCGATTAAGCCGTAGCAGTTTCCTTCGGTAAACTTGATGTTGACGTCTTCAAATAACGCCTTTTTTCCTACACGGTAGGTGACATTGTTAGCACTAATCATTTTACAATCCTCATAATAGGCACTTTTGCGGGCAATTCCGCATAAATGCTGTGTTTTTTAGTTTTTAGGTCCGTATTCTATTATACATAAAGAAGTGTAATTTTCAAGGAATTTATTTGACAGGGGCACTTTAACGTGATAATATGGCAGAGTGCTGATACATAAAAATGCGGGGCACAGGGATGGATTGTAGTTCCGCGTTCAGCGGAGAAAGTGAGGAGCTTATGAAAAAGAAAATGAGTTTACTGGTGGCAGCATGTCTGGCACTGACACTGACGGCATGTGGTTCCAAGAGTGAAGGCAGGACCTTTACGGTCGGCTTCGATGCAGAGTTTCCCCCTTACGGATATATGGATGACAACGGGGAATATGTAGGTTTTGACCTGGACCTGGCAGAAGAAGTCTGCAAGAGAAACGGCTGGGAGCTTGTAAAGCGTCCCATCGACTGGAACTCCAAGGATATGGAGCTTACCAGCGGCAACATCGACTGCATCTGGAACGGTTTTACCATGAACGGCAGAGAGGATGATTACACTTGGTCAGACCCTTATATTGACAACAGCCAGGTATTTGTAGTGGCAAAGGATTCCGGTATTGCCACAATGGCAGACCTTGCGGGCAAGGCAGTCGGCGTACAGGCAGACTCTTCCGCACTGAGTGCCTTAAACGAAGAAACAAACAGCGAACTGAAAGACAGCTTTGCAAGCCTGACCGAATATGCGGATTACAACACCGCATTCATGGATTTGGAAGCAGGCGCACTGGATGCCGTAGCCATGGATATCGGTGTGGCAAATTACCAGATTGCTTCCCGCGGCGACGGCTATGTCATCTTAGACGAGAAGTTATCTACCGAGCAGTATGCGGTTGGCTTCAAGCTTGGCAACGAAGAACTCCGTGACACCGTAAACAAGACCCTTCTTGAGATGGTGGATGACGGCACCTTCATGAAGATTGCCGACAAATGGGGCGTAGCGGATACCGTCTGCTTAGGCAAATAAGCAAAAGCAGTTTCGTAATAAAATAACCTGAAAAAATAACCTGAAAGAACGATACGGCAGGGAAAGGGCAAGCGTGACAATATGAGTATACAGATGATTTTATTTCAATTAGCGAAAGGAATGCTGGTTTCTATTGAAATCTTTGCACTGACCCTGCTGTTTTCTTTGCCTTTGGGGCTGGTAGTTGCCTTTGGCAGAATGGCGAAAAACGTAGTGCTGAGGTCCGTGACGAAAGCGTACATATCCATCATGAGAGGTACCCCTCTGATGCTGCAGCTTCTCATTATCTATTTCGGACCTTCTATTCTGTTTAAGGTAAAAATCGGGCCCGGATACCGATTTGTTGCGGTTATTCTGGCATTCTCCATCAACTATGCCGCTTACTTTGCGGAGATTTACCGTTCCGGCATCGAGTCCATGCCGGTGGGGCAGTACGAAGCGGCAAAGGTGCTCGGTTACAACTGGGCGCAGACCTTTTTCAAGATTATCCTGCCGCAGGTAATCAAGCGGATTTTACCGTCCGTCACAAACGAAATCATAACGCTGGTAAAGGATACATCTCTGGCGTTTGCCATTGCACAGGCGGAAATGTTTACCATTGCCAAGCAGATTGCGGCAAAGGAAACTACGATTATGCCGCTTATGATTGCCGGCGTGTTCTATTACATTTTCAACCTGATTGTGGCGGTTGTAATGGAAAAAATCGAGAAAGCATTCGCATACTATAAATAAGGAGGTGGCCCCATGAAATTATTGGAAATGAATCATGTAAAAAAAGGATTTGACGGTCACGGTGTTTTAAAGGACATCTCCTTAAGCGTGGAAAAGGGAGAGGTTGTTTCCATTATCGGACCTTCCGGTTCCGGTAAATCCACGTTGCTCCGCTGTGCCACCATGCTGGAAAAAATGGACGACGGCGAGCTTATTTATTTAGGACAGAAGGTGACTGCCACATCCACTAAGGCGGAGCTTAAGAAAATAAGAAGCTGTTTCGGACTGGTGTTCCAGAACTTCAATCTGTTTCCCCATTACAATGTCATGAAAAACATTACGGATGCGTTAATCCATGTGGATAAAATCCCTAAGAAGGAAGCCGTGGAGCGTGCGGAAAAGCTTTTGGCGCAGCTGGGGCTTTCCGACAAGGCAGATGCCTATCCCTGCCAGCTTTCCGGCGGACAGCAACAGCGTGTTTCCATTGCAAGAGCCCTGGCAAAGCAGCCGCAGATACTGTTCTTTGACGAACCGACCTCCGCATTGGATCCGGAGCTTACCGCAGAAGTGCTTAAGGTTATCAGACAGCTTGCCAAAGAGCATATGACCATGGTAATCGTAACCCATGAAATGAAATTTGCCAAAGAAGTTTCCGACCGCATTATCTTTATGGAAGAGGGCATCATCAAGGCGGAAGGAACACCGGACGAGCTTTTCTCTAAGGACAATGAAAGAGTCATGGAATTTATTGGACACTTATCGGAAGAAAGGGTATAATGGGGGTATCAAGGTAAAAGAGAGGGTATGAATGAATGTATGATGTAATTATTATCGGTGCGGGCCCCGGGGGCATCTTTTCGGCATATGAGCTGACAAAGCTTGACCCTGCTTTGAAAATCGCGGTTTTTGAAGGCGGTCATGCACTGGACAGGAGACACTGTCCCATTGACGGTGAGAAAATCAAAAGCTGCGTCAACTGCAAAAGCTGCTCCATTATGAGCGGGTTTGGCGGTGCCGGAGCTTTTTCTGATGGAAAATACAACATTACCAACGATTTCGGCGGCACACTGTACGAGTATATCGGCAAGGCAAAGGCGCTGGAGCTGATGAAGTACGTGGACGCCATCAACATGTCCCACGGAGGCGAGGGCACGAAGCTGTATTCCACGGCGGGCTCCAAATTCAAGAAACTCTGCATGCAGAACAAATTAAATCTGCTGAATGCTTCCGTACGGCATTTAGGCACGGATATTAATTTTGTGGTGCTGGAAAACCTGTATGCGGAATTAAAGGAAAAGGCGGACTTTTTCTTTGATACGCCGGTGAAAACCGTAAAGGCGACAGGGGACGGCTACGAAGTGGTCTGCGAAAACGGAACGTATACCTGTAAAAAGTGCATTATATCGGTGGGCAGAAGCGGCAGCAAGTGGATGGAGCAGGTGTGCCGGGATATGGAAATCCCCACAAAATCCAACCGCGTGGATATCGGCGTGCGCGTGGAGCTTCCCGCCGTTATCTTTTCCCATCTGACGGACGAACTTTACGAGAGCAAGATTGTGTACCGTACGGAAAAGTTTGAAGACAACGTGAGAACGTTCTGCATGAACCCCTACGGCATCGTGGTAAACGAAAACACCAACGGCATTGTGACGGTAAACGGACACAGCTACGAGGACGAAAATTTACGGACGGAAAATACGAACTTTGCCCTGCTTGTGGCAAAGCATTTTTCGGAGCCTTTCCGGGACAGCAACGGCTACGGCGAAAGCATAGCACGGCTTTCCAACATGCTGGGCGGCGGTGTCATTGTGCAGCGGTTCGGCGATTTGGTGCGCGGACGACGGAGCAATGCCAAGAGAATAGAAGAAGGTCTGGTGCGTCCTACTCTGGCGGCGACGCCCGGGGATTTGAGCCTGGTGCTGCCGAAGCGTATATTGGACGGCATTATGGAAATGATTTATGCACTGGACAAAATTGCACCCGGAACGGCAAATGATGATACACTGCTTTACGGCGTGGAAGTTAAGTTCTATAATATGGAAGTGGAAATCGATGAACATCTGGAGACCCGTTACAAGGGACTGTATGTCATCGGTGACGGCAGCGGTATTACCCACTCGCTTTCCCATGCCTCCGCAAGCGGCGTGTTTGTGGCAAGGGATATTGTGGAAGCGGAAGAGTAACCGACAGGAAGGCATGAGGAAAAATGAAATTAGCGGCGGTAATTATGTTACTTGTGGTTTTGGGGCTCATGGTGCTGTATCTGTTTATGCTGATGCCCCGGATGCTACACAGACCGGACAAAACACCTTTTATGGGCTGGCTGTATGCACACAGAGGGCTGCACGATAATGCGTCCGACGCACCGGAAAATTCCATGGCGGCATTTAAGAAGGCTGTGGAAGCCGGCTACGGCATAGAGCTGGACATCCAGCTTACCAAAGACAAAATCCCGGTTATCTTTCACGATTTCACTCTGGTGAGAATGTGCGGGGAGCCAGGCAAAATAGCGGATTATACCTATGAGGAGCTGCAGAAGTTCCATTTGAAGGACAGCACGGAAAAAATTCCGGCGTTTGCGGATTTCTTAAAGCTGGTGGACGGAAAGGTGCCCTTTGTATTAGAGTACAAAATGCCGGGCAACAGCACGGAAATCTGCCGGATAGCGGACGGCATGCTGAAAGATTACAAGGGTGTTTACTGCATTGAGTCCTTTCATCCGCTGGTGCTTTTATGGTACAGGCAGCACAGAAGCCGCGTGATGCGCGGACAGCTTGCCGACAATTTTGTGAAGGACGGGGAAACAGCCCTGCCGGGGATTGCCTACTTTTTACTTCACAATATGCTGTTTGATTTTCTGGCAAAGCCGGACTTCATTGCATACAACCACAAATACTACAAGGATTTGTCCAGACGCATCCTGCGTTATCTGTACGGCACGCTTTCCGTGGCGTGGACGATTAAAAGCGAGAAAGAACTGAAGGAGAGAAAAGAAGATTTCGACCTCTTTATCTTTGACAGCTTTGTCCCCAACCCGGCAACCGTAAAGTAACGGCAATTTTTGCAGGAAGTTTATAAAAATAGACGAAAATCATAGATAAAATTTTAACAAAATGCACAAAAGTGGATTTTGCCCTAAAGTTTTGAATTAAATATCTTGATATATTTCTGGCAAATTGATAAAATGTATAGGAATTAAGCACAGAAGAGGCTTTTTTGGCTTTCTTTTTGTGCTTGAAATAGTTTCATAAATCTATAAAGGAGAAAACAAACATGAAAAAATGGGTGTACTTATTTACCGAAGGTAACGCAAACATGCGTGAACTTCTCGGCGGTAAGGGTGCTAACCTGGCTGAAATGACCGGTCTTGGTCTTCCTGTTCCCCAGGGTTTCACTATTACCACAGAAGCTTGTACTCAGTACTATGAGGACGGCAGAGAAATCAATGAAGAAATTCAGGCTCAGATCAATGAATACATTGTAAAGATGGAGGAAATTACCGGTAAGAAGTTCGGTGACAAGGAGAATCCCCTTCTTGTTTCTGTTCGTTCCGGTGCAAGAGCTTCCATGCCCGGTATGATGGATACCATCTTAAACCTTGGTTTAAATGAGACCGTTGTAAACGTAATCGCTGAGAAATCCGGCAATCCCCGTTGGGCTTGGGACTGCTACAGAAGATTTATCCAGATGTACTCTGACGTAGTTATGGAAGTTGGTAAGAAGTACTTCGAAGAACTCATCGACCAGATGAAGGCTAAGAAGGGCGTTACCTACGACGTAGAACTGACCGCAGAAGACTTAAAGGAACTTGCTTCCGAATTCAAGGCTGAATACAAAGAAAAAATCGGTGTAGACTTCCCCGACGATCCTAAGGAACAGTTAATGGGCGCTATCAAGGCTGTATTCCGTTCCTGGGACAACCCTCGTGCAAACGTATACCGTCGTGACAACGATATCCCTTATTCCTGGGGTACTGCTGTAAACGTACAGTCCATGGCTTTCGGTAACATGGGTGATGACTGTGGTACCGGTGTTGCCTTCACAAGAGACCCGGCTACCGGCGAGAAGAAGCTGATGGGTGAATTCCTTGTAAACGCACAGGGCGAAGACGTTGTTGCCGGTGTTCGTACACCTATGCCTATCGCAGAGATGGCTGATAAATTCCCTGAAGCATTCGAACAGTTCAAGAAAGTTTGTGAAACCCTTGAAAACCACTACAGAGATATGCAGGATATGGAGTTTACTGTTGAAAACAAGAAGCTTTACATGCTGCAGACCAGAAACGGTAAGAGAACAGCTCAGGCTGCATTAAAGATTGCATGTGACTTAGTAGACGAAGGCATGAGAACCGAAAAAGAAGCAGTAGCTATGATCGATCCTCGTAACTTAGATACTCTGTTACATCCTCAGTTCGATGCTAAGGCTCTTAAGGCTGCAACTCCTATGGGCAAAGGTCTTGGTGCATCTCCGGGTGCTGCCTGCGGTAAAATCGTATTTACAGCAGAAGATGCAGAAGAATGGGCAGCTAAGGGTGAAAAGGTTGTTCTGGTTCGTCTGGAAACCTCTCCCGAAGACATCACAGGTATGAAGGTATCCCAGGGTATCTTAACCGTTCGTGGTGGTATGACATCCCATGCAGCAGTAGTTGCCCGTGGTATGGGTACCTGCTGTGTATCCGGCTGCGGCGACATCGCAATGGATGAAGCAAACAAGAAATTTACTCTTGCCGGCAAGGAATTCCATGAAGGAGACTACATCTCCATCGACGGTTCCACCGGTAACATTTATGACGGCCAGATTGCAACTGTAGATGCAACCATCGCCGGTGAATTCGGCAGAATCATGGCTTGGGCAGATAAGTACAGAAAGCTGAAAGTTCGTACAAACGCAGATACTCCGACCGATGCAAAGAAGGCTCGTGAGCTTGGTGCAGAAGGTATTGGTCTTTGCCGTACAGAGCATATGTTCTTCGAAGAAGACAGAATTGCAGCATTCCGTGAAATGATCTGCTCCGATACAGTAGAAGAAAGAGAAGCAGCTCTGGATAAGATTCTTCCTTATCAGCAGGGTGACTTCGAAAAATTATACGAAGCTCTGGAAGGATGTCCTGTTACCATCCGTTTCCTGGATCCGCCTCTTCACGAATTCGTTCCTACCGAAGAAGCAGACATCGAGAAGCTTGCTAAGGCTCAGGGCAAATCCGTTGAGACTATCAAGAATATCATCGCTTCCTTACATGAATTCAACCCTATGATGGGTCACAGAGGATGCCGTCTTGCAGTTACCTATCCTGAAATTGCAAAGATGCAGACCAAGGCTGTTATCTGTGCAGCTATCAATGTAAAGAAGGCACATCCCGATTGGAATGTAGAGCCTGAAATCATGATTCCTCTGGTATGTGAAGTGAAGGAACTTAAGTACGTTAAGAAGGTAGTTGTAGAAACCGCTGACGCTGAAATCGCAGCAGCAGGCATCGACCTCAAGTACGAAGTAGGTACCATGATCGAAATCCCGAGAGCAGCTCTTACCGCTGATGAAATCGCTAAGGAAGCTGATTTCTTCTGCTTCGGTACCAACGACTTAACCCAGATGACATTCGGCTTCTCCCGTGATGATGCCGGTAAGTTCTTAAATGCTTACTATGATGCAAAGATTTTCGAGAACGATCCGTTTGCTAAGCTTGACCAAACCGGCGTTGGCAAGCTGATGGATATGGCTATCAAACTTGGTAAGCCTGTAAATCCTAAGCTTCATGTTGGTATCTGTGGTGAGCACGGCGGAGATCCTTCTTCCGTTGAATTCTGCCACAAGATTGGCTTAGACTATGTATCCTGCTCACCTTTCCGTGTTCCTATTGCACGTCTGGCAGCAGCTCAGGCAGCTATCGCTGACGAGAAATAATACAAGGTCTGTAACGGACATTTGATTTATTGCATAAATACAGAAATCCCCCATACTTCGTGATGAAGTATGGGGGATTTTTTTGAAATGAAAAGTGAATTTTCAAAAATAATTCTTGACAATGAAAAAATGCAGCACTATAATGCACATAAATCAGATAGGAATTATAAGAATAAAAAGAGAAGGAGGGAACGGCTATGGGATTTCAGAAAATGAAAAAAGAAAATAACAGAATTGCAGCCAGAGAAATGAACCGTTTCTTCGGCTTCCTTGTTTTACCCGAAACAGCATGTTGTCTATGTTGTTGTTACGACACAGGCGGCAATTTTTTCTGTAAATAAACAGATTGATTAGTGTATATAGAAACGGAGACTCCGCCTGTTTTATCCATATTTCTGAACGATGAGATATTGGAAAACGGGTGGAGTCTTTTTGCGTTTCTGTAAAAGGTGAGGGAAAAACAATGGTTGAAAGCAGAGAAAGCATTACGGCAAAGTTATGTTCTTTTGCCAGGGCTTATCATTCTAATTTTGAAAAAGAGAAAATTTTTGATGACTATCTTGCATTTGACTTCATGGGAAAAGAGGAATACGAGGAGATGGGGCAGCTCATCCAGAATGATTTTAATGTATCCGCCCTGGACCCGCAAAGCGATTTTGACGGCTCTTTCGTATACCCGTGGCTAAACCGGTTCATTTCGCCCATTCCGCTATCGCGCATCGCTTTTGCAGAGAAGGAGCTGCAGCGGTTTGTAAAGGAAAAGGGAAAATGCCAGTATGTAATCTGCGGAGCGGGTATGGATACCTTTGCATTCCGAAATGAAAATCCGGATATTCGTATCTTTGAACTGGACCACCCCGATACGCAGCAGTATAAACTGGAGCGGGTAAAGAAGTTGGAGTGGACGATACCCGAAAATGTACGGTATGTGCCCATTGATTTTTCCAAGGATGACATGAACCGGGTATTGCAGGAATCGGGAATTGACGAAAATATGCCGACCTTTGTTTCCATTCTCGGGGTAACGTATTATCTGACATTGCCGGTTTTGGAACAGACATTAAAGAAGGTGGGAGGTATATCGGAAAAGGAAAGCCGTGTGGTATTTGATTTTCCCGATGAAACAACCTTTGACCCTCATGGAATCGAAAGGGTTTACGGACTGACACACATAACGGAAAAGTTAGGGGAACCGATGCTGCATGGCTTCCGCCTGCCGGAAATTTATCTGGCACTTTGGGAAAATGGTTTTCAGGTGGAGAAATACGAATCACCGGAAATGATACAAAAAAAATTTTTCGGAGAAAGAAAAGACAGACAAAAGGCTTTTGAAAATATCCATTTTATTTTAGCAAAGAAAACAGAAAGGTATGGTGAGTAACATGAAAGAGAAAGAGTACAGCAGAATGGAAACGGCAATTATTCACGGAGGTATTTACGGGGACAGTCAGACGGGAGCCGTCAATGTTCCGATTTATCAGACATCCACGTATGAACAGAAAGCACTGGGAGAAAACGCCGGCTGGGAGTATTCCCGCACCGGAAATCCTACAAGAGCGGCGCTGGAAAGCCTGATAGCCGAACTGGAGAAAGGAAAGGCAGGCTTCGCCTTCGGCTCCGGCATGGCAGCCATTACAGCAGTGCTCAGCCTGTTTCATTCCGGGGACAAAATTCTCATATCCAGCAATGTATATGGGGGAACCTTCCGCGTCTTAGATAAAATATTTAAGAACTTTGAAATCAGCTATTCCATAGAAGACACCACGGACCTTGACACTCTCGACAGCAGGATTACACCGGAAGTAAAAGCCATTCTGATAGAAAGCCCTGCCAATCCGCTTCTAACCGTGACGGATATTGCGGGAGTGGCTGCCATAGCAAAAAAGCACGGTATCCTTTCCGTTGTGGACAACACCTTTATGACGCCTTATTTGCAGCGCCCGATTGAACTGGGAGCAGATATCGTGATTCACAGTGCCACCAAATATTTAGGCGGACACAGCGACGTCGTGGCAGGACTTGTTGCGGTCAACAGTGATGCCCTTGCGGAGCGTCTGGCGTTTATACAGAATGCCACCGGAGGCGTACTGGGACCGTTTGATTCCTTTCTGCTGATACGGGGCATCAAGACACTGGGGGTACGGCTTGACCGGCATGTGGAAAATGCAGAAAAAGCAGCAGCGCATCTGAAAGCCCATAAAGCGGTCTGGAAGGTGTATTATCCGGGACTGCCGGACGCGCAGGGATATGAAATCAATAAAAAGCAGGCAAAAAACGGCGGCGCTATGATTTCCTTTGAACTTTATGAAAATTACAACATCCGCAAGTTCTTTTCCTCACTGAAGATTATTGCCCTTGCGGAAAGTCTTGGCGGAGTGGAGAGCCTTGTATGCCATCCGGCAAGCATGACCCATGCTTCCATTCCGTATGAGGTGAGACAGAAAGTGGGCATTACGGACGGACTCATCCGCCTGTCTATAGGGATTGAAAACATTCAGGACCTTTTAGAAGATTTGGACCGTGCAATCGCAGAAAGTGAGGAAAAAGCATGAGCTATTATGAATCGATGCAGGAGTTAATCGGGAATACGCCGCTGGTAAAATTAATTTATACGGGAAACAGGGAAGGGGTACAGCTGTTTGCCAAGCTGGAACTGTTCAACCCCTCCGGCAGTGTAAAGGATCGTACCGGAAAATACATGCTTGCGGATGCGGAAAAAAGAGGGAAACTTCTAAAGGGCGGAACCATTGTGGAAGCAACTGCCGGGAATACCGGGCTGGGAATTGCATTTGCGGCATTAAACAAAGGATACCGTATTATCTTTGTGGTGCCGACGAAATTTTCAGAGGAAAAGCAGACCCTGCTTCGGGCGCTCGGTGCAGAAATTGTGAATACCCCAAGGGAAGAAGGAATGCTTGGCGCGGCCCGCAAGGCAGAAGAATTAAGAAGCGTTATTCCGGGGGCGGTTTCCTTAGAGCAGTTTAAAAATCAGGCAAATCCGCTGGCACATTACGAAACAACGGGACCGGAAATCTACCGGGACCTGGAAGGAAAGATTGATTATCTGGTTGCCGGTGCGGGGAGCGGGGGAACATACACCGGCATTGTGCGTTACTTAAAGGAACAAAATCCGAATATCAAAGGAATTCTGGCAGACCCGGTGGGCTCCACCATGGGCGGCGGAGAACACGGAGATTATGACATTGAGGGGATAGGCAACGATTTTATTGCGGAAACTATGGATATGTCACTGGTGGACAAAGTCATTAAGATTGATGACAACGATGCGTTTACCGGTGCCAGGGAACTGGCGGCAAAAGAGGGGATTTTTGCCGGTTCTTCTTCCGGAGCGGCATTTTCCGCAGCCAAGAAGCTGATTGCGGAAGGAGCGCAGGGAAACATCGTGATTGTTCTGCCGGACAGAGGGGACAGATACTTCAGTAAAAAGCTGTATGGATGAAAACGGCAAAAACATATTGCCCTTATAGGCATTCTGTTTTATAATAAGAGAAACAGAACATATGAAAATGAATGACGAAGGCAAACAGACGAAGAAAGAGAGGACGGATGGATATGGATATTGCTGGACTTTCTATGGATATGTCAATGATGAATGTGCAGTCGAAGGTGAGTGTAGCCATGCTGGATAAATCTCTTGATATGGAACGGTCACTGGGAGACGGTCTGGTGCAGATGATAGATGCAGCGGCTATGGAGCGAAGCGCCAACCCGGCAGTGGGAGGAAGCGTAGACATTCGGTTATAAAGAAAAAGGAAAGGCGATGCCTTTCCTCTTTTTTTGAACAGGATATACTTTGCGTATTGCAGGATATACTCTGCGTGTTATAAAAAGGAAAGCGGCATGCGGACAGCATGTGAATGGATGCAAACATCATGAACGAAGAAATTATAAAACGGAAAAAGCGCCTTTCTTCTTTTCAGACTATCATATTGGGCTTTGCAGGCGTTATTTTATTGGGAGCATTGCTTCTGATGCTGCCCATTGCCACAAAGGAAAGGGTGGTGACGCCTTTCCATGAAACCCTGTTTACCGCCACCTCTGCGACCTGCGTGACGGGACTGGTGGTACAGGATACCGGCAGCTATTGGTCGGTGTTCGGACAGGCAATCCTTCTTTTGCTGATACAGATTGGCGGACTCGGTGTGGTGACGGTGGCGGTTGCGCTTACCATGCTTTCGGGCAAAAAGATTTCGTTAATGCAGCGAAGCACCATGCAGGAAGCCATATCCGCACCGCAGGTGGGCGGAATTGTCAGACTGACCGGGTTTATTTTGAAAGGAACGTTTCTCATAGAGCTCGTGGGCGCCCTGTGCCTTATGCCGGTGTTTGTAAAGGACTTCGGAATAAAGGGTATCTGGTATGCCTTCTTCCACTCCATATCGGCTTTTTGCAACGGCGGATTTGATTTGCTGGGTACGGCGGATAACCGGTTTGTATCCCTGACGGGATATGCGGGCAATGTGCCGGTGAATGTGATTATTATGTTGCTCATTTTACTGGGCGGTCTGGGATTTTTAACCTGGGAAGATATCTGCACGAAGAAGTTCCACTTCAAAAAATACCGGCTGCAGAGTAAAATTGTACTGACGGCATCGGTATTTTTACTGGTGCTGCCGGCGGTGTTTTTCTTTTTCTGCGAATTCAAGGATATGCCGCTTAAGGAGAGGATTTTGTACTCCCTTTTCCAGACGGTAACGCCGAGGACGGCGGGCTTTAACACGGCAGACCTGGCAGGTATGCAGGGGGCATCCAAGGCAGTAATGATAGTTCTTATGCTAATCGGCGGAGCACCCGGTTCTACTGCGGGCGGTATGAAGATTACGACACTGGCGGTTCTTGTCGCCGATATGCGTTCGGTTTTCCGACAGAAAGAAGATATGCAGTTCTTTGGCAGAAGAATAGAAGAAGGTGCCGTTAAGACGGCGGCTGCTGTTCTGACTCTGTACCTTACACTGTTTGTAGGTGGAGCCATAGCCATCAGTGTGGCGGAGGGGCTGCCTCTGGGGGACTGCCTGTTTGAAACGTGTTCTGCGGTAGCAACGGTGGGTGTGACGCTGGGCATCACTCCGGGGCTTGGCATTTTCTCCCAGATTATTCTGACTACTTTAATGTTTATGGGCAGAGTGGGATGCCTGACCCTGATATATGCGGCAATATCCGGCGGAAACAAAAACTTTTCAAGGCTTCCGCAGGAAAAAGTAATGGTAGGATAAGGAAGGGCTTACGGATTATGAAAAATATACTTTTGATCGGATTAGGAAGATTTGGCAAACATATTGCCATGCAGACCAGTCAGCTTGGTCATCAGATTATGGCTGTGGACAGTCGGGAAGAACGGATTAACGAAGTGCTGCCCTACGTGACGGATGCGCAGATTGGCGACAGTACCAATCAGGCTTTCCTACAGTCGCTGGGCGTCAGCAATTTTGATGTCTGCATTGTGACCATCGGCGGGGATTTTCAGAGCTCTCTGGAAACAACCTCTCTTTTGAAGGAACTGGGAGCCAAAAAGGTGGTTTCCCGGGCGGAGCAGGATGTGCAGGCAAAGTTTTTACTTAGAAACGGAGCGGATGAAGTGGTTTACCCGGAAAAACAGATTGCCAGATGGGCAGCCATCCGTTATACCTCCGACCATATACTGGATTACATCAGCGTGGATGAGAAACACGCGATTTTCGAGGTGGAAGTACCGGAAAATTGGATTGGAAAGAGCATTGGCGAAATCGATGTGCGTAAAAAATACGGCATCAATATTATGGGTATCCGGGAGAATGGAAAAATGAGCATTGCCGTAAATCCCGATTTGGTCCTGACAGGAAATATCACCATGTTAGTATTGGGTGAGTACAAGTCGTTGCAGAAATGCTTCCACATTTGACGGACAATACGTTTACAGAAAATTCCTATTGAAAAGTATTGAGGAGTAAAAGATATGTTGACACAATTTTCAAGAACGGAGCTGCTTTTGGGAAAGGAAGCCATGGAAAAGCTGAAGAATTCCAGAGTAGCGGTATTCGGCATCGGCGGCGTGGGCGGTTATGTCTGCGAAGCGCTGGTCAGAAGCGGTGTGGGTTCCTTTGATCTGATTGACGATGACAAAGTGTGCCTCACCAACTTAAACCGCCAGATTATTGCCACCCGCAAGACGGTTGGAAAATATAAGACAGAGGTTATGAAGGAACGTATTCTGGATATCAATCCCGATGCGAAAGTGGAGATACACAACTGTTTCTTTTTGCCGGAAAATGCGGATGAATTTCCCTTTTCGGAGTATGATTATGTAGTGGATGCCGTGGATACGGTTACGGCTAAAATATCACTGGTCATGAAAGCACAGGAATGCCATGTGCCCATTATCAGCAGTATGGGCGCCGGCAACAAATTGGACGGCAGCCAGTTTAAGGTAGCCGATATTTACAAAACCAAGGTCTGCCCGCTGGCAAAGGTTATGCGCCGGGAGTTAAAAAAGCGCGGCGTGAAGAAACTGAAAGTCGTATATTCGGAAGAAATGCCAACAAGGCCGGTAGAGGATATGGCAATCAGTTGCCGTACCCACTGTATCTGCCCGCCGGGCGCCCAGCATAAATGCACGGAACGCCGGGATATTCCGGGCAGCGTGGCGTTTGTACCTTCCGTGGCGGGACTGATTATCGCCGGCGAAGTCGTGAAGGATTTGTGTAAGAAAGCATAAGGAGAAAAAGAAGCATATTTAGAGTAATTATGAAAATGCTTCTCGATAAAGCCGGATAAAGGAAGCAAAACAAGAAAAGAATTAAAAATGCTTTATGGCGAAGCCGGAAAAAAGAAGCAAAACAGGAAAAAGTCTGAAAATGCTCTATACTTAAGACAAAAAAAGAAAGCAAATTAAAGAAATAATTTAAAATGCGTCAGATAGAGAGAGGCAAAAGAAGAGATAATAAAAAATTGCTTTAAATGTCGTACAAGAGGGAAGAGCAAAAAGCATGAAAACAGGAAAATGCTTTAAATGTCATACAAGATGGAAAAGCAAAAAGCATGAAAACAGGGAAATTGCTTTAAATATTTCGCAGGAAAAGGAAGCAAAAGAAAAGGGAACGGACTTTTGCGTAAAAGCATAGCAGGAAAGGAAAGAGGTTTAGTATGAGTCAGGGAAAGAGCATTGCCATCCCTTCCGTATTGAAAATCGGAAAGGGCACACTGGATCACATCGGAGAATATCTGAAGGATGCGGATTTTGAACAGGTGGTTATTTATTTCGGAAACGGTCTGATTGACATGTTTGGTATGCGTGTCATGGAGTCATTAAAGGAAGCCGGCATTTCGGTCCGGGAATACCGGGAACTGGACTCCGTCAACATCGAGGATATTATTACACTGGCATTTAATCTGCCCAGCCATGTGCAGGCGATTATTTCCATCGGCGGCGGAAAGGTCATTGATGCCGGAAAATATGCGGCGTTTTTAAGAAATCTGCCCTTTATCAGCGTGCCGACCTCCAGCTCCAGCGATGGCTTTTCCAGCGCTTCCGCATCCTTACTTGTGGATGGAAAACGAACCTCCGTGCCGGCGCGTATGGCATACGGCATTGTGGTGGATACGGAAGTCATTAAGACCGCACCGGAAAAATTCATTTACTCCGGCATCGGCGACATGGTTTCCAAAATCACGGCGGTTTACGACTGGATTTACGAAGGACAGCAGGGCGTCTGCGTGCCCAACGACGTAGCTATTATGATTGCGAAAAAAGCGGTCAACAGCTTTGTGAGAACGCCTTACGAAAGCATCAAGGACGATTTGTTTTTGCGGGAGCTTTTAGATTCCCTTGCCATGAGCGGCATTGCCAATGAAATCGCGGGAGGCAGCGCTCCTACCAGCGGCAGCGAACATCTGATTTCCCATGCGCTGGATAAAATTCTGGAAGTACCCCAGCTTCACGGCATCCAGGTGGGTATTGCTACCTATATTATGAGCAAAGTGCACAACCACCGCTACGTGAGAGTGAACACCGTGCTTACGGAAACCGGTTTCTGGGAATACACCAAGACACTGAAAATGAGACGTGAAGACTTCTGCAAGGCGATTGATATGGCGCCGTCCATCAAGCCTTACCGCCACACCTATCTGCACGAGGAAAAATACCGTGAAATGGCAAAGCAGATTGTGCGGGAAGACGAAGTGCTGAAAGATATTTTAGTGGATTGATGACAGAAAACAGGCAGTGAAGTAAAAATGTAAAAAAGATATGTGAAACAGTAATGCAAAAAGATATGTGAAACAGAAATGTAAAAAGATATGTGAAAAACAGGCTTGCGCGGAGTGCAGGCAAATACCGGATAAAAGGAAAAAATAATGGAAAAAATCAGTTTACAGGATGGATTTACCTTAAAGGTACTGGGAGAAAATGTGTATCACATCCCGGAAGAAGAGATAGAAGCGAAGGTACCCGGCACTGTGTACGGCACGCTGCTTGACAAAGGGCTTATGCCGGATCCGTATTTCACGGAAAATGAACTGACGGCAACAAAGCTTATGGAAAACGACTTTGAATACCGGAAGGAATTTTTCGTGACGGAAGAGATGACGGCGGCGGACGGTCTGTATCTGGTGTTTGAAGGCATCGATACCCTGAGTGACATTTATCTGAACGAGGAAAAAATCGGCAGCACCGACAACATGCACCATACTTATACATTTGATGTGCTGGAACGGTTAAAAATCGGAGAAAATGTGCTGCAGGTGGTGCTGCATTCCCCCATCCGTTATATTAAAGAAGAAAATGAAAAAATTTACACCGGGGGCAGTCTGGAATGTATGGAGGGATTTCCGCATCTCAGAAAAGCCCACTGCATGTTTGGATGGGACTGGGGGCCCAGACTGCCGGATGCCGGCATTTTCCGTCCGGTCTATCTGGAGAAAATAGAAAAAGCCAAAATCGACAGTGTGTATGTGATGCAAAATCACAGGGACGGTGCGGTCAGTCTGTCTTTCCGTACCGATTTGGTCAATCTTGCGGCAAAGGAAACGCAGGTGACCATAGAGGTTCTTTCTCCCGATGGCGAAGTGTACAGACAGCAGACGGACGGCAGCATCTTTATCGGAAATCCGAAGCTCTGGTGGCCGAACGGTTACGGCGAGCAGCCGCTTTATACGGTAAAAGCCGTGCTTACGGCGGACGGCAGGGAAGTGGATACCTGGGAAAAGAAAATCGGTCTCCGCACCATGACAGTCAATACCGGGAAGGATGAGTGGGGCAACTGTTTTGCCCATGAAGTCAACGGCCTTAAAATTTTTGCCATGGGTGCGGATTACATACCGGAGGACAATCTGTTAGGCAGAGTCAACAAAGAACGCACAAGGAAGCTCCTTATGGATTGTAAGGCAGCCAACTACAATACCGTAAGAATCTGGGGCGGCGGTTATTATCCGGACGATTATTTTTACGATATCTGCGATGAGCTGGGACTGCTTATCTGGCAGGATTTCATGTTTGCTTGTGCATCCTATGAACTGGATGAGGCATTTGATAAAAATATCCGGGAAGAAGTACGGCAGAATGTACGCAGGCTGCGTCACCATGCCAGCATCGGACTCTGGTGCGGCAACAACGAAATGGAAACCCAGACGTTAGATAAATGCTGGAAGCCTTCCGAAAAACAGAAATGTGATTACATTAAAATTTTTGAATACATCATACCGCAAGTCGTAAAAGCAGAAGACCCGCAGGGCTTTTACTGGCCGTCCTCCCCGTCCTCAGGAGGAAATTACGACAATCCCTGGGACGAAAACAGAGGGGATGCCCATTACTGGGATGTATGGCACGGCGAAAAGCCGTTTACGGACTACAGGAAGTACCACTTCCGTTATCTGTCCGAGTTTGGCTTCCAGTCCTTCCCATGCCTGAAAACAGTGGAGAGCTTTACAATGCCGGAGGACAGGAATATATTCTCCAGAGTCATGGAAATGCACCAGAGAAACAAGGCAGCCAACGGCAAAATCATGAATTATATGGCGCAGACCTACCTGTATCCGGGCGATTTTGAAACACTTCTGTATGCTTCCCAGCTTCTGCAGGCGGAAGCCATCCGGTACGGCGTGGAACATTTCCGCAGATACCGCGGAAGATGCATGGGTGCAGTGGTATGGCAGCTTAACGACATCTGGCCGGTGGCGTCCTGGGCAAGCATTGACTACTACGGACGATGGAAAGCCCTGCACTATGCGGAGAAGAAAATGTTTGCACCCATCCTGCTTTCCTGTGAGGAAACGGGCGAACTGAGCGAAAGACCCTTCTGCATTACCGAGCGGAAAAAGCCCATTGAAAAAAGTGTCCGCTTCCATGTGGCAAACGAAACATGGAAAGAATTTACGGGAAGCATTGAGTGGGAGCTCAGAACCCCGGATGCGGCAGTTGTAGAAAGCGGCATTCTTTCCGTGACAGCACTTTCCTTTGACGGTGTTTTTTTAGAGAAAATCGACTTCTCCGATAAGGACGAAAGAGGCGTTTATGTAAGCTACCGCCTGCGGAACGAAGAAAAAGAAATAGTTTCGGAAGGCACCACACTGTTTACACCGCCCAAGCATTTTAAGTTTGAAAATCCGGAGCTCTCTTTTACCGTGGAAGGAAAAAAGATTACAGTTTCTTCCAGGGCTTACGCCAAGAGCGTGGAAATTGTGGCGCTGGACGGGGATGTGCGTTTCTCAGACAATTATTTTGATTTGAACGGGGACAGCAAAACCGTGGAGATTGTGGAAGGAAATGCTACAAGCCTTAAGATAAGAAGTGTATACGATATCCGTTAAACGAAACTAAAAAAGGACTGTACGCAGACGCCTTTCTTTCTGAAAAGAAGACGGCAGAGCGGGCAGTCCTTTTTGCTGCAAAGAACAGCGGCAGCATGCTGCATATAGAAATATCACGCCTTATAATAGGAAGGCAGGCTTTCCAACGTTATCACATAGGGATGATTGTAAATATAGTGGATGTATTCGGGCGTATTCTGTTCGTGAATATGGATGGTGTGCCAGGTTAAAAACCAGCACCAGTCTATCCTTTTTGCAATCATTTCCGCAGGGTCTGGAATAGGTCCGTTTTCATGGTGGCAGATGGGCATGCGTTTTGCGGTCTGATGCTCCAAAAAATGATAGAGCTCTTCGTGAATACCCTCGGAATAGGCGTCGCCGCCGATAACATCCACCACATCGTCACCGGGATACCAGCCCTCATGCAGCTCGTGGGAATATCCCAGTACCCAGATTAAATTATGAAGACCGTGGAAGTTGACATAACGGTCATACATCAGACGCCAGAGCTTTTTGAAAGCTTCCGGGCCGCCCTTTCCCCACCAGAACCAGGCACCGTCAAATTCATGAAGCGGGCGGAATAAAACGGGGATATCCGCTTCCTGCAATTCTTTCAAAGCGTTGGCAACCACATCTAAATTCGACAGAAGTCCTTCATGCAGAGCCGTTCCGGGGGTTAAAAGCTCCTCCATATCCACGGACTCCTGACTGGAAGGGTATCCGACACCGTAAGGCGGAATGCCCCAGTGCCAGCAGATGGAAACGATACCGCCCCGGTCAAACCATTCCTTCGCACGTTTGTTTACCCCTTCATAATCATGTTCAATATAATCCAGCCCCAAAATAGCGGGCAGATGGCCGCTGCATTTCTTTATGTGGGCAAGCTCATCCCCGTGTGTTTTGTCGCAGGGGCATTCCTGTTGGCCGGAGAGTATGCCTTTTCCTTTTAAGGAGAGCAGAAAGTCGTACAGATGCTTTGTGCGGGCTGTGGCACTTAAATCCGTAAGCATAGCGGTATGGTTTTCCATAAGAAAAATCCTCTCTTTTTGCAATATTTTCCATGAGTTTACCATAATTATTCCGGAAATGGAAGAACTTTAACTAAAAAAACTTAAATTAAGCTAAAACACTGTGGATAATAGGCTAAAAAGTGATAAAAATGAAGTGAATTACACGTAAAAAAAGCATAAAACAAATATAAAATAAAAATTAAGGTCAAAAAAATATACAAGAGCACCAAAACGCCGGAAAATCCCATAATTAAAAAATGCACAAAAAGTACAAATAAATATTGTCCAAATCGACAAAATGCATAAATGCTATTGCGGTTTCGGGTTATTTATAGTAAGATTGCTATATAAGTTAAAATTACTTAAAAGAACTTAAAAGCTTAATCAACGATTATTGCAGCATAGATGGGAGACACCATGAAAAGAGGCGGCAGAGCAATCAGCATCGGACTGAGTGCGGTGATGGGACTGACAGCGGCAGGCTGCGGACAGTCCGGCACCGATAATGCACAGGAGTCCGTGCCCTATGTACCGGAAGTCATAGGCATATATGAAGCAGAAGAAGCAGCGGGCACAGGGAATGTGAAGGCTGCTGTTTCCCTTGTGAAAGAGGGATATTCCGGAAACGGTTATGTAGAGGGTTTTGAAAACGACGATGACTCCTGCACATTTGATGTGGATATACCGGAAGACGGATTTTACGATTTGAATTTTGTCTGTGCTTCGCTTGGCGGAGAGAAAGACAACTATGTGAAGATTGACGGGGGATCGGCGGGGACGATTCACACGGAGGACAGTGATTTTTCCGACTGCGTGTTAGAACGGGTTTATCTGGAAACGGGTACCCACAAGGTCAGTGTGGTCAAGTACTGGGGCTGGATAAGCCTTGACTGTCTGAAGGTTACGACCTCCCAGCCGATTTCTTCCTCCCTTTATAAAGTGGATGCGGCGCTTTGCAACAAGAACGCATCCGAGGAAACCAAGAGGCTTTACAGTTTCTTACTTGACAATTACGGAGAAAAGTTCATATCCGGGCAGTTCTGCGATACGGGACAGTTCGGAAAGGAGTTCCAGGTGATTAAGAGCGCCACGGGAAAGACCCCGGCGGTTCTGGGACTCGACTTTATGGAGTACACGCCCTCACGGGTGGAGAAAGGCTCCAAGGGCACTTCCACAGAGCTTGCCAAAAGCTTCTGGGAAAACGGCGGTATCGTTACTTTCTGCTGGCACTGGAATGCACCGACCAAATACATAACCGGCCAATGGTACAGCGCCTTCTATACGGACTCCACCAACATCAATCTGCAGAAGATTATGGACGGTGAGGACAAGGAAGGATACGACCTTTTGATGGCGGACATCGATGCCATTGCCGAACAGCTTCTTATATTAAAGGAAGCAAAGGTGCCGATATTGTTCCGGCCCCTGCACGAAGCAAGCGGCGGATGGTTCTGGTGGGGAGCCAGCGGACCGGAAGCCTACAAAGAGCTATACAAGCTTTTGTATGACAGACTCACCAATGAGTACGGACTTGACAACCTTATCTGGGTGTGGAACGGACAGGATGCCGAATGGTATCCGGGAGACGAATATGTGGACATCATCGGCGAGGATATTTATCCCGGTGAAAGGGTTTACCAGTCACAGATTGCTTCCTATCTGAATGCAGCTACCAATTACAGCACCGAAAACAAAATGGTTTACCTCACGGAAAACGGATGTCTGTTTGACCCCGACCTTGCAAGAAGAGACGGAGCCATGTGGGGAATGTGGTGCACCTGGTCGGGTGAATTCGTAGCGAAGGATACTTCCCTGTTCCAGCTAAGTGAACAGTATACGGAAGAATCCATGCTAAAGAAGGTATATGAAGACGAAGATGTCATTACTTTGGAAGATTTACCGGATTTGAAAACGTACAAAATTAGAAAAGGATTATAAAAAAGGAAAGAGAGAGGTATCACTATGAAGCGAAGGGAAACCGGCAAAAAAATCATAGCGCTTGCATTAACCGTTGCCATGGCAATGACCTTACTTCCCGGCACAGGGCTGGAAGGATATGCCAAGACAGACAAGTTGATGGATGATTTTGATGACATCATCAGTACCTACAATATCGATCCTTCCATTCCTTCTTATAAAGAATATAAAAAGGAACACGAAGGCGGTAAGAAACCCGAAACGAGCATAGAGGTTCCGGCAGGAGAGTTTGTCAGATATGAAGAAAGCGACGCTCCCGCAACACCGGAAATCTATACGGATTACGAAGGCATGGCTGGAGACAGCGTGCTGACCAGTGAAGACTCCCTGATTGAGTTTGAGGTTACCGTACCGGAAAGCGGATTATACAATGTATCCGTTGTATACTATCCGGTGGAAGGCAAGAACTCCGATATCGAGAGAAGCTTTTTCGTAGACGGCGAGTTACCGTTTGCGGAACTGTCGCTTTTATCCTTCACAAGAGTCTGGGCAAACTACGGAGAATCTTCCTATGTAAATGAAGACGGCGTTACCATACTGGAGTGGGCAAAAGACAACCAGGGCAACGATGTAAAACCCAAGACTGCGGAAATTCCGGAATGGCAGTCCCGGTATTTATACGACAGCAACGGTTACATCACAGAGCCCCTTTCCGTATACTTTGAAGAAGGAACCCACACTATTTCCATGGTTTCCTTAAAAGAGCCGATGCTGATTAACAAACTGGTACTGAACAACGCAGGCGATTCCAAAACCTACGAAGAGGTAAAAGCAGAGTGGGATGCGCAGGGTGCAAAAGACACCAGCGGCGTACATATCGTTCTGGAAGGTGAATATGCTTCCAAGACTTCTTCCCAGATGCTTTATCCCCAGCAGGACCAGTCCTCTCCTTCCGTATCTCCTTCCAGTGCAAAAGCACTCTTAAACAACTCCATCGGCGGCAACTCCTGGAGACTGGTAGGACAGTGGATTGAATGGGATTTCGATGTGCCGGAAGACGGCTACTACGATATCACCCTTTACGATAAGCAGAACTTCTCAAGAGGTATTCACGTATCCAGACGAATTACCATTGACGGAGAAGTACCTTTTGAAGAACTGAACGATTACGCATTTGATTACGGACAGAGCTGGAGAGAAGATGTGATTTCCGATGACAACGGAACACCTTACAAATTCTACATGACCAAGGGACACCATACACTCCGCATGGAAGTTGTCCTGGGTGAGTTCTCCGAAATCGTAGGTCTTGTGGAAAACTCCGTACAGCAGCTCAACAACATCTACAGACAGGTTATCAAAGTAACCGGTGTACAGCCGGATACCTACCGTGACTATCAGCTTGCCGCAACTCTGCCGGAGTTACACGACCAGCTGGTAGAAGCAAGAGAAACCTTAAATCAGGCATTGACCCGTCTGGAACAGGTAGCAGGAAAGAACACCGATAAGAAGACCGTTCTTCTGACCATGCTTGACCAGCTTGATGACCTGATTGACGATGAAGAATACTTTGTAAGAACCATTTCTTCCTATAAGGTAAACGTCAGAGCACTGGGTACCTGGATTACACAGGTTATCAGCCAGCCTCTGCAGATTGACCGCATCAACATCACATCCCCGGATGTGAAAGTAAAATATGACCACAAAGGATTTTTCGCTTCCGCAGGTTACGAAGTACAGAGACTGTATTACTCCTTCGTAATCGACTACAACAACATCGGCAGCGTAACGGAAGACAAGGACACCGAGTCCATTACCCTCTGGATTGGTTCCGGCCGTGACCAGGCAAACGTAATCAAATCCTTAGTCGATGAAAGCTTTACCAATGAAACGGGCATCGGCGTAAACGTACAGCTCGTTGATATGACTACCTTATTAAAAGCAACACTGGTCGGCGAAGGCCCCGATGTGGCAATCCAGGTGGCAAACACCAACGGTGTGGCAGGCGCCGTACTTGCCACCGGTAATGATACCCCGGTCAACTACGGTATCCGTAATGCGGTACTGGATTTATCCCAGTTTGACGATGTGGACGAAGTAATGGCAAGATTCCCCGAAGCGGCATACGAACAGTTCGTTTACGACGGCGCCATTTACGCACTGCCGGAAACCATTACCTACCCGGTTATGTTCTACCGCAAGGATATCTTAAAGGAAATCGGTCTGGAAGTACCTACCACATGGGACGAAGTAAAAGTAGCCATGACCGTGCTTGCCAAGAACCAGATGGAATTCGGTATGTTGGCAAACGAGCAGATTTTCGCATCCATGCTCTACCAGAACGGCGGTACCTACTATAACGAAGACGGTACGGCATCCGCACTGGACTCCGACATTGCAGTAAGCACCTTCAAGGACTTCTGCGAATACTACACAGATTACAAGCTGGACAAAGAAACCAGTGTGGAAGAACGTTTCCGTACCGGTGAATGTCCGATTATCATTGCAGACTACACCGTTTACAACAACTTCGCCGTATCCGCACCGGATATCGCAGGTCTCTGGAGCTTTACCCAGATTCCGGGTACCGTAAAGGAAGACGGCAGCGTGGACCACTCCGTAGCAAGTACCGGTCTTGCCAGCATGATTATGGCGGATACCGAGCATGCGGATGCAAGCTGGCAGTTCTTAAAGTGGTGGACCAGCGAAGAAACCCAGACCAAGTACGGCCGTGAAATGGAAGGTCTGATGGGCAGTGCGGCGAGAGTACCGACCGCCAATTACGAAGCATTCTTAAATATGCCCTGGCCGGTAGATGACTTTGAAGCATTACAGGAATCCATGAAATGGGTGAAAGGTATTCCGCAGGTACCCGGCGGTTACTATTCCTGGAGAAACGTATACAATGCATTCTATACCGTAGTAAACAATAACGATACGGCGCTTCCGAGAGAAGAGTTGATGGATAAGGTTATTTACATCAATGCCGAAATTGATTACAAGCGTGAAGAGCTGGAACTGGATAAATAGAAAGGAGGAAACAAGCAGTGAATGGAACAAATACAGAAAACACGGTATCGCAGGAAGCTCTGGACATAGCGAAAAAGCAGGCGACCTTAAGCTACCGTATCAAAAGAAACAAAGCTTCATATATGATGCTTGCCCCTTATTTCATCCTGTTTTTCTTCTTTACCGTTTTACCGGTTGTGATGAGTGTGGCTTTCAGTTTTACCTATTATAATATGCTGGAAATGCCGGAATTCATCGGTTGGAAAAACTACATCAAGTTGTTTTTGGAGGATGACATCTTCTTGACATCTTTAAAGAACACCTTAATCCTTGCGGTTATCACCGGACCCATCAGTTACTTTTTATGTCTGTTGTTCGCATGGATTATCAACGAATTCAAAGGATGGCTCAGAGCATTCTTAACCCTGATTTTCTATGCACCCAGTATCTGCGGTAACGCATACGTGGTATGGAACCTCATCCTTTCCGGCGACAGATACGGATACTTAAACGGTTTCCTCATGAAACTCGGTATCTTAGACGAAGCCATCATCTGGATGAAAACAGAAAAATATGTATTGCCCATGCTGATTATTGTTCAGCTGTGGTTGTCCTTAGGTACCGGCTTCCTTTCCTTCATCGCAGGTCTGCAGACGGTTGATAAGTCCCTGTATGAAGCAGCGGCGCTGGACGGTGTCAAAAACCGTTGGCAGGAACTCTGGTATGTAACCCTTCCGGCTATGAAGCCCCAGTTGATGTTCGGTGCGGTTATGCAGATTACACAGTCCTTTGCCATCGCCGATGTTTCCATCCAGCTGGCAGGTAACCCGTCAGTCAACTACGCCGGTGCTACCGTAGTTACCCACTTGCTTGACTATGGTACCGTTCGTTTTGAAATGGGTTATGCATCCGCTATCGCAACAGTATTGTTCTTGCTCATGGTAGGAAGCAACATGCTGGTACAGAAATTGTTAAGGAGGGTGGGAGAATAATGAAAAAACAAAAAGATTATTTGAAGCCCTACAAGAAAAGACGTTTCTTTAAGCCGAAGGAAAAGAAATTAAACCGTTCCATGGCGGGAAACACTTTACTGTTTGTTCTGATGGCCATCTGCGGCGTAGCCATGGTGCTCCCTCTGGTTATGGTTATCAACAACTGCTTAAAGCCTTTGGATGAATTGTATCAGTTCCCTCCCAAGATTTTTGTAAGAAACCCTACTCTGGAAAACTTCTCCGATTTGTTCACTCTGATGAACGACTCCTGGGTACCCTTTTCCAGATATATCCTGAATACCATTATCATTACCGGCGGCGGTATGGTCGGCCACGTAATCATTGCATCCCTGGCGGCATATCCTCTGGCAAAGCACAATTTCCCCGGAAAGAACATTCTGTTCCAGATGGTAGTGCTTTCCATGATGTTCTCCTGGACGGTTACCCAGACCCCCCAGTACATGATTATTTCCTGGTTACATATTAACAACAGCTACTGGGCACTGATTTTACCGGCTTGTGCGTTTGGTATGGGTCTTTACCTGATGAAGCAGTTCATGGAACAGCTTCCCGATTCCTTAATGGAGTCAGCCAGACTGGACGGCGGTAATGAATGGACCATCTTCTGGAAAATCGTAATGCCTAACGTTAAGCCGGCATGGCTGACACTGGCAATCTTCCAGTTCCAGCAGATGTGGGGCAACACCGGCAGTACCTTCCTCCGCGACGAAGACTTAAAGCCTCTGCAGTATGCACTGCAACAGATTTCCGCAGGCGGTACCGCAAGAGCCGGCGCGGCAGCAGCCGTTACCTTTATCATTGCAGCAGTACCCATTACCTTCTTCTTGATCTGCCAGAAGAACGTATTGGAAACCATGACATCATCCGGTATGAAAGACTGATAGGAGGGGAAGACGATGAAAAAAATGACAAAGTTAAAAAAGATGCTTTCCCTCTGTCTTACCGCAGTAGTGCTTGCCTTTACCGCTTCCGATGTGGCATCGGCATCCACCCTGCCGTATGACTCCTACAATTACGACTACAGAGAGTACATCCATTTTACACCGGCACCTTATGTACCGGCCGGTTCCATTACCGGCAGCAGCTTCACCTACAATGGAGAGCCTCTCGGAAACTTCGTAAATCCGCAGGATATGTGTCAGGCAGACGACGGCAATATTTACATCGCAGATACCGGCAACAACCGTATCGTAGTTCTTGACAAACAAATGAAAAACGTAGTAAACGTCATCACTGCCTTTGACAACAACGGAACGGAAGATACCTTCAACATGCCTTACGGCGTGGCAGTTTCCGAAAACGGTCAGGTGTATGTGGCGGACTCCCAGAACCACAGAGTCGTGGTACTGGAAAAGGACGCAACCTTAGTAAAAATTGTGGAAAATCCCAAGTCCGAAAGCTTGGATGACAATTATGTGTTTACACCCTTAAAAGTAACGGTTGACTATGCAGACAGAATTTACGTCATTGCACAGAACATGTTCGAGGGTATCATGGTATTTGAAAGCAACGGTAATTTCTCCAGCTTCTTCGGTACCATTAAAGTAGAAATCACTCTCTGGGAGAAATTCTGGAAGAGACTGGCAACCAAAGAGGAACGTGCAAAGCAGCAGCTTTATATCCCTACCGAATTTACCGGTATCGATATCGACCCCTCCGGCTTCGTATATGCGACCAACATTGACTCCACCGGCGTACAGGGTGTCAGACGGTTAAATCCCCGCGGTGAAGATGTTATCAAGAAGGGGCAGAACAAGAACGTAGGCGGCGACCTCTGGATAAGCGGCACCAGCGACTATGCGGGACCTTCCCAGTTCACCGACGTCGTTTACCGTGAAAACGGTATTTACTCCTGTCTGGACCGCAAGAGAGGCAGAATTTTCACTTACGACCATGAAGGCAACCTGCTTTACATCTTCGGCGGACTCGGTACCCAGGAAGGAACCTTCTTCATGCCGGTAGCCATCGAAGACATCGGCGGCAGCCTGGTAGTGCTGGACGCAACCGGTTCTTCCATCGTCTGCTTTGAAGAAACCGAATACGGCAGACTGATTAACGAGGCCGTAGCGCTCCGCTACGACGGTGACGAAACACAGGCGGTTGACCTCTGGAAAAGAGTCCTTGAATTAGATGAAAACAACGAGCTTGCCAATACCGGTATCGGTAAGGCATATCTTACCGCAGGCGATTATGTAAACGCCATGAAGTACTTAAAGCTCGGTATGAGCAGAGAATATTACTCCATCGCTTACAGACGTTACCGTAACAGCAAGCTGACACAGAATGCAAACTACATTCTGACCGGTGTGGTAATCCTCATTGTGGTTTACCAGATTGTGAAGAGAGTGGTAAAGAAGAAAAAAGCGCAGGCCGCAATACTGAAACAGAAAGGGGGCAGCCAGAATGGGTAAGTATTTCTCAAAAGACAAATGGAAGTATATGCTTTACACGGTGTCCCATCCCATGGACGGATACTACTGGATACGCCACGCGGACAGAGGAAGCGTGCCTCTGGCAATCCTCATGGTTATCCTGTTTGCGGTAAGCTTCTCTGCAAACCGGCTGCTTGCCAGCTTCGTGGTAAATGACATTGACCCGAGGTCGGTAGACAGCCTTTACGAACTGCTCGGCGTACTGGCATTTTATCTTGTTTTGTGCGTCAGCAACTGGTCGGTAACCTGTCTGATGAACGGCGAAGGCCGAATGAAAGACATTGCCATAGCGATTGGCTACGGCACGGTGCCGATTACGGTGATGATGGTAATCAGTACCATTGTCAGCCAGGTAATTGCCGATGACGAGCAGGCGTTCTACGGATTGCTTTTAGGCGCCGGTATTGTATACGGTCTTATCATGATGCTGATTGGCATTATGCAGGTTCACAACTATACACTGGGTAAAACACTTCTTACCCTGTTTATTACCTTTATCGCCCTGCTGATTATTATTTTCTTAGTATTATTGTTAAGTAACCTGCTCGGCATGGTAGTAAACTTCTTCAAGAGTATTTACACAGAAATCATCTTTAGGACTTAGGAGGCAGGAAATGGATAAGAAAACCAAGAAAAAATACAAAAAAACCAAACTGCCTATGAGCCTGGCAAAAAAAGTATTCCTTACCGTTTTAGGTGTGGCAGTCATCTGTGTGGCAATTTACCTTTTGTATTATTACTTCCATTATACCAGATACGCCAGGTACAAAGACTCCCTTTCTTCCTATGAATATGAAGAGGGCGGCGTATTCAATGCCATTCCGGAAAGCACGGCAGACGTGCCCGGCATGCAGCTTGCGGCGGAAAACGATTACTTAAAGCTTTATACCAACTTACAGACAGCGGATGTTGCCGTATACGACAAGAGAGACGGAAGCATCACTTACTCCACCCCGGTGGATGCGGACCGGGACAGCATGGCAAACGCCAGCAACTTAAACCTCTTAAAATCCCAGTTCGTAGTAACTTATTACAATGCAGATGTAAAGTCCGGTACCTATGACTCCTACTCCCAGTGTGTAGCGAAAAACAACGTAACGGCACAGAGCATTGAAAACGGTATTCGCTACATGTACAAAATCGGCAGCGAAAAGGACAACAACGGACAGGAAGGCATCCACTTCGATATTCCGCTGGAATACCGCTTAAAAGATGACAGCTTAGAGGTATCCATTCCGGTAAGCGGCATCAGGGAATACGGCAACGGTTCCATCGCCCGTATCCAGCTTCTCCGTTACATGGGCGCAGCCAAGAATGACGAAGAGGGCTACATGGTAGTGCCGAACGGTTCCGGTTCCCTGATTTACTTTAACAACGGAAAGACAACGGCAGCTTCCTATTCCCAGTATATTTACGACATTGACCCGGTAGCGGCAAGCTACACCACCACCGAGAACATTACCGGTGTGAAGCTTCCTTTATTCGGCATCTGCCGTGCGGACAGAAGCCTGCTGGTAACCGTAGAGGACGGTGCTTCCACAGCACTGATTTCTGCAGGCATTTCCGGAGTGTATAACGATTACAACTATGCATTCCCGACCTTTGTACTTCGTAACATTGACAACTTAAGAAACTTCGGCAACACCACACAGGACGTATTCGTACTGGAGTCCGATATGTACGATATCAACTGCAGGGTACGCTACACCTTCCTTACGAAAGAGGATAGCGGCTATGTGGGACTTGCCAATTACTACCGTAACAGACTTACCGCAGAGGGAGTTCTTACCAAGCAGCAGGCAACGGACAACATTCCTTTCTACTACGACATCCTCGCAGGTGTAAAGGAAACCTCCCATTTCTTAGGTGTGCAGTACTTACATACGTTCACCATGACAAGCTTCAAGGAAGCGGGAGAAATCTCCGATGCCTTAAAGGACAGCGGCGTTACCAATCAGGTTATGAACCTGCAGGGCTGGTTTAACGGCGGTTACTACCACGATGCTCCCAATAATATCAAGGGACTTACCAAGCTTGGAGGAAAGTCGGGACTGGAAAAGCTGAATGATACAGTGGCGGCAAACGGCGGTATCCTCTATGCGGATGTAGATTTCCAGGAAGTAACCTTTGCCGATAAGTATTTCAACTACAATGCAGAAGCTTCCCGCTATTACGGAGCAGGCTATGTAGTGGCGCTCGGTCAGGTCAACCCGACTACCCTGTATAACAGCTCCGGCTTAAGCTACTCTGAAACCAAATACGATATTCTTTCTCCAAAGTACCTGCCCAGGTATGTAGGCAGCTTTGCAAAGAAAATAAAGAAATATGATGTGGACGGCATTTCCTTAAGAGATTTAGGCGACATGCTGGCATCCGACAAGAGAAGAACAAACGTTATCAACAGAGAACAGGCTCTCGATATTGTACTTTCCCAGTTTGATGTGCTGGAAGGCACCGGCAAGAAACTGATGACGGAAAGAGCAAACAGCTACGCATTTGCTTACAGCTCCGACATCTTAAATGTGCCTCTCACCGGAAACGATTTCCAGATTATCGATGAAAGCATTCCTTTGTACGAGATGATTATACACGGAAGTATTTCCTATTCTTCCGAATTACTCAACTTCGAGGATGAGGACCATATGCAGACCAAGATGCTGCAGATGATTGAAGCAGGAGCATCTCCCCACTATGTATTTACCTGGGAAGACTCCAGCAAGATGAAAGAAACCGGTTTAAGCAGATATTACGCAACCACCTTTACTACCTGGAAGGACGATGCCGTAAAGGTATACGAACAGGTAAATGATCCCCTTAAGAATGTAACGGGCGCCATTATGGTGGGACACGAAATCTTAGACAACGGTGTCCGCAAAGTAACTTACGACAACGGCGTAACCATTTATGTAAACTACAGTGATGAAGACTTAGCAGCAGACGACGGAAAATCCGTTCCGGCATTAAGCTACAGATTGGAGGGGGCTAACTAAATGAAAAAGAAGAAAAAACTTACTCTTCTCCAGAAAAGAAGCTTAACAGGTTATTTATTCATTCTCCCCTGGGTTGTGGGATTTATCCTCTTCTATGTAAGATCCCTTGTCATGACAGGTCAGTTTGCTTTTTCCAAGCTGACCATGGACACCATCGGAGGCGGTTATAAGTTAGATTTCGTAGGACTTGACAACTTTATTTACGCATTCCGCGTACACGGCTCCTTCAAACAGGTGCTGACCACTTCCGTACTGGATATGCTGATTGACGTACCTCTCATTACTTTCTTCAGTTTGTTCATGGCGATGCTTCTGAATAAGAAGTTCCCCGGAAGAGCCATCGTAAGAGCGATTTTCTTCTTACCGGTTATCTTAAATTCCGGTGCGATTACCGCAGCCATGGAATTGAGTGAACAGATGATGGCAGGCGGTATTGCTACCCAGGTAGCGGAAACGGGAGCCACAGCGGGAAGCACCATTGCATTCGATATTGATTACCTGATTGATATGTTCTTAAACTTAGGACTTCCGGCAACACTGCTTGACTACATCGTAGCGGCGGTAGCCCGTATCAACGATATCATTGCCGCATCCGGTATTCAGATTATTATCTTTATCGCAGCGCTGCAGTCCATCCCCGGTTCCATGTACGAGGTTGCCAAGATTGAAGGTGCTACCGGATACGAAACTTTCTGGAAGGTAACCTTCCCCATGGTAATGCCTCATATCATTACCAACGTGGTATACACCATCGTGGACAGCTTTACGGAAAGCAAAGTAGTAGACCTGGCGTACGACGTAGCATTTACAAATTTCAATTACGGTTTGAGCTCCGTATTCAGTTTGGTCAGCACGGTAATCACCTGTGTGATACTAATTGCAATATGCGGCGCAATACAGAAACGAACCTTCTACTATAACTAAGGAAAGGAGAAAAGAAAATGCAGATGATTGCAAAGGCAAAAAAAGTGTTAAGTGATCCCGACCAGACCAAGAGCTTCTTAAACAGTGTGAAAAACCTCTTAGTCAACCTGCTGCGTGCAGCCATTCTGATTGGCGTCGGCTATGTAATTCTTTCTCCGGTAATCGGTATTATCGTAAACTCCATCTCATCCAACAAGGATGCTTACAATCCGATGGTGTTCGTATTACCGCAGTTCCCCACATTGGAGCGATACGCCTTGGTTATAGAAAGAATGAATTATTTCCCTACCATGTTTAAGGATCTTCTTTATACCCTGACACTGACGGCACTGCAGCTTTTAGTGTGTTCCATGGTAGGTTACGGATTTGCAAGATTTGATTTCCCTCTTAAAAAGTTACTGTTCGGATGCGTGGTAGTCATGATTGTCATCCCGGCACATACCATCATGCTTCCCTTATACATGACTTTCAAGAGCTTTGATCCGTTTGGTATTGTTTCCGCCATCAAAGGTACACCGGGTATCATGGGTACGGTTGTTCCCATGTATATCATGACGCTGCTCGGATGCGGTGTCCGTTCCGGTCTTTACATTTATATTTTCAACCAGTTCTTCCGCGGACTTCCCAAAGAAATCGAAGAAGCGGCACTGGTAGACGGATGCGGTGTATGGTATACTTATTTCAGAATCATGTTAATCAATGCAATGCCCGCTGTCATTACGGTAGCAGTATTCTCTATCGTATGGCAGTTCAATGATACTTTTTATGCGAAGCTATTTCTGATTAGCGAGGACGTGGTAATCAGTAAGAAGATTTCCAGTTTGCAGGCGGTTATTGCAAACGCGGATAAAATCTTAGATACTACCATTCAGGAACTTTACCTGGATGCCGGTATCGTACTCATTATCTTACCGATACTTATCATTTACCTCGTTTTACAGAAATACTTTATAGAGGGTGTGGAGAGAAGTGGTATCGTAGGCTAATGTCACGCACGCCCCAACTCAACTTTTCAAAAAACAAAAAGGAGGAATGAAGAAGTTGAAGAAGAAAATTTTATCCTGCCTTCTGGCAGGCGCCATGGTTCTGTCTTTAGCAGCATGTGGCGACAACACAAATGAATCGGCATCCAATGACGGTTCCACAACACCGGCTGAAAGCCAGGACAATACCGTGGCTGACGAAGCTGCAAGCATCGACTTCGAAGATGGCAATATGGGCTTCGTAGCACCGTATTTGCAGAAGGGTGATGCCGCACAGGTAGAACTTTCCATCGTAGATTATAACGGCAGCAAAGCACTGCAGGTTAAGAATGTGGATGAAAAAGTTCCCTATGTAGCATTTGATGCAACCAGCCTTTTGGGTGCTGACGTTGCAAAGGTAGCAACAATTGAAATGACGTTAGGTGTTTCCTATGACGATGGCAGCTTCAATGCCGTAGCAGGTGACCTGATTGCATGGAGTGGTGAAGACCTCACCGAATCCACCGATCCCTGGAGCGTTTATATGGAAAACCAGAATCCCAAGAAGGCAGCTATGACCTTAGGCGAAGGTGAAGAATTCATTGCTGATGCAGGCAACATCTTCATGATTAACTTAAAAACAGACAACGGTCTTACCGACGGAAAGGGTGCAGCGACTCTTTACATCGACAACATCCGTTTCTTAGATGCTTCCGGAAATCTTTTAACCGCAGATTCTTCCGTAGCATTTGCAGCTCCTGCCGGATTTGAAGGCAGCACAGGAGTTGACCCTAACCTTTACATCGTATCCGGTGCAGTTGAATTTGCTGATTTCGCATGCACAGGCGATGCATGGAGCCAGAACGGTTTTGACATTCCTGAAGATGTACTTGCAGCATTAGTACCCGGTTCTGTAGTAGAATTAAGCTTCAGCAGCGAAGACGGCGACCTCTGGTTAGTAATGCCCGATTCCGCAGCAGGCTGGATGAGAGTCGGTGTTGGTAATGCAGACGGCAGCGGCAGCGCAGATGCTGTTTGCTCCAACGGCGTATGCCAGGTAACCTACGAGCAGTTAGCAGCAGTTCTTGGTGATGACACCTCTACATGGGGCGGCAGAATGCAGGCTGAATCCGATACCGCATGGGAAGTATTCAGCGTAAAGGTTGGCCAGGGCGCAAGCGTTCTTGCAACTTCAAACCCCGTTGAATTCGCAGGCTTTGCTTGCTCCGGTGATGCATGGAGCCAGAACGGCTTTGACTTTACCGAAGATGTACTTGCAGCATTAGTTCCCGGAACCGCTCTGGAGTTAAGCTACACCAGCGAAAGCGGCGACCTTTGGACTGTATTCCCTGACTCCGCAGCAGGCTGGATGAGAGTCGGTGTTGGCAATGCAGACGGCAGCGGCAGCGCAGATGCAATCTGCTACGATGGCAAGTGCTATATTCCTTATGACATGATCGTTGCAGCTCTTGGAGAAGACAGCTCTGCATGGGGCGGAAGACTTCAGGCTGAATCCGATACCGCGTGGGAAGTTTACAGCGTAAATGTTGTAAATGCTACTCCGATGACTCCGGCAGGCAACTATGTTGCATTTGAAGGTGCAGCATGCTCTGGTGATGCATGGAGCCAGAACGGTGCAGACATTACCGAAGAAGTACTTGCAGCATTAGTACCCGGTTCCGTAGTAACCATTAACTTCAGCAGCGAAGACGGCGACCTTTGGATTGTAATGCCCGATTCCGCAGCAGGCTGGATGAGAGTTGGTGTTGGTAACGCAGACGGCAGCGGCAGCGCAGATGCTGCATGCTTAAACGGTACCTGCCAGGTAACCTATGACATGTTAGCAGCAGTTCTCGGTGATGATACTTCTACATGGGGCGGCAGAATGCAGTTTGAATCTGACACCGCATGGGAAGTTTACAGCGTAAGCGTAGGCCAGGCTGCAAGATAATTTGGATATTGCAAAATGCAACTATTTAGGAGGAATTAAAAAGAATGAAGAATTTAAAGAAATTTTTAGCTCTTGGCCTTGCTGTATGCATGACTCTGTCTGTAGCAGCTTGTGGCAAGACCGGAACCAATGACGGTAACGGCGGCAGCACCAACAACGGCGGCGCTTCCACTCCTTCCGGACACAACAGCGAAATTACCATCGGTACCTGGTGGGTTCAGTACTACGACAGCTCACAGTCCAAGGTAGAAGATGACCCTTCTTATGCAGCTAACGTTGATGCAGAAGGCGATGATGACGCAAAGAAGGAAGAAAAAGCGTTCAACCGCGGCATCGCAGAAAAGAAGCTGGCTAACGTTAAGAAAATCGAAGAGAAATATGATGTTAAATTCTACTGGACCAACTTAACCTACAACGGTGTTAAGGAATCCATCAACAACTCTATCTTAGCAGGTTCACCTGATTGTGATATCTACTTAGTAGAGCCCGGATTTGGTATTCCCGCTCAGTACAATGGCTTAGCTATCGACTTAAAGACCATTTTACCGGAAGACCATGACATCTTCACAACCCAGACGGTTGCTACTTACTTAGACCTTGGCGACGGCAAGGCCTGCCTCATCAAGCAGCAGGCTGCTGAACAGCAGGTTGCAGATACCTATCCTTTGGCATTCAACGTACAGATGCTTGAGGAAAACAACCTCGAAGATCCCCGCGACCTGTGGGAACGCGGTGAATGGACATGGGATAAGTTCAACGAATACATGAAGGTTCTGACCCAGGATACCGATGGTGACGGACAGACCGACCAGTACGGATACTGCGGTTACGAAAATGAAACCTTTGAACAGCTTTGCATGAGCAACGGTACCGGCGTAGCAGGCGGCCAGACAGAAACCCTGTCTTCTGCAGCAACCGGAGAAGTTCTTCAGGAAATGTATGATATGTACAACACCTGGAATGTATGCTATCCTTATGATTTTGAAGGAAATCCTTCCGATTCCATGAGATATCAGTACAGAGAAGGTAACATCGGTTTCTTCCCTGCAGCAGCATGGATTCTTGCAGCTAACGCTGACTACGACTACGATGGAAGCAAGGGTACTACCATTCCTTTCGATATCGCATTTGTTCGTTGGCCGGTAGGACCTAACGGTAACAAAGATACCAACCCCGGTAAGAACGACGTAGCAGGTGCATGCTACATTATCCCTACCGGTGTTCAGGAGCCTGAATTGGTATTCAATGTATTATATGATATGTGGAACTGGTACGATGGTGATACCACGCAGCGTGACAACAAGGCAGCTCTGAACTGGTGGTATTTAACAACCGGTAAGACCGAAGATTACCAGAATGCAAACTTTGCAGTTATGCAGGAATGCGGTTCCAAGACAACCTTCGATTTAATCTGGTCCCTGGATGTAAACTATGATTTACAGTACTTAATCAAGGGTGAAATGACACCTGCCCAGATTCAGGAAACCCATAAGCAGGAAGTTCAGGATGGACTTGATGCATACTACAAATAAGTCTTAATGACAGACTAAACAATGGAGGGGCGGGTACTCCGCCCCCTACCATTTATGGAGGACATAATGAGTGATATTAAGATGATTGCCCCTGCAGTGCCCAATGTTCCCTGGCAGGAACGTCCTGAAGGCTTAAAAGGGGCTCCAATTTGGAGATATACAGAAAATCCTATTATCGGACGTAACCCGGTAGAAGGCGTTGCCAGAATTTTCAACAGTGCCGTAATGCCTTACAACGGCGAATTTATCGGCGTATTCCGCGGAGAGCAGACCAACGGTATTCCTTATATTTACTTAGGACACAGCAAGGATGCTATTCACTGGGATTTTGAAAAGGATAAGATTCCTTTCGTAGATGAGAACGGCAATTCTTTCATGCCTTATTATGCATATGACCCGAGATTAGTTAAGGTAGAAGATACCTACTACATCATCTGGTGTCAGGATTTCTACGGCGCTTCCATCGGTATGGCAAAGACGAAAGATTTCAAGACCTTTGTCAGACTGGAGAACCCGTTTATTCCGTTCAACAGAAACGCAGTACTGTTTCCTCGTAAGATTAACGGCAAGTACATGTTACTTTCCAGACCTTCCGACAGCGGACATACTCCTTTTGGCGATATCTTCTTAAGCGAAAGCCCTGATATGGTTTACTGGGGAAAGCACAGACATGTAATGGGAAGAAGCAGCGAATGGTGGGAATCTGTTAAGATTGGCGGCGGTGCAGCTCCTATCGAGACAAGCGAAGGCTGGTTGTTGTTCTACCATGGTGTAAGCGGCACCTGCAACGGTTTCGTTTACAGCATTGGCGGTGCTATTCTTGACCTTGACAATCCTTCCATCGTGAAGTATCGTTGTGAAACCTTCCTTCTCACTCCTGAAGAGTGGTATGAGGAAAGAGGTTTCGTACCTAACGTAGTATTCCCCTGCGCAACCATTCATGATCCCGAATCCGGAAAGATTGCAATCTACTACGGATGTGCAGACAGCTATGTAGGACTTGCCTTTACTAAGTTTGATGAAATCGTAGATTACATCAAGACACACAGTGTGGTAAGACAGGAAGATACCGAAATCGGTATTCGATAATGAAATGTTAAACTCTATGTGGGAGGTGCTTGCATCTCCCACATATGCGATAAAACAGAGGAAACATGTGAAGATGAGAGAATGTGAAAAAAGGATTTTTCCTTCGGATGAAGTATTAACTTACAGCGGCAGAATTGATTTTGACAAGAAGGATGCCCCCGTATTTGTATATCCCTGCACATCCGTAAGATTTGCGGTAAAGGGAAAAAACGTGTGGGTCGTAATGGAGAACTTCCGTTGCTATTTTGAAAACTCGGTAGGAGTTTTAGTGGACGGAGATTACAAAGGAAAATGCATACTGCCGGATGAAGGCGGTGTAGAGATAGATATTTCGGCATTCTTGGATGGAGGCGAACATGAAGTTGCCATCTTTAAGAGACAGGATGCCAGCCATTATGTGGCTTTTTTTGGCCTGATTACGGGAAAAGATACGGAAATCAGCAAATCCAAGGTACAGTTTGCAAGAAGAATAGAAGTGTATGGGGACTCCGTTTCCGCAGGGGAAGTTTCGGAAGCGGTAGCAAGAGCCGGACTGTCCGACCCGGAAAACAACGGCGAATATTCCAACAGCTTTTATTCCTATTCCTGGCTTTGCGCCAGAAAGCTCCATGCGGATATCCATGATGTGGCGCAGGGCGGCATTGCCCTTCTGCACGGACAGGGATATTTTGCAGGACCGGATTACACCGGAATGGAAGAAAGCTATGACAAGATAGAGATGAACCCTTACTTAGGGGAAACAAAGCCCTGGGATTTTTCAAAGTATACCCCCCATGTGGTGATAGTGGCATTCGGACAGAACGATGCCAACCCGGTCAACTATATGGCGGAGGACTATGAGGGAGAACAGGCAAAGCACTGGAGAGCGGAGTACCGGAAATTTATAGAAACGATTAAGAAAAAGTACCCGAAGTGCGAAATCATACTGGCAACTACCATTCTGAATCATGATGCTGCCTGGGACAGGGCTATCGGACAGGTGGCAGAGGAAATGCAGGATAAGCATGTGCATCATTTCCTGTATACAAACAACGGCTGCGGTACGCACGGACATATCCGTATACCGGAGGCGGAGAAAATGGCAGAGGAACTTTCCGGATTTATAGAGAGCCTGGGAGAGGAAATCTGGAAAGATTGATGGTGAAAATATGGCGAAAATGAAAAAATCTGTAACCATGTCAGATATTGCAGAACGCCTGGAGGTAAGCACGGTGACGGTTTCCAAAGCATTGTCCGGACAAAAAGGTGTAAGTGAGGAAATGCGGGAAAAAATCAAGGAGCTGGCGGAAGAAATGGGCTACCGGATGCCGGTGAGTACGAAAACCCAGCTCGCGAGAAAAAGTCACAACATCGGCGTTCTCATATCGGAACGGTATCTGGCGGAGTACGACTCCTTTTACTGGAGAATGTACAGGGAAGTAGCGGACAGGGCAATCCAGAAAGAATGTTTTACCCTGTTTGAAATTATCAGCGAGGAAACGGAGTCTGCACACATTCTGCCCCGTATCATCGAAGAAAAGAAAGCGGACGGTGTGATTGTCATTGGTAAACCCGGTTATGACTATGGTAAATTTTTGAAAGAACATACCAATATACCTTTGGTGTATCTGGATTTTTACGAAACGGACGGCATTGTGGACTGCTTTATTTCAGACGGATTTTACGGCACGTACCTTCTGACCAATTATCTGTATGAAAAAGGTCACAGGGATATTGCCTACGTAGGTACTCTTTTTGCAACGGAAAGTATTACCGACCGGTATTTAGGCTATGTAAAGGCGTTAATTGAGCACGGCATCAGGCCGAGAGAGGACTACCTCATTCCCGACCGTGATGTAAAGAGCGGTTTAAGAAGCAATTACGGGGACTATGATTTCCCCAAGCAGATGCCCACCGCCTTTGTGTGCAACTGCGACTTTATTGCCAGCCTGGTAATTAAATCCCTGACGGAGAGAGGATACCGGGTACCGGAGGATGTTTCCGTAGTAGGTTTCGATAATTTCTTATATCCGCCCAGCCTGACGGATGTGCCGATTACGACCTATGAGGTAGACATGAAGGAAATGGCAAAGGGCGCCATCAATACCATTATCAAAAAGATAAACAAAGAACCCTACAAGAAAAAAATACACATTGTGGAAGGTCATCTGATTGAAAAAGACAGTGTGAAGGAAAGGAAGATAAAAGAATGAGCATGGCAGATGAAATGAGGGAGCATTTACAAAATCATATTGTTCCCTTCTGGCAGAAATTAGAAGATAAGGAGTACGGCGGATTTTACGGCTACATGGGTCCCGACCTTGTCGTAGACAAAAAGGCGGTAAAGGGCTGTATCTTAAACAGCCGTATTTTATGGTTTTTCTCCAATGCATCCATGGCGCTTGCAGACAAGGAGCTCTTAAAGGATGCGGAGTGTGCTTATGATTTTATGACAAAGTACTGCTTTGATAAAGAATACGGCGGCATTTTCTGGTCCGTTACCTACGACGGCAGGCCGGAAGATACCACAAAGCATATTTACAATCAGGCGTTTGCCGTATATGCACTTTCTTCTTATTATGCGGCATCAGGAAAGGAAGAAGCACTGGCGCATGCCATGGAACTTTTCCATATCATTGAGGAGAAGGGCTTTGACGAAGGCGGCTACAAGGAAGCGCTGGACAGAACCTTTGCACCGGCAGCCAACGACAAGCTTTCCGAAAACGGCGTCATGGCGGACAGAACCATGAACACTCTGCTTCATGTATTTGAAGCCTACACCGAACTGTACCGCGTTTCCAAAAACGAAGCAGTGGGCAAGAAGCTCCGCTGGATTTTAGAGACCTTCCGTACAAAGATTTACAACCCTGAAAAGCATAGACAGGAAGTATTCTTTGATAACGATATGAACAGTATCATTGACCTGCATTCCTTCGGTCACGACATCGAGACCGCATGGCTTTTGGACAGAGGCCTGGATACCCTGGGCGACGAAGCCTATAAGAAGGAATGGGACGGCATTGTTGCCGACCTCGTTGCGGAAGTCTACAAGGATGCTTATTACAACCATTCCATGTCTAACGAATGCGAGAGAGGCGTTGTGGACAGGAAGAGAGTATGGTGGGTACAGGCAGAAAGCGTTGTGGGTTACTACAATGAATACCAGAAGCATCCGGAGCATAAGGAATACTTACAGGCTTCCGAAGACATCTGGAACTTTATCAAGACCTATGTGATTGATAAGAGAGAGGGCAGCGAATGGTTCATGCATGTGGACGACGAAGGCAGACCTGAAGAAGACAAGCCCATTGTGGAACCCTGGAAGTGTCCTTACCACAACGGACGTATGTGCATGGAAATTATGAGGAGGATGGCGAAATGATTCACCGGAAGTATTATGAATTAAAAGAAAAGCAGGACCGGTTCTTAAACAGAAAGAACGAAGTGGATCCCAAGTTTTACAACGGTATCTACGACAGATATGTAAATCCTGTTCTGACAAGAGACACTTTACCCATTGAATGGCAGTATGACTTAAATGCCGAAACCAATCCTTATTTTGAAGAAAGACTGGGCATCAATGCCGTTATGAACTCCGGCGCCCTTTACTTAAACGGCAAGTACTATTTAGTGGCACGTATCGAAGGAAACGACAGAAAGTCCTTCTTCGGCGTGGCAGAAAGCGACAACGGCGTGGACGGTTTCAAATTCTGGGATTACCCGGTAGTTCTGCCGGATACCTGCCCGGAAGAAACCAATGTTTACGATATGAGACTCACCAAGCATGAGGACGGCTATATCTACGGTGTATTCTGCTCCGAGAGCAAGGATACCGAAAGCAAGGATTTATCCGCAGCCGTAGCGGCAGCCGGCATTGTGCGAACCAAGGACTTAAAGACCTGGGAAAGACTGCCGAACTTAAAGACCCTGCATTCTCCCCAGCAGAGAAACGTAGTGCTGCATCCCGAATTCGTGGACGGCAAATATGCATTCTATACCAGACCCATGGATGATTTCATCGACACCGGTTCCGGCGGCGGCATCGGCTTCGGTCTGTGCGATGACATTACCAATGCGGTAATCGACGAAGAGAAGATGACCAGCATCCGCAAGTACCACACCATTACCGAGGTTAAGAACGGTGCCGGTGCGGTTCCCATCAAGACCGACAGAGGCTGGATTCACATTGCGCACGGTGTAAGAAACACCGCAGCAGGTCTTCGTTATGTGGTTTATGCATTTGCTACCGACTTAAACGACCCTTCCAAGGTGATTGCAGAGCCCTCCGGCATGTTAATCGGACCCAGAGGATGGGAAAGAGTGGGAGATGTTTCCAACGTCGTATTCACCAACGGTGCTGTGGTAAACGAAAAGAACGAAGTCTTCATTTACTATGCATCCAGTGATACCAGACTGCATGTGGCAACCACCACCATTGACAAATTAGCGGATTATGTGTTCAACACCCCGAAGGATCCTCTCCGCAGCCCCGACTGTGTAAAGCAGCGCTGCGAGCTGATTAAAAAGAATTTAGAGCTTCTGGCAGCCGAAAAATAGAACCTTTTTTGAGAAAGGCAGGAAAATATGGTACAGATTGATTACAGCAAAGGATTTATCAACGAAGGCAATGACGAAAGAATGCTTGCCTGCATGGCAAAGGGACTGAAGGGCGAACATCTCACCGTGGCATTTTTAGGCGGTTCCATTACCCAGGGTTCTCTTTCCTCCACCCCCGAGCTCTGCTATGCGTATCTTACCTACGAATGGTGGAAGGAGCAGTTCCCCAAATCCGAAATCACCTATGTGAATGCGGGAATAGGCGGCACCACTTCCCATCTGGGTACGGGCCGTGTGGACGAGGAAGTGCTTTCCCACAAACCGGATTTTGTGATTGTGGAATTTTCCGTAAACGATGCGGATACCGATGCGCATTTTGAAGAGACCTACGAAGGACTGGTAAGACGCATCTTAAAAAATGAGAAACAGCCGGCGCTTCTTTTAGTGCACAATGTCCGTTACGATGACGGCGGCAACGCAGAAGCCATTCACTGTCCCGTGGAAAAACACTACGAGGTACCCGGCGTCAGCATGAAAGCAGCGGTTTATCCTTTTATTGCAAGCGGAGAAATCGTAAGAAGGGACATTACTCCCGATGATTTACATCCCAACGATGCCGGGCATAAAATGGTATCCGAACTGATTACTTCTTATCTGGCAAAGGAAAAGAAGAAAGCAGAAGAGCTTTTGAAAGAGGGCTATGTGTTCCCGGTAAAGGAAACCGTGCTTCCCGCACCGCTTACCGCAAACGGATACGAGGCGGCGCACAGATATAGAAACGACGAACTGAAGCCTGTAATCTGCGAAGGTTTTGTAAAGGATGAAACACCCCAGAGCTGCGTAGCGGATTGTTTCAAAAAGGGCTTTTCAGCAGCAAAAATAAATGATAGAATTGTCTTTGAAGTGGAAGCTTCTTCCATTGCGGTGCAGTACCGCAAGACCGTACGCAGACCTGCACCGGTTGCCACTCTTATTTTAGACGGCGACAAAGAACATACCATTGAACTGAATGCCAATTTCGAAGAGGATTGGGGCGACTGCCTGTACTTACAGACTGTACTGGAGCATGGGGAGTATGGCAAACACACCGTGGAGATTACAATTTCCGAGACACATGAGGATGACAGGGAAGTGTTCTATCTGGTATCTTTGATTACGGCGTAAGGGCAAATACTATTTTTAATAAGGAGAGTTAAACATGAATTACGGTTACTTTGATGAAGTAAATAAGGAGTACGTCATCACCAGACCCGATACTCCCGCACCCTGGGCAAACTACCTCGGTTCTCCCGCATACGGTGCCATTATTTCCAACAATGCCGGTGGTTACAGCTTCGTAAAGAGCGGTGCAAACGGCAGAATTTTAAGATATCATTTCAACAGCGACGATACCCCCGGCAGATACATCTATTTGCGTGATGATGAAACCAGGGATTACTGGTCTGCATCCTGGCAGCCCGTAGCAAAGTCCCTTGACGTTTACAAGAGCGAATGTCATCACGGTACCGCATACACCAACATGATTGCGGACTACGCAGGCATCCATTCCGAAGTACTTTACTATGTACCCCTCGGAAAGACCTACGAAGTATGGAGTGCAAAGATTACCAATACTTCCGATAAGGAAAGAAAGATTTCCGCATTCTCCTATGCAGAATTCACCAACGAAAGCAACTACGAGCAGGACCAGGTAAACTTACAGTATACCCTGTTCATCACCAGAACCCGTTTCCTCGGCAACAAGATTGTCCAGAGCATCAACGAGAACGTAGGCAAGGATGCCACAGGCAGCAACCACAGAGAGCGTTTCATCGGTCTTTGCGGCGCACCGGTTACCTCCTACAACGGTGACAAGGACGCTTTCCTCGGCAGATATCACGGCTATGGCAACCCGGCAGCGGTAGAAAACGGCAAGTGCGACAATGTCTTAAACTACAATGCCAATGCCTGCGGCGCTCTTCACAGTGCCATTACCTTACAGCCCGGCGAGACCAAGGTCCTGACCTTCGTATTCGGACAGGCAAATGCCGTAGAAGCAGATGCCATCATGGCACCTTACAATGACGCTTCCCAGGTAGAAAAGGAACTGGCAGAATTAAAGAATTACTGGCATTCCAAGCTGGAGAACTTCCAGGTAAATACCCCGGATGCAGCCTTCAACAGCATGATTAACACCTGGAACGCATACCAGTGCTTCATTACCTTTACCTGGTCCAGAGCAGCGTCCTTCATATACTGCGGACAGCGTAACGGTTATGGCTACAGAGATACCGTACAGGATATCCAGGGTATCATCCACTTAGACCCGGAAATGGCTCTTTCCCAGATTCGTTTCATGCTTTCCGCACAGGTAAACAACGGCGGCGGTCTGCCTCTGGTAAAATATACCCACAATCCCGGTCACGAAGATACTCCCGATGACGAGTCCTATGTAAGAGAGACCGGACATCCCGCATACCGTGCGGACGATGCGCTGTGGTTATTCCCCACCGTATGGAAATACGTGGCAGAAACCGGCAACAAGGATTTCATTAACGAAGTTATCCCTTATGCAAATAAAGAAGAGGGTACCGTATACGACCACTTAAAGAGAGCCATCCGGTTCTCCATGGAAAGACTCGGCGACCACAAGATGCCCGCAGGTCTGCATGCAGACTGGAACGACTGCTTACGTCTGGGCAAGAAGGGTGAGTCCACCTTCGTAGCCATGCAGTTATATTACGCATTCACCGTTATGAAGGGCTTTGCAAGGGACGCAGATGATACCGAATACATTGCTTATTTGGAAAAGACCCAGAAAGAACTCGGCGACATCATCGAAAAGGAATGCTGGGAAGACGACCGTTACGTCAGAGGTATCAAGGAAGACGGACAGGTTATCGGCAGCAAGCATGACCCCGAAGCAAACATGTGGTTAAATCCCCAGTCCTGGTCCGTTATCAGCGGTCTGGCAAGCAAGGAACAGGCTGAAAAGGCACTGGAATCCGTACACAGAGAGTTAAACACCAGGTTCGGCGTACGTCTGATGACACCTCCTTATGTAGACCATGCATTTGACGGTGCACAGGCACTCCTGTTCAACCCTTCCACCAAGGAAAACGGCGGTATTTTCTCACAGCCCCAGGGTTGGATTATCTTAGCAGAGTCTCTTATGGGACACGGCAATCGTGCATTTGAATACTTCACCGAAAGCTCACCCGCATCCCAGAATGACAATGCGGATGTCAGAAGACTGGAGCCGTATGTACACGGACAGTTTACCGAAAGTGTGGAATCTCCTTTCGAGGGACGTTCCCACGTACACTGGCTGACCGGTACCGCATCCACCTGTATGGTAGGCTGTGTAGAAGGTATCTGCGGTATGCGTCCTGACTTAAACGGTCTCTGGGTTTGCCCGGCTATTCCTTCCGAATGGAAAGAAATCACCATGGATAAGGTATTCCGCGGCAAGAAGCTTCACATCATCGTGAAGAACCCGGACGGCAAAGAAGGCGGCTTTAAGGAATTCTACTTAAACGGCAAGAAGGCAGATAAGCCTTACGTTCCCGCTGATGAGATGCAGGATGAAAACGAAATTATCTTAGTAATGTAATTTCCGTCATATATTTCAGCAAGGCTGATACAAAAAAATAGGATGCTCCATAGCGGGCATCCTATTTTAGAGTAAACAAGGCAGCCGAATGAAACAGGGAGACAGACATGATTTATTGTGTAGAAGACGATGCCGGTATCCGGGATTTAATGATTTATACCTTACAGGCATCCGACTTACAGGCAAAGGGACTGCCGGATGCGGATGCATTCTGGGCAGCCATGGAAAAAGAGAAACCGAAGCTGATTTTACTGGACATCATGCTGCCGGGAGAAGACGGCATTTCCATCTTAAAGAAGCTGAAGGCGCAGAGCACCACAGCAGACATTCCCGTCATAATGGCGACGGCAAAGGGCACGGAATACGACAAGGTCATCGGACTTGACCTGGGAGCGGACGACTATCTTGCCAAACCCTTCGGTATGATGGAAATGGTATCCCGGGTAAAGGCGGTGCTGCGGAGAGCCTACAAGGATGAAAAAACGGATATCGTTGCCGTTGGCAAACTGACCTTAAATCCCCAGACCCATACCGTAAAGGCGGACGGGGAAAAGATTATCCTTACCCTGAAAGAGTTTGAACTTTTGCATAAGTTCATGCGGCATCCGGGCAGGGTGTATTCCAGGGAGCAGCTTCTTTCCGATATCTGGGGGGCGGATTATGTAGGAGAGACGCGGACCGTGGATGTGCATATCGGCACGCTCCGAACCAAGCTGGGCGAATGCGGCGAGTACATAGATACCGTCAGGGGAGTAGGGTATCGTCTGGAGGAAAAGAATAATGGCTAAGAGGATATTTCGGACGGTCTGCCTGATATCCCTCTGGGTTTTTGCAGCATCCGTCGTGATTATCATGTGGGTGCTGTACGACTATTACAGTGAAACCCAGAGGATGCAGTTAAAAAGACAGACGGAACAGGTGGCAGAAGGCGTGGAACTTTGCGGCATGGAGTATCTGACGCGCCTTGCCGCCAAGGACTACCGCATTACCTACATTGACAGGGACGGTACGGTGCTTTACGACAACAAATCGGATGCGGCGAAGCTGGAAAACCACAAGGACAGAGAAGAAGTGGTGCAGGCGATTGAAACAGGCTACGGAGAAAGCACCCGCTTTTCGGAAATTCTGACCCAGAGGCAGATATATGAGGCAAAGAAATTATCGGACGGCAGGGTTATCCGGCTTTCGGACACCCAGTATACGGTGTTTACCCTGCTTATGAGCATGATGCAGCCCATTTTAATCGTGGCGCTGATTACCATTGTTGCGGCGCTCATCCTGTCCTACCGGGTATCCGCAAGGATTGTAAAGCCCTTAAACGACCCGGATTTGAAAGGTAATCTTACCAAGAACGGCTATAAGGAGCTGGCGCCTCTGTTAAACCGTATGGAGAACCAGCAGCGGCAGATTTCCTTTCATACGGCGGAGTTAAAGCGCAAGCAGCTGGAATTTGAGGCCGCCACCAAAAACATGAAAGAGGGACTTATTCTTTTAAATCCGCAGGGAGTCATTTTAAGCATGAACCGCAGTGCGGCAAATCTTTTGAAAGCCGGCAAGTATACGGTGGGAAAGGATATCCATACCCTGCAGAATACGGAAAAGCTGACGGAACTTTTAGAGCAGTCTTTACAGGGCGTCCACGTGGAAACCATCTGGGAAACAGGGGACAGCACCTACCAGTGCAATGCCAGCCCGGTTATTTCGGAAGACGAAGTGACGGCGGTTGCGTTCCTTCTGTTTGATGTGACGGAGAAGGAAAAAGCGGAGCAGATGCGGCGGGAATTTACCGCCAATGTGTCCCACGAGTTAAAGACGCCTCTGCACTCCATTTCCGGCTGTGCGGAGCTTTTGTGCAACGGCATGGTAAAGCAGCAGGATGTGCCTCAGTTCTCCCGGCAGATTTACACGGAGGCGCAGCGTATGATACGGCTTGTGGACGACATTATCAAGCTGTCCCATCTGGATGAAGGCGATGAAAGCCTGCAGAAAGAGAGAATCGAGCTGTATGCGCTGGCGGAGGAAACAAAGGAGTCTTTAGAGAAAGCGGCGGAAAAAGCGCATGTCACCATGCTGCTTACCGGGGAACCGGTATTCATACAGGGTATCCGGCAGCAGGTAAACGGTATTGTTTACAATCTCTGTGACAACGCTATTAAATATAATCACGAAAACGGGCATGTCTGGATAACCGTGAAAAAGGAAGGCAATGAAGCCGTCCTGATGGTAGAGGATGACGGCATCGGCATTCCGCCCGAACATCAGGAACGTATTTTTGAGCGTTTTTACCGGGTGGACAAGAGCCATTCCAAGGAAGTGGGAGGTACCGGTCTCGGTCTTTCCATTGTCAAACACGCGGTGCGCCAGCAGAACGGTAAAATCGAGCTGAAGAGCGAAGTGGGAAAAGGCACACGGATTACTGTCAGATTTTACATAGATTTTACAAATGCCTGATTTTTGATTTGATGTTTGTTTTGTATCATGGAACCATACATGGGAGTAACCGTATATGGTTTTTTGATTTCAACAAAAGGATGGATAAACAGATGGATTTTTTTGATTTACTGACGATGATCGGAGGTTTGTGTCTTTTCTTATTCGGCATGAACCTGATGGGGCAGGCACTGGAAAGACGTGCCGGGAACAGTTTGAAAATGGTTCTGGGGAAACTTACCACCGGTAAGGTTGCCGGAATTCTGACGGGTATTGCTGTGACGGCGGTTATCCAGAGTTCTTCGGCAACTACGGTTATGGTAGTCGGCTTTGTAAATTCCGGACTGATGACTTTAAAGCAGGCCATCAATGTTATCATGGGGGCCAACGTGGGTACCACGGTAACGGCATGGATTTTGAGCCTGGGCGGCATTTCCGGCGACAGCTTCTTTATCCGGCTCTTAAAGCCGTCTTCCTTTACCCCTGTTCTGGCGCTTATCGGCATCATTCTGCAGATGGCGTCCAAGGACAGCAAGAAAAAGGACACCGGCATGATTCTACTGGGATTTGCCACCCTGATGTTCGGTATGGAAACCATGACGGGTGCAGTATCCGGTCTGGCGGAAGTACCGGCGTTCCGTCAGGTGTTTGTACTCTTTAAGAACCCGATTTTAGGTGTGCTGGCAGGTGCGGTGCTGACCGCCATTATCCAGTCCAGCTCCGCTTCCGTGGGTATTCTGCAGGCGCTTGCCACCACGGGACAGGTGACGAACGGAGCTGCCATTCCCATTATCATGGGACAGAACATCGGTACCTGTATCACCGCCATTCTTTCTTCCATCGGCGCAAACAAGAACGCCAAAAGAACGGCGCTTGTCCATCTGTTTTTCAATATTATCGGTACGGTTTTCTGGCTGATTATTTTTGCCTTTGTGCAGGTATTTATAAAGCCCGCCATTATGAATGAGGTGGCAACCCAGTGGGGCATTGCGGTCTGCCATTCCGCTTTCAATATTCTCTGTATGCTGCTGTTATGCCCGATGTCCGGATTTCTGGAGAAGCTGGTTATGAAGCTTATTCCCGAAGGAAAGACACCGGAGCATACGGAAGAACTGGACGAAAGACTCCTTGCCACCCCTTCCGTTGCACTGGAGAGATGCCATGAAGTGACGGTGGACATGGCAAAATGTGCTGTGGATGCCTTGAAGTCCGGTATGGAGTGCTTAAAGGAATATACACCGGAGCTTGCGGAAAAAACGAGAGAGGAAGAGGACAAAACCGACCATTACGAGGATATGCTGGGCACGTATCTGGTGAAATTAAGCACCTATTCCATCAGTGATGCGGACAGCAAGGAGGCGGCTAAACTCTTAAAGCTCATCGGAGACTTTGAAAGAATATCCGACCACGGTGTGAACCTGGTAGAGTCGGCGGAAGAACTTATAGCGAAGGATTTGACACTGACGGAAAAAGCGAAAAAGGAGCTGCAGGTCATCTGTATGGCTGTGGGAGAAATCCTGGATTTATCCCTAAAGGCATTTGTGGACAACGATATGCAGGCAGCCCATGAGGTGGAGCCCCTGGAGCAGGTGATTGACGATCTGAAAGAACAACTCCGCACCAAGCATATTCTGCGCTTACAGCAGGGCGAATGCAGCATGGAAGCGGGCTTTGTATGGGCGGATTTACTGACCAACCTGGAGAGAACCTCCGACCACTGTTCCAATATTGCGGGCTGCATCATCGATATGGCGGATAATAATATGAACTTACACGAAACCTTAAAAGAAGTCCGAAAAAACAATCCGGAATTTGATGAGATGCGGGATAATTTTGCCGAAAAATACTCCTTTTCAAGTCTTGCCTAAAATGGTACAATAAAAGAATGAAATTTTAGGAGGACAAGTTAATTATGTTTTCACCCTTGGAGATTGCAACCAATTATGTGGACATAGGCACCAAAAAAGGAAAGATGTCAGCCACAAAGACGTTGCTGCTAGGTATTTTCGCCGGTATGTTTATTGCCTTCGGCGGCATTGCATCCACGGCGGCTTCCGCAACTCTGGAAGGTTCTATGACAAAGGTCGTAAGCGGTCTGGTATTCCCGGCGGGACTTGCCATGGTACTGATGGCGGGCAGTGAGCTTTTTACCGGCGACAATCTGGTTATCATTGCGCTGCTGGAGAAAAAAATCCGTTTCCGGGATTTGATGAAGAACTGGGTCTGCGTATTCTTCGGCAACTTTATCGGCGCCATTTTGGTTACGTTGCTGGTCGTATACGGCCACACACCGGATATGTTCGGCGGCAAGCTGGCGGAGTCCATGGTAAGCATTGCTTCCGCAAAAGTAAGCCTTACCTTCACGGAAGCCTTTATCCGGGGCATCGGCTGTAATATTTTAGTCTGCATTGCCGTATGGGCATCCTTTGCATCCGGCGGCGTGGCAGGAAAGCTGCTTATGAGCTTCTGGCCGGTATTCTTATTCGTCATTTGCGGCTTCGAGCACAGCGTTGCCAATATGTATTTCTGCATGGCGGGCATTTTTACCAAAATGGAATACGGCATAGCGGCAGAGGGGCTGACCCTCGGCAACTTCTTGGTAAAGAACCTGCTTCCTGTAACCCTCGGAAACATTGTGGGCGGTGCAGTTATCGTAGGCATCGGCTACTGGTTCATCTACTTAAAGAAAAACAAGTAAATACGGACATAAAAAAGAACAGCTCCCGCGGGAGAGCTGTTCTTTTTTATTCACAGGTACCGGCAGAAGAACTGCCGATACCTGCCCGATTTATTTTTTCATTGCCGCACGTTTTCTCATGGTCGGGTCCAAAATTTTCTTGCGGATACGCAGGGAAACGGGAGTAACCTCCAAAAGCTCATCTGTATCAATGAAATCCAGTGCCTGCTCTAAGCTCATAATCTTGGGCGGTACCAAGCGGAGTGCTTCGTCCGCACTGGAGGAACGGGTATTGGTAAGCTGTTTCTTCTTGCAGACATTGACTTCAATGTCTTCGCCGCGTCCGTTGAAGCCGATAACCATACCGGAATATACCTTGACGCCGGGTCCGATGAAGAGGGTACCGCGTTCCTGGGCATTGAACAGACCGTAGGTAATGGATTCGCCGTTTTCAAAGGCAATCAGGGAACCCTGCTTACGGTACTGGATATCTCCCTTGTAAGGGCCGTAGCCGTCGAAAATGGAGTTCATGATACCGTTGCCCTTGGTATCGGTCATAAAGTCGCCGCGGTAACCGATAAGACCTCTGGAAGGAATGGAGAACTCCAGACGGGTGTAACCGCCGGTACCGGCGCCCATGCTGCGGAGTTCGCCCTTTCTCTGGCTTAATTTTTCGATAACCACGCCGGAAAATTCATCGGGAACATCAATATAGGTAAGCTCCATGGGCTCTAACTTATGGCCCTGCTCATCCTCTTTATACAAAACTTCCGCTTTGCTTACGGCAAATTCGTAACCTTCACGGCGCATATTTTCAATTAAAACGGAGAGATGCAGCTCGCCACGTCCGGAAACCTTGAAGCGGTCGGGAGACTCGGTGTCTTCCACACGTAAGGAAACGTCGGTATTAAGCTCTCTGTAAAGTCTGTCGCGGATATGGCGGCTGGTGATGAATTTGCCTTCCTTTCCGGCAAGCGGGGAGTCGTTTACCATGAACTGCATGGCAATGGTGGGCTCGCTGATTTTCTGGAAAGGAATGGGCTCTACGTGGTCGGGGGAGCAGAGGGTATCTCCGATGTGGATATCGGCAATACCGGAAATGGCAACGATGGAACCGATGCCGGCTTCCTTTACTTCTACCTTATTTAATCCGTCAAATTCATACAGCTTGCTGATTTTTACTTTTTTCTGCTTTGCGGCATCATGGGCATTGCAGAGTACCACTTCCTGGTTTACGGCAATTTTACCGTTGTCCACCTTACCGACACCGATACGTCCTACATATTCGTTGTAGTCGATGGTGCTGATAAGTACCTGGGTGCCGGCATCCGGGTCACCTTCGGGAGCGGGAATATAGTCTAAAATGGTGTCGAAAAGAGGCTTCATATCGTTGTTCTTTACCGTCAGATTTAAGGTAGCGCTGCCGGTTTTGGCAGAAGCGAATACGAAGGGGCAGTCAAGCTGGGCATCGTCTGCTTCCAGCTCTAAGAACAGCTCTAAAACTTCGTCCACAACCGCCTGGGGACGTGCTTCCGGTCTGTCGATTTTGTTGACACATACGATAACGGGGAGCTTTAATTCCAGCGCTTTTCGTAAAACGAACTTTGTCTGGGGCATGGGGCCTTCAAACGCATCGACTACCAGGATAACACCGTTTACCATTTTAAGGACACGTTCTACCTCGCCGCCGAAGTCCGCATGGCCCGGGGTATCGATAATGTTGATTTTTGTATTTTTGTAGGTAACGGCCGTATTCTTGGAAAGAATGGTAATACCTCTTTCCCGTTCGATATCGTTGGAGTCCATGACACGCTCGGCAACTTCCTGATTGTCGCGGAATACACCGCTCTGTTTAAGAAGCTCGTCCACCAGCGTGGTCTTACCATGGTCTACATGGGCGATAATTGCTACGTTTCTTACATCTTCACGTTTCTGTAACATAGATAACCTGACCTTTCTTCCTATTATTATACCTGAAATTTGCTGTTTTCAAAACTGTTTCAGTATATCACTATTTGTCGTTATGCGCAAGAAAAAACAAACGGAGAGGGGAATGTGTCGCATAAACAGGGCGGTTGTCGGTATCTGCGGTGAGTAAAGCTTCTATTATGGAAGGATATGGTGTATAAATAATATTGACATAACGGGCAAAAGCCTGAAAAAAACGTAAGCGTAAGAAAAGGAGAACAGCAATGACAGATAAGGTTATTGAAAACAATCAGGTAACGATTATGGGGGAGATTGTCAGCAGTTTTACCTATAGTCACGAAATTTTCGGGGAAGGCTTTTACATGGTCGATGTCAAGGTACAGAGACTGAGTGATTCTTTCGATGTCATTCCCATGATGGTATCTGAGCGTCTTTTGGACGTAAATGCCAACTACATAGGATACCACGTAGAGGTATCGGGACAGTTCCGCTCCTACAACCGGCACGAGGAGCGCAAAAACAGACTGGTCCTGTCCGTATTCGCAAGGGAAATTTCCTTTGTGGACGAAATTGAAGAGAGTGCCAAGACCAACCAGATTTTCTTGGACGGCTATATCTGCAAGCCGCCCGTGTACCGCAAGACCCCTCTCGGCAGGGAAATCGCAGACCTGCTTCTGGCAGTCAATCGTCCTTACGGCAAGTCCGATTACATTCCGTGCATCTGCTGGGGAAGAAATGCCCGGTTTGCCAACGGTTTTGAAGTAGGGGACAAATGTTGTGTATGGGGCAGAATTCAGAGTCGCGAGTATATGAAGAAGTTGGATGAGGAACACATGGAGCGCCGTGTGGCATATGAAGTTTCCGTCAGCAAGTTAGAGGTGGCAAAGGAAGCCGTAGAATAAAAAAGGGGAAGTTTTTTGAAAAAATCAATCCATTTATTAAAAAATAAATAAGAAACATTCTTAAAAATGTGTAAAGGTTGTCAAAATCCGGGAAGTATGGTAAAATACACCTACTTTTAATCTTAGAGACAGAAAGGTTTGGTACCGATTATGAAAAGAGGTATAGTTCATATATATACCGGAGATGGCAGAGGAAAATCCCCCGCGGCACTCGGCAGGGCCGTACAGGCAGCCGCAGCGGGCGAACAGGTTGTGATTATACAGTTCCTGAAAGGAAAGGGACTGGAGGATACAGAGTTTGTAAGAAGACTGGAACCGGAGATTAAACTGTTTCGTTTTGAAAAATCAGATGAATTTTATGAACAACTGCCGGAAGAGAAAAAGGCAGAAGAGGATATGAACATCCGCAACGGCATGAATTTTGCCAAGAAGGTACTGTCCACAGGAGAATGCAATCTGCTTATTTTAGACGAGGTGCTGGGACTTATTGAGAAAAACATTATTTCTGTGGAGGACGTGGAAAATCTGTTAAACCAGAGAGGAGAAACGGATGTCATTCTGACGGGTATTTCCTTAAACGATGAAATCTGCTCTCTGGCGGACGAAGTTTCCAAGATTGAGACACTGAAGTTTAAGACTTATAATTTTTAATAAGGACTTTTCATAAAGAACAAAAAGCATTTTTTGCATACAAAAAGCATGAATTTACCGCCCGTTGCGTTGACAGGGAGCGGTATCGGTGCTATTATAGGGAACAAAGATAGAGGTTGCGTTTTTCAAGAGTAGTTTTTCTGATGTGACAGGCACAGGTGAGGAAAGATCAAAGGGGAACACGCCGAAAGAGGAGACGACCTGTGAATCGAGTCTTGGGCATGCGGTTAAAAACCGTATGACTGTCATCTATGATTAGATGGGGCGCTATCGGTAAAGCACGAGAATCAGCCGGCCCATGTTATGTGACCGGCTTTTTTATTTCCATTTTTCAATGGGTAAGGAGGAAAAAAGATGTCTATTTTTAAGGGCGCAGGTGTTGCCATTGTAACACCCATGAAAGAAAACGGTGAGGTAAATTACGAAAAGCTTGCGGAAATGATTGAATTCCAGATCGCAAACGGTACGGATGCCATTATTGTATGCGGTACCACAGGAGAGTCTTCCACACTGACGCATGAAGAACATCTGGATGTGATTAAATATTGTGCGGAAAAGGTAGCGGGCAGAATTCCCGTTGTGGCAGGTACCGGTTCCAACTGTACCGAGACAGCCGTTTATCTTTCTAAAGAAGCAGAAAAGTACGGAGTGGACGGACTGCTTTTGGTTTCTCCTTACTACAACAAAGCGACCCAGAACGGTCTGTATACCCACTTTAAGACCGTGGCAGAGTCTGTAAAGCTTCCCATTATTTTATACAATGTACCCAGCCGTACAGGCTGCAACATCCTGCCGGATACCGTTATCCGTCTGTGTCATGATGTGGAAAACATTGTCGGTGTCAAGGAAGCAAGCGGCAATATCAGCCAGATTGCCAGACTGGCAGCCAAGGCAAAGGGAACTGTGGATATTTATTCCGGCAACGACGACCAGATTGTTCCCATTCTCGCTCTCGGCGGCAAGGGCGTTATTTCCGTTCTTTCCAATGTGGCTCCTAAGGAAACCCATGAAATCTGCGCCAAATATTTTGCAGGTGATGTGGAAGGAAGCCGTGAATTACAGCTGCGCGCCATGGATTTGTGCGATGCCCTGTTCTGCGAAGTAAACCCGATTCCGGTTAAGAAAGCCTTAAACCTGATGGGTATGGAAGCTGGTTCCTTACGTCTTCCCCTGACCGAAATGGAAGAAGCCAACGCTGCAAAGTTAGAGAAAGCTATGCGTGAATTCGGCGTTCTGAAATAAGAAGGAAGAAGGTACGGGAGAGATGATTAAACTGATTATGCACGGATGCAACGGCAAAATGGGTCAGGTCATTTCCAGGCTGCTTGAAAATGACGAAGAAGCATGCCTGGTTGCCGGAATTGACGCAAGGGATGACGGACACAATCCGTATCCGGTATTTACCGATATTAAAGAATGCAATGTAGAAGCGGATGCCCTGATTGATTTCTCAGCGGCGCCTGCTGTGGACGCTTTACTTAATTACTGCGTGGAAAAGAAGCTTCCCTGTGTGCTCTGCACCACCGGGCTATCCGAAGAGCAGCTTAAAAAGGTAAAAGAGGCTTCCAAGCAGGTAGCTATTTTGAAGTCCGCCAATATGTCTTTGGGAATCAACCTTTTATTAAAGCTTTTGAAGGAAGCCTCCGAAGTTCTCGTAAAAGCGGGCTTCGATGTGGAAATCGTTGAGAAGCACCACAACCAGAAGGTGGACGCACCCAGCGGTACCGCATTGGCGTTGGCGGACTCCATCAACGAAGAATTCGGCAATTCCTTTGAATATGTATTTGACAGAAGCAAGGAGAGAAAGAAACGTTCCGACAAGGAAATCGGCATCTCCGCTGTCAGAGGCGGCACCATTGTGGGCGACCATGATGTGATTTTCGCAGGAGAGGATGAGGTCATCACTTTCTCCCATACCGCATATTCCAAGGCTATTTTCGCAAAAGGCGCCATTCAGGCAGGCAAGTTCTTAAAAGGAAAGCCCGCCGGCATGTATGACATGAGCGATGTGATTGATGCGGTAAACGCATAAGCATAAACATTGAAAAGCCCCGTCTTCCAGAAGAAAATGGGGCTTTTCGTGTAAGAAAGCTGTTAGCGGGTACGGGCACCGTTGCCTGTTCCGGTAACATCATCGGTAATGTCCTTGACACCGTCGCCGACATCCTCAATGACGTCGCCAACCGTGTTGCCGGCATCGTTTACCGCATCCCCGATACCGTTTCCGGTACCGGCATTGTCGCTGCCGTCGGTTACGCTGTTGTTGTTTCCGGTGTTGGTGTTGCCGTTCATGCTGCCGTTATCTGCATTGCTGCCGCTTTCGGCAGGCCTTGTGGTAGCGGTGCTGTTGCCGGTATTGCCGGCATTGTTGTTTTCGGTGGACTGTGTCTGGTCTGCCATATCGTTATCGTTCATGTTGCTGTTGTTCTTTCCGCAGGCAGAGAGGACACAGACATAAAATACCATAAGGCATATGGCAAGAATTCTTTTCAATTTTTTCATAATTTCACTCCTTATGCTGAAAACTGTTTTACAGTCATAGTGTGTGCGATTGAAAAAAGAATATACCTTAAAATCAAATTTTCACAAAAAGGCATTTAAGATAGGCATTTATAAAGGAAGGTACGCAAGCATGGAATTTCGGCCCTGTATTGATATTCACGATGGTAAAGTAAAACAGATTGTGGGCGGCAGTCTTTCGGAAACGGACGGTGCAAGCCTGGTAAAGGAAAATTTTGTGGCAGAGCAGGATGCACCTTTTTTTGCGGATTTTTACAAAAAAAAGGGTATCCGGGGCGGTCATGTGATTTTGCTAAACGGAAAGGACACCCCGGCTTTTGAAGAAACGAAAAAGCAGGCGAAGGCAGCGCTTTCGGCTTATCCCGGCGGACTGCAGATTGGCGGCGGCATTACGGACGAAAATGCGGCGGAGTACCTGCAGGCGGGGGCGAGCCATGTGATTGTCACTTCCTTTGTATTCCGGGACGGCAGGATAGACAGAGAGAGACTGGACAGACTGGTATATGCTGTGGGAAAAGAGCATATCGTCCTGGATATGAGCTGCCGGAAAAAGGACGGCGCCTATATTGTGGTGACGGACAGATGGCAGAAGGAAACGAAGGAAGAGGTAACCCTTTCCCTTTTGGACGAACTTTCCGGTTACTGCGACGAATTCTTAATTCACGCCGTGGACGTGGAGGGAAAAGCAAACGGCATGGAACAGCCGCTGGTACGTCTCCTGGGGGATTTTCAAAAAAGAGCCGTGACCTATGCCGGAGGCGTGCACAGCTTTGAAGACCTGCGCCTTTTAAGAGAACTGGGAAAAGGAAGAGTGAACGTGACCATCGGCAGTGCCTTAAATTTATTCGGCGGAAACATGGATTTTGAAGAAGTGCTTGCCTTTATTGCCGGAGAGAATAGCGCGGCACCAAAAAAAGAACCAATCACTTGATTGGTTCTTTTTCTAATCCTATAAGACGATATTGCAAATTCTAAATAAAAATACTGAGTAAGTCTTTTATATTTAAGAACAGGTACATCGTGTTACTGATTATAGATTTGTTATAATAGGAATTATAACTTGGTTACGTTTACAGCCTGAGGACCTTTTTCTCCGTTTACAACTTCGAATTCTACAGCCTGGCCTTCTTCAAGAGACTTGAAGCCTTCCATGTTGAGTCCTGAGTAATGTACGAATACATCGTTGCCTGCTTCATCAGAGATGAAACCATAACCTTTTTGGTTGTTGAACCACTTAACTGTACCTTTGTTCATCGTAGATACCTCCAATAAAAATATGTCAATGCATACTATTATGCATTTAACATGAATAGAATAGCACAGAAATCTGAAAAAGTAAATAGAAAGACGTGCCTTTTTGTATTGCAAGATGTATAAAATTGCCACTTAAATTTGGATAATTATTACAAAAATGTTAAATTATCGTTGTTTGGGAAATATATATGTGTTAAAATAGGTGGAGTTTACCGGAGGTGACTTTCTATGTGGAAAAACAAGAACAAGAGAAAAGTAAGTCATATACTGATTTATACCACGGATGCCGTAGATGCGGATACGAAACAGGTACGGATTCATCCCTGGGTACTGGCGGGCGTCACCCTGATTGTCTGCTGTGTGCTGGGAGCCGTCATAGGCTATGCCGTTTATGAGGGTGAGCTTTGGGGACGTATCAGAGAGCACGACGCATCGCAGAATGCGGCGCTTACCGCAGCACAGGATGAAAAGGATGCCCTTCAGGAAAAGATAGACGAACAGGATGCCAAGATAGAAATGTTAAGCATTACCATACAGGACCAGACACAGCAGATTGCGGAACTGCAGGCGCAGATTGCGGGGCAGAGCGTTCCCACGGACTATCCGCTGACCGGTTCCGCCTCCATGACCGTTATCACGGAGGGAGACCCTATGGTAGAGTTTACGGCTACGGAAGGAAGTACGGTAGTAGCTGCCGGCAAGGGCGTTGTCACGGCAGTGGAAGAGGATGAGGTATACGGCAACCGGGTAGTGATTGACCACGGCAACGGTTACGTGTCCATTTATCGCAACAAAGGCGAAAGTCAGGTAAAGGCGGGCGATGAGGTGGCAAGCGGCACCACACTGTTTATGGTGACGGAGGACAACCGCCAGCTCGGCTACCAGATTAAGGAAAATGACGTTTACATTGACCCGACCACCATTATAGCCATCAAGGGCTGATGGAATAAACAAAGATTGGAACCTGTAAAAGGATGGAACATCAAAGCCTGCAGGTTGTGAAAGGAACGACAATATGAAAAATAAAGATGGAAAGCTTACCAGTATTGTAGGAAAGGACGCTGTTGTGGGAGGCAATTTTTCCACACCGGGTTCTGCCAGAATTGACGGCGTTGTAGAAGGAAGTGCCAAAGTGGCAGGCTCCCTTATCGTGGGCTCCGCCGGCAGGATTGAAGGAGACGTGGAGGCGGACTCTATTATTATCGGCGGCGAAATCAACGGCGATGTCACCGTACAAGGCAAAGCGGAGCTTACCGCTACGGCAAGGGTAATCGGCGATATCCGAACCAGCCTCATTGTCATTGACGAAAAGGCGGTATTCCAGGGAAAATGCGATATGAACATTGCAACCGGCAAGACGAAAAAGCGTCCCACAAAATCGCCCGGGGCAGGCAAAAAATCCGCCAAGGCAGCCCTGCAGGAAGCTCTTTTGGAAGTATCCGAGAAAAAGCAGGCAGAAGAAGCAGCCGCTACATCCGGGGATGCGGATACAGCCGGAAAGAAGGACAAAACAGACGATATGGCATAGAAAAAGGGCTGCTGCATTTTGGATGCAACAGCCTTTTTAGCTTTGTTTACCGGCGGAAACCGGGAAACTTACTCCTGCTTCATTCGTCCGAATACCATTTCATAACCGTCGTTTCCGTAATTCAGGGAACGGTTTACACGGCTGATGGTAGCGGTGGAAGCACCGGTTTTTTCCGCAATTTCTAAATAAGTTTTATGGTCTTTCAGCATTGCAGCCACTTCAAAACGCTGGGACAGGGAAAGAATTTCGTTCACCGTACACAGGTCTTCAAAAAAGCTATAGCATTCTTCACGGTTTTCTAAGCACAAAATCGCATCAAACAGAAAGTCCACGGCATCGGTTTTGATTTTTTTGTTCATGGCAGTCTCCCTCTTAATACTTTTTTACGTTAAAACTTTAAAACTGTGTTAATAAGTGCATTTTAGCATACTAAAGTTTTAAAGTAAATAGGTAAAACTAAGGAATTTGTAAGAAAAAACTTGTCATGTGGTTTTGAATACTATATAATAAAATATATGCAGTCAAAGGATTGCAATGGAGAGGCATTGAAAAATGCCAGGATGGGAGACGATAAAGATGGATACGGGAGAGATACTGAACGGTTTATTGAAAAATCTGTCCAATCTGACTTATATAAAAGCAGAGGATATTCCCAATATAGACTTATATATGGATCAGGTCACCACCTTTATGGACAAAAGGCTTCGTGCAACCACCAGAAATCCCGGTGACGACAAGGTCCTGACCAAGACCATGATTAACAATTATGCAAAGAACAATCTGCTGCCTTCTCCGGAAAAGAAGAAGTACAGCAAGGAGCATATGCTGCTTCTGATTTTTATTTATTACTTCAAAAACATTTTATCCATCAATGATATTCAGACTTTATTCAAGCCGATTACGGATGAATATTTCCATGCGGAGGGCGATTACAGCCTGCAGGATATTTATACGGAAGTTTTTGAGATGGAGAAGCTTGCCATTCCCGGCATGAAGGAGGATGTGGCGGAAAAGTTCCGTACTGCGGAAAAGACTTTTGCGGATGCCCCGGAAAAGGACAGGGACTTCTTGCGGCAGTTTGCGTTTATCTGCCTGCTCAGCAGCGATGTCTACGCCAAGAAGATGCTGATTGAAAACATGATTGACAATCTCCGCAAAGAGGACGGCAAGCCGAAGGGCAAGGAAGACAGTAAAGCAAAAGCAAAAGAAGACGGTAAGAAATAGGGAAAACAAACGATGGGCTGCGGCACGTATGTGCGGCAGCCCATTTATTACTTTATAGGAATTTTCATTTTATTTTCCAATAAGGTTTATTTCGCTTTTTCCGCAAACTCCGTGATTACCAGGTCTTCATAGGGAACGAAGTCCTCTAATACTTTGGACTCTTTCAGGATATTTTCCAGAAGCACAAAGGCGTCTTCCGTAAATACCAGGTCTTCTTTCCAGGTATTCTGGTCATAGTAGCGGGTCACAATGGTAATCAGGGTGTCCATATCCGTTTCCGGGAACTGTGGGCTGATGACTTTTGCAATTTCCTCCGGTGTATGGGAAGCGGTATAATCCATGCCTTTCTGCAGCGCATTGGTAAACGCCTGGATGGTTTCGGGATGTTCTTTTATATAACTCTTTTTAGCGGAAAATGCCGTGTATGGCACATAGCCGGAAGCCTCTCCCAGAGAGGCAACCACAAAGCCATCGCCTTTTTCTTCCAATGCTGTGGCATGGGGCTCAAATTCGATGGTGAAATCGCCCTGACCGCCGGAAAAGGCAGCAGCCGTGGAGCCGAAATCGATGCTCTGGTCAATGGAAAGATCCTGTGTTGGGTCAATATTGTTTTTAAGCAAAATATATTCAAATACCATTTCGGGCATACCGCCGGGACGGCCGCCCAGCACATTTTTCCCAATCAGCATATCGAAGCTGAAATTGTCAATAGGGGTGCGGGAAACCACGAAGTTGCCCGCCCGCTGGGTAAGCTGGGCGAAATTGACGGCATAGTCTTCATTGCCGCCCACATACGTGTAGACAGTGCTTTCACTTCCCATAAAGCCGATATCCGCTTCGCCGGTGAGCAGCGCTGTCATGGTTTTGTCTGCACCGAAGCCGGTAACTAATGTTAAATCAATGCCCTCCTCGGCAAAGTAGCCGTTTTCAATGGCAACATACATGGGTGCGTAGAAGATGCTGTGGGCAACTTCATTCAGGGTCACTTTTGTTGCAGCCTTTGTACTTGCATTATCTTTGCCGCAGGCGGGCAGCAGGGTCAGACAGAACAGTATGGCAAAAGCAAGCGCCATAAGTTTACATGTTTTCTTTTTCATAAAATCCTCCAAGTTTTTTTCATGCTATAGTATACGGGAGGAATGGAAAAAAGGTGCGGAATATGTTATGCTGAAGAAAGAGATGAAAGAAAAAGAGGATAAAAATGAGAAAGAACACAAAGAAGGCGTTAAGCCGTTTATTGATAGGAATTTCACGGGTGAGCCTGCTTGGAACCCCGCTTGCCGAAAGCAGTCAGGCTGCCTATGCGGCAGAGGTTTCCGGGGGCGATATATCCGGCAATGACAGTGATAAACCCGGGGATGCAGGCGATGTATCCGGTAATGACATTTCGGCAGGGGATGTATCGGAAGGCGATATTCTGCCGGTGAGAGTGGCGGAAGAAGCTGTGCGCGTGGAAATGAACGGGGAAAGTTTGGATTTTTCCACATGGGAAAAAGCGGTTGCCTACGTCAATCAAAAGGGATCCCGCAAAACGAAAACCCATATTTATCTGCAGCAGGATGTGGAAAGCAGTGTTAAAACACTGGTCTTTCCGAAGTACCCGCTGACCATGCACGGAAACGGTTATACCCTGCACTTTACAGGCACCACGGTCAGTCTGCCCGCGGATATCGTGCTTAAAAACATGCTGTTGGAAACAAGCGCAAAGGGCGGCTTTAACCTGAACGCATCCGGAAGCCTTACCATGGACGGCGTAAACGAAAAAACGGTGCCGGAGGGAAGGTACGGCATAAAGGAGATCAGAGGGGCAGCTTCCAAAACCCTTACCTATCTGGACAAAAATGTGGAAAATTCCATTACCGGTTTCGGAACGGTCTGCTTCGGAGCAGATACGGAGGTTAGTGCGGTGCTTACTTTGAAAAAGGTACAGGTGGCAGCCGGGAAGACCATCCGCCTGCAGAATACCTTTAAGGCGGATAGAATAAGAGTCGGAGAAATGGCAGAACTTATGCTTGCCGGAACCAAAACGGCCAGCATAAAGGATTTCCATGCGGAAGGACAGAGCGCCGCACTCACATACCGGTACGAAGAAGGAGAAAAATTCGTACCGCTTACAGTGACCGGAAAAGCTTACGGGGCAGAGGGCAGTATTGCTATATCCCGCCGGGACGGCAGCCTTGCGGCAATCCCTTTTGCAGCGGGAGAAACGGTTCTTCTGGCAAAAAACAGCGGATCTGTCTGTTTTCGCGGTAGAGATAGACTGTCTTGTGCCGGGAAGGGGTGAGAACGAGTATTGTCTTACCGGAAAAAGCAATGCGGTGTTCTTAAAAGAAACCGGATTTCGGCTTGACGTGAGGACACTCTCTTTTTTGCGGAATGGAAGGATGTAAAGGAATATATTGAAAACCGGAAACAGAAGACAGCGGAATACCGGATAACCCTTCTTCGGGATTATGATGCGGGCGGGGCATTCACCCTGCCGAAAACCGGCACTTACGCAGGTCTTAGCCTGACGGGAGCTATTCTTGCGGACACAGAGGGCAGCCGGTATCCAGTGCTCACCTTTACCGGAAGCATAACCCTGACCGGCAATGTAACCATAGAAAAGCTTAAGAAACTTTGCAGTGTCAAAAAAACAGGCACCGACCTTACGGCGGAGGGATTACAGAAAAGTTATGTGCAGACCGTACTGAACGTCAGACAGGGGAAAAAGATTACCATAGGGAAAAAGGGCATTTTGTCCTGCAACCCGCAGATATTCTTTGCAGAACAGACAGCACCGGCTGCGGAGTACGGTATCGGCATCCGCATGGAGAATGCGAAGGGAGAGCTTCTTACCTTCACTGCGGCGGACCGAAATTTTGCCGTTGCCGATATCACGGGCGGCTTTGCAAACGGGGATGTGTACCTTACGGGACAGACGAATACGCTTTTAGTAAGAAGCGGCAGCAAGCTGGTGTATTCCGGCAGCACGGAAGGACTGTGGAGCTGGAAGGCGGACAGCGGGGAAACTGCGTATTTCCTTTCCTATGCGGATGCTGTAAAAGAAATCAGCCGCAGGAAGGATACGGGGGCAGTCTATGAAATGCCGCTGCAGGAAAATCTGTTTCTGAAGGGAAATTTTGTGATGCCTGCAAAAAATACCTGTAAGGAATTTGTTCTTAGGGGAAACGGCAGTAGCCTGGAATCCTTACAAAATCTTTCGGGAAGAACGGGCGGAACCTTTTTGCGGAAGACAGTTCTGTTATCGTAAAAGGAAATGTCAGCGGCAAAATAAATATGATATGCAGAAATACCGCATTTGCCATTTCCGGCAATGTGGCAGTGGGAACTCTGAATGCTTCCGAAAGTACGGAAAAAATATTACCGTTGAAAATCTGAAAGGCCCCGCAGTAACGGGGACAAACTGGAAAATTGTTTCACCGGAGAGTAATATCACGGTGAAGGATTTTAACGGGGGAAATGTGTCGGTGGTGGGATACAGCGTAAAAAAGAATTTGAAGTTTACCGGGAAGGTAACAGGAGAGGGATGCATTACCCTTATTCCCATGAAGACAACGCCGGATAAGTACCATATCATCGCAACCCTGGCCAGAAACGAAAAGGTTGTGACCCAGGTGTCTTCTTATTATGACATTTCCTACTTTAAACTGCTTGACAGTGTGAATGTGCCCACAGGCAGCAGCCTTAAGAAAAAAGGAACCATCGTTATTCTGGAAATGCCCTGATAACGGTGGCTGTATCGGCGTCAGTCTTCGATATGTATGTTTTTGATGGCCCAGAGCTGCAGAGCCTTGGCATTGGTGGAAATTTTTTCCAGAGAGTCCAGAATATGCTGGAAAGCAGGCCTCTCGCTTTCGGAAATAATGCCGTCTTCCGAAATGGCAATCAGGGAAGCACGGAGCGTATCGATATCTTTTAAGGAACCGAGTACTTTAAGTGCGAGTCTGTCAAAGTCATCAATGGTGACCTCTTTTACACTGCCTTTGCCGATGGGGCATTCTCTGGCGCAGTAGGAATTGCAGAGCTCCGGGCAGTTGTAAGTCTTTGACATGGCAAGGACTTCTTCGGGGTAGGGGTTAATGGCATCCAATTCTATGCGGGCAAGCCTTGTGCGGTCAATACCGACAATCTCCGCTGCTTTTTCCCGGCTGGTAAAATCATCATTTTCCTTTGATGCTTCATATCGTGCAAGATAGTACATATTATCTGCGGCTTTTGTAGCTTTTTTGCCCATGCTGTATATCTCCTTGTGTGTTACACTGTATTTGTCCGGTGAAAATGCCGTACAAATACAGTTTATGAAATAAAAATGCTTTTGTAAAGAATTAAATCCAATTCTTGTAAAAGTTTGTTGAGAAAAAGAATAAGATTTGATACAATAAAGATAAGCCTGTTCATAAACTGGTATAGAAAATAATTATGTAAACGGAGGATGAGAAAATGGGTTTAATCAGACTTGCCAAGATCGGTGCAGACGCTATCGGTTCTACTCTCGGGGATCAGTGGTTGGAATACTTCTACTGTGACTCCATCAACAGCGACACCCTGATGGTCAAAGGACAGAAGAAGGTAAACGACGGACATAACTATAACACGAAGGGCATGCAGGACAACATCATTTCCAACGGTTCCGTAATTGCAGTCAACGAAGGTCAGTGTATGATGATTGTTGACAACGGCAAAATCGTGGATATCTGTGCGGAGGCCGGAGAATTCAAATACGACAACTCTACCGAGCCTTCCATTTTTGCAGGCAACTTCTTAAAGAGCCTGGGACAGACAGCCGTTACCGCATGGAGAAGATTTACATTTGGCGGCAATGCAGGCAAGGATCAGAGAGTTTATTATTTTAACACAAAGGAAATCATGAACAATCTTTACGGTACGGCAACCCCCATTCCTTTCCGTGTGGTTGACAATAAAATCGGACTGGATTTAGATACCGAATTAAAGTGCAACGGTAAATATTCCTTCCATATTGCAGACCCTGTAGTATTCTATACCAAGGTTTGCGGCAACGTAAAAGATTCTTACAACAAATCCGGACTGACAAGCTTCATGAAGGATGAAATGATTACCGCACTGCAGCCTGCACTGGGAGAACTTTCCGCACAGGGTATCCGCTACAGCGAGCTTCCCAGAAGCACCAAGGAGCTGGTAAATGCACTGAACACCGAGCTGAGTGAGCAGTGGATGGCAGCACGCGGTATCGAAATGGTATCCATTACCTTCAATCCTTCTCTGCCGAAGGACGTTTCCGAGATGATCCGAGCAAGACAGAACGAGGCTGTTTACAAGGATCCGAACATGGCAGCAGCCGGTATTGCGGCAGCGCAGATGGAAGCTATGAAGTCCGCAGCAAGCAATACATCTACAGGTCCCATGATGGCATTCGCCGGAATGAACATGGCACAGATGGCAGGCGGCATGAACGCCGGCAACCTCTTTGCAATGGGGCAGCAACAGCAGCAGGCATCCCCTGCACAGGCTTCTCCCGCAGCACCTTCAGGCGGCGCAGCAGAGCCCATATTAGGCTGGACCTGTTCCTGCGGCAAGACTGACAACAGGGGAAAATTCTGTGTAGAGTGCGGAAAGCCCAAGCCTGCGGAAGCCGGCTGGACCTGCTCCTGCGGTCAGGTAAACCAGGGTAAATTCTGCTGCAACTGCGGTAAGAAGAAACCGGAAGGCGCACCGCTTTACAAGTGCGACAAGTGCGGATGGGAGCCGGAAGATCCCACACATCCTCCTAAATTCTGCCCGGAATGCGGAGATGTTTTTGACGACAACGACATTCAGTAAGCAATCAAAAAACAATAATGGAGAAGAGCAATGAGTTCAGCAATCGCAGGCTTGATTATTGTACTGGTTCTTCTGCTTGTACTGGTAGGCGTAATTTATTACGCCTACCGTAATATTAAGCGGAAAGTCAGCCGTTTTTCCCAGACGGTATTCGGTACATCGGATTTAATAGAAGGAATAAAACAGAGAGATTTGGAGGTGGCATCCACACCCAAGTCGGTTGCCGGTGTGACCAGTCTTTACCTGCCCCGTATCCAGAGAGACTTCCCGGAGTTCCATTATCAGGAAATGAAAAGCCGTGCGGAAAATGTGCTGACCTCTTATTTACGAAGCATTGATGCAAACAATGTCTCTCTTTTATCGGAAGGTACGGAAGAATTAAAAGAGCAGTTAGCCATGCGTCTTTCCATTTTAGAGTCGGAGGATACCAGAGAGCAGTTTGACGGTATCCGTATTCACCGGACGGAAATTACCGGCTACAACAAGGACAAAGTAAAATGCGCCGTGGTATTCCAGTCATCTGTGGAATACACCCATTACAAGGAAAAAAACGGAACTGTAATCAGCGGCAGCAACAGTATGAAGATGCAGACCCGGTACAATGTGGAATGTATTTACATACAGGACAGGGATATGATAGAAAATCTGCATGATGCGGCACTGGGAATCAACTGTCCTAACTGCGGAGCGCCCTTGTCCGGCGTGGGAGCCAAGGTATGTGAGTACTGCGGTTCTCCGATTATTGAAATGAACATTTACTCCTGGAATTTCAGCAAAGTAGCGGAAGTATAAAAGGAAGTTTGAATTTAAGAGGTTTTTATGAGTATATATGATACATTGAATGAACCGCAGAAGCAGGGCGTCTATACCGTAGACGGACCTGTTCTTTTGCTTGCAGGGGCAGGAAGCGGCAAGACGAGAGTCCTGACGCACCGCATTGCCTACCTGATAGATGAAATGGGAGTCAATCCCTGGAATATTTTAGCCATTACCTTTACCAACAAGGCAGCAGGCGAAATGAGAGAGCGTGTGGACAATTTAATCGGCATGGGCGCCGAACAGGTCTGGGTGGCAACCTTCCACTCCACCTGTGTCCGGATTTTACGCCGCTATATTGACAGAATAGGTTTTGACAACAGTTTTACCATTTATGATACGGACGACCAGAAAACGGTGGTAAAGAATGTCATTAAAAAATTGGGATTAGATCCTAAAATGTTTAAGGAAAGAAACGTTATGGCGGCTATTTCGGCAGCCAAGGATGAACTGATTTCCCCGACGGAGTATGAAATCCGGAGCAGCGGAGATTATAAGGCAATGCAGATTGCCAAAATCTACAGAGAATACCAGGCAACCCTAAAAAAGAGCAATGCACTGGATTTTGACGATATTATCGTAAAGACCGTAGAGCTTTTTAAGGCAAACGAAGAAGTGCTTCATTCCTATCAGGAGAGATTCCACTACATCATGGTCGACGAGTATCAGGATACCAATACGGCGCAGTTTGAACTGATACGGATTTTGGCGGACAGATACCGCAACCTCTGTGTGGTCGGTGACGATGACCAGTCCATTTACAAATTCCGCGGCGCCAATATCCGGAATATCCTGGACTTTGAAAAGGTGTACCCGGAAGCGGTTGTGATAAAGTTAGAGCAGAATTACCGTTCTACCGGAAATATCTTAAATGCCGCAAATGCCGTTATTCACAACAATGTGGGACGAAAAGAGAAAAAACTCTGGACGGATAAAGGGGACGGCGGCAAGGTTCATTTCCGCCAGTTCGATACGGCGTATGAAGAAGCCGAATACATTGCGGACGATATTGCACACAGTGTCAAAAGAGGAGAAGGCAGCTACGGGGATTACGCGGTACTTTACCGTACCAACGCCCAGTCCCGCCTTTTGGAAGAACGCATGATTGCGGAAGGCATTCCCTATGATGTGGTAGGCGGCGTGAACTTTTATGCCCGAAAAGAAATTAAGGACGTTCTGGCATACCTGAAAACCATTGACAACGGGCAGGATGATGTTGCCGTGAAGCGTATTATCAATATCCCGAAACGTGGCATCGGACAGACCACCATAGACAGGGTGCAGGCTTATGCGGACGACAGACAAATCAGCTTTTACGATGCGCTGAAAGAAGCCGACCGGATTATGACGCTGGGAAAGGCAGCCGCCAAGGTAAAGCCTTTTGTGGAGCTTATTCAGACATTCCGCAGCAAGTTAAGCTATTACGGCCTCAGGGATTTGATAGATGATGTGCTGGAAAAAACAGCCTATGTGGAAGATTTGCAGAATTCGGATGAGGAGGATGCAGAGGACAGAATTGCCAACGTGGATGAACTGGTCAGCAAAGTGACATACTATGAGGAACAGCACGAAGAAGCCACTTTGAGCGAATTTCTGGCGGAAGTGGCACTGGTGGCGGATATTGACAAGGTAGGGGACAAGGACGAAAAGGTTCTTTTAATGACCCTGCACAGTGCCAAAGGACTGGAATTTCCCCATGTGTATTTAGCAGGCATGGAGGACAGTGTATTTCCCAGCTATATGACCATCGTTTCCGATGACAAGTCCGATATGGAAGAAGAAAGACGCCTGGCTTATGTGGGCATTACCCGTGCCAAGGAAGAGCTGACATTAACCTGTGCCAAGATGCGTATGGTGAGAGGAGAAACCCAGTACAATCCGGTGAGCCGTTTTGTCCGGGAAATTCCGAAAGAGCTTTTGGACAATACCATGCCGGCACCGAAGTTCCCCAAGGAAGAGATTATGGATTTTGGCAGCTCATCCTTTACCGGATTTCAGGCGGACAGCGGCAGTACGACGGATTTCCGTCCCAAGGCTGTTGTAAAACCCAAGGTCACGGTAACCGCCAGAAAGCCTTTTATTGCCAAGGATATGGGCACCCTGAACCGGATTGCCGGCATTTCCAAGGGCAGTTCCATGGACGCGGGCACGGAAATCGACTACGGACCCGGCGACCGCGTGAAGCATGTAAAATACGGAGAGGGAACCGTAAAAGCCGTGCAGAAGGAGCCGAGGGACTACAAGGTCACTGTGGAATTTGACCTTGCCGGTCAGAAAATCATGTATGCCTCCTTCGCAAAATTAAAAAGAGTGTAGAAAATCCGCAAAAAGCATGCTATAATGAGCAAAAGCGGAGTTGCTTATAAGAAAAATAACCATATACAGATAAATAAAATATAGGAAAGGCGGACGGAACCATGAACAAACTGGAAAACTTACTTGACATTGTGAAATCAAACGAAGTGAAAATCAACGATTTGCTTCACAAGAAAGAATTAGAAGAAAAAGAAGAAAAGAAGGACAACAAGCTTTGCCTGATTTTCGGTATTATTGCAGCCGTACTGCTGGTAGCGGTTATCGCATACGCAGTATACAAGGTATTTATTGAGAAGCCGGATTATCTGGATGATTTTGAAGACGAATTTGAAGATGATTACGAAGACGGCTTTGACGAAGAAGATGACTTCGAGGACGAAGAAGAGTAATAAACAGGAAAAAGGTACAGGGTTATGAAAAAAGGACAGGTATATGAGGGAGTAGTGGAGCGGATAGACTTTCCCAACAAAGGAATCGTAAAGGTGGGAGAGGATGTCTGTGTGGTAAAGAATGCTCTGCCTGGACAGAAAGTAACCTTCAGCATAAGCAAGCTTAGAAAAGGGAAGGCGGAAGGCCGTCTCCTTCAGGTGACAGAACAGTCGCCGTTGGAGTGCGGAAGTCCGTGTTCCCATTTTGGGTTGTGCGGAGGTTGTACTTATTTGTCCTTTCCCTATGAGGAACAGCTTAAAATCAAGGAAGGTCAGGTCAAACGCCTGTTAGACAGTGTACTGCTTGACGGACAGGGTACTTATCACTGGGAAGGCATCAAAGCTAGCCCGGCTTATTTTGCATACCGCAATAAAATGGAGTTTTCCTTTGGCGATGAGACAAAGGACGGTCCCCTTACCCTCGGTATGCACAAAAGAGGCAGTTTTTACGATGTCCTTACGGTAAACGACTGCCGGATTGTGGATGAGGATTACCGGAAAATCCTTATGGCAGTCAGGGATTATTTTGCGGAAAGAAATGTTCGTTTTTACCACAGACTGTCCCACGAAGGCTTCTTACGCCATCTGCTTGTGCGGAAAGCGGTAAAAACCGGCGAAATCTTGGTGGCGCTTGTTACCACCACCCAGAGTCCCTGGAAGACGGAAGCGGCATCCGGCGTGCAGGATACTTCGATGGAAACACAGAAGGCAGTATTCGGAATGCAGGGGGGTGCTTCCGAAATGCAGGAGACTGCATCCGGCTTGCAGGAATTGGTAGACGGTTTCAGTACTCTTTTGCAGGGGCTGTCCTTGGAGGGAACTCTGACAGGCGTACTTCATATGGAGAACGATTCCATTGCAGATGTGGTACAGAGTGATAAAACCCATATTTTATATGGAAAAGATTATTTTTACGAGGAACTTCTGGGGCTGAAATTCCGTATTACGCCCTTTTCCTTTTTTCAGACCAATTCTCTGGGAGCCGAAGTCCTTTATGAAACGGCAAGAAGTTATATCGGCAAATTAAGCGGCGGCAAGGAAAGCGTGGTTTTTGATTTATACAGCGGAACCGGTACCATTGCCCAGCTTATGGTGCCCGTAGCCGGTAAGGTCATCGGTGTGGAAATCGTGGAGGAAGCTGTGGAAGCCGCCAAGGAAAATGCCGCCTTAAACGGTCTTACCAACTGCGAATTTTTAGCGGGGGATGTGCTGAAAGTATTGGATGATATTACCGAAAAGCCGGACTTTATTATTTTAGACCCGCCGAGGGACGGCATTCATCCCAAGGCACTTCCGAAAATCATAAACTACGGTGTGGAACGGATTGTTTACATTTCCTGCAAACCCACCAGCCTTGTGCGTGACCTGGCGGTATTTCTGGAAAACGGCTACCGCGTGGAGAAAGCTACCGCCGTTGACCAGTTCCCCTGGACGGCGAATGTGGAGACGGTTGTTAAATTATCCCT
>DJEL01000057.1 GCA_002432425.1 Lachnospiraceae bacterium UBA5899
TCATCCCCGGGAGCTTCCCAAAAATCATCTAAGAGAGAAAGGCGCCCGCCAATTTCCCCAAAGGAACAGAAGCAGGCTGGAGGATTAAAAAGGTTAATCTCTTAGCTCTTTCATTATACCATAACTTGTATTTATAGTATAGTGCATTTTATAAGTTTGTGTTATATCTTTATACCGTTACAAGGTTTTACAAGGTCACCCGGCACACGGCAGGCGGTGGCTTCCTTTCCCTCTCTATGCCGTTTACCCCCTTCCTACAGTGCCCCTAAATCATCCAACAGACTATCAAGGCTCAAATACCCATTAAAAACATAAAGTGACTGTATGCCCTTTCTACGGCTTCCAGTGCCGCGGCAGTATTTCAGGGCACCCTCCGGGCGGTACCGGCAGGGGCAGGGATTTCCATAGTACGGATACCTTAACAAATCTCAACAAATCTTAACGTGTTCCCAGGGTGATGGCGGTTTGGAGATTGGACACTTTCCTTGCCATTTTCTCTTTGTATGCTCTTTGTATGTTCTTGGGGAAATCTTAGGCAGGAAGTCCCATAAAAGTCCCATATTCGTCCACATTTGGCAACAGTAAATCCGAGTAAATACACCACATAAAGCTGAAACGTTCGCCTTGAACGTTCGCCTTGCTGCACCCTCTTTTTGCACCCAAAAGTGAAACGTTTTTTGAAACGCTCATGTGAAACGTTCTTTCCATGCACACAAAAAGAGCAGCCAACACTTTACTGTGTCAACTGCCCTTAATGTGTGTAGGTGTCTGTGGTTCCTTAACTGCCCTATATAGCCTGCAGACTGTTAACAAAGTCTCTCTGCCATGCTATGGCCTGTGCAATGCTCTCCGGTGCCCTGCCGTGCTCTCTGGTGTAATTCTGTACGGCATTCTCTCTTGCCAGCTCTTGCCACCTGTCATCCGTCATCATGGGTATTTCAATGACCGGTAGCTCCTTACCGCCTATTTCTACTATTCCGCTTACTCCATATTGTTTGATTAAATTCTCCATATTATTTCCTTCCTCACGCAATAACCGTGATCTCTGCTCTTTTTCCGTAAAATGGTATCTCTTCCGTTGTGTAACTCTCCAGAATAGGGGAGAGGAAGTGCAGCACTGTTGTAAGCTGCTCCTCTTCCTCATAATCAAGGGTAAATGTCAACTGCCTATTCCTCATTGTACAGCTCCATGATTTTCTTATGTACTTCGTTCTGCTTGTTGTAGATATAATAGAGGGCATGTGCCACGTCCTTGTCATTATTTACACCGGGACCCTCCGCAAGGGAAGTCTGCACAAATCCCACAAGTAAATTGAGCTGGTGCAGTTCAAACATCATGTCATCAAGGTCTCTTATATCTTCCTGTTTGGATATTGCTTTCATTTTTTCTTCCTTTCTGCCGGCATATCTGCTATAATGCAGGGGAAACCGGTCTTCGTGTAGGTTGGCTGTTTTCGTTGCCCTGTGGTAGTGCGCCAACACCGCCCGGGGCTTTTTCTGCCCTTTCAAGCAGTTTCACTATATCAGCCTGCACCGCTAAAGATTTCTTTTCCTCAAGGGTCATGGCAAATACCGACTGGTACCGCCTGTAGTCCTTCTCGTCCGGGCTGTGCATCTTCTGGAAGTCTGCCCAGATGCTTTCTATCTGCTCGCTGCTTAACCGCATCAGTCTGCTGTGTAGCCGGTCGCAAAAGTCCTTACTTTCCATGCTTGGCACTCCTTTCTATCATTATAATTGTGTCCATTATCAGGGGTCTGGAATAGTCACCGTACCTTTTAACCATCTCTTCCGTTATGCTTAGCAGCTTCTCCCATTCCTGGTCGGTCTTTATGGCATGGTATTCCTTGTACAGCTTCCAGCACTCTGTATAGAGGTTATACACTTCTTTAAGTTCCGGATCTGTCATACTGTAAGCCCCATCATAGTACGCATTTTCTTCACCTCATCCATATTCATGTAAAGCGGTCTCATGTTTAGCTTTTCACATTCTGCAAATGATGCAATATGTTCTAATTCTTCCGTACTCATACTGGTAAATACTTCGATAACTCCATCAATCACTGTATACGGTCCAACAACCATATGACACATGCGAACTATTTCTTTGTCTGTCATATTTCCAGTGTGATCAACGTTTAAAATTTGATGTTTATATACTCCGTTTTCTCTGTAATCTACTACAAATTTTCTTCTCATGCTCTCCATTCCTTTCTTTTTCTGTTTTAGAATTTTATCTTTTTAAAATCATTCATATAAAATCCCTATAAGAATTACTATAGAAATTACTGATATTCTTTTAAAAAAACTCAAAACTCAAAATTCCAATTAAATACGGTTAATCTATTTCCATAGTTTTCGATAATAATTTTTTTATCTCTCAACCGCTTTTCAAAAACCTTTTTTCTGTATGGTCTATATCCATATTCTCTGCACCATGATATATACCCGCTATATACCTTCTTAAAGCTCGTCCTTGCTCCGTCACAGGTTTTCATACAATCATCAATAAATTGTTGTACAATATCGCTATCAACCATGTATTCCTTAAAAAGCAGCTTTGATTTATCCGGCATTTGAAGTCCTTTTTCATTCATGAGCATCTTATAACCGTCATAACACCAGTTAAAAATCCCACTTAAGCTCTGCTCTGTAGTCAGCTTTTCTTTTAATTCGGGATCTCGCATTTCACTATTAAAATGCTTTGTGAAATTAAGTAATATTATGCGATCACTTGTGAATACCGTTTCATCCGTTACTGTGGGAAGAAAATTTGTATTTATTACGATTTTGAATTGCGGAACGTATGTAAATCTATGCTGATGTAGAAATCTCGCAGTTATTGGATCTCCACCAGTTAAAATTTTTATCAAACTGGAATCTAATGCAAGCCCTTCCCCTGGTTCAGATACACTTACATATCTTGCACCACTAAGACTTGCTATTGACTCATTCGGAGCATCAGAATTACTGTAAAATTTCTTTTCCGATAATGCTTCCGGTTGCAAGGCTTTTGCATACCCACCATGCATGTAGAACATCGTACCGTTAAATGTCCCTTTCCCATTCCTGGTCGTTGGGCCGTATAACATAAAAAAACACTCCAATTTTGTGGAACCACTTAAGCAATATCCCGATATCATCTGGAGAATTTTTTTACTTGCTTTATCGCCTTCCATTACTTCATCAATGAATTGCTCCCACCTGTCACAAGTTTTTCCTTTCTCATATACTACATTTGATACCTGCGTAAGCATATCTGACGCTCTATGTGGCTGCAGTTCTCCTGTTACGAGATTGAATGTGCCGTTTTTACAGTTGTATAACTCGGGATGCTTATCAAACTCGGCATATTCAATAACATACACTGATTGCGCATCTCTAATAAGCTTTTCTCGATAAGCAGGCTCTGTATATCTTGCGTAATATTTCAGTACTGCATTTCTAACCTCATCGTCTTGTATTTTATTTGCCGTTTCTATTACAGACTGCGCAAATCGTGTTGCCAAACGTTGTGCGTATATATTACAAAGATCCTTCTCCCATACAACACCATTAAAATAAAAATACATTCCTACTTCGCGTACAAACCTTAAACAATTTTTATAGGTATCAGCAAACAGTTTCTTTGTTCCTATTCCGTTTCTTGGATATTGTAAAAAGTCTAAAACATCCCATTCATCCAACTTTGCTTCTTTTTCTTCCATTCGTATTCCTTCACCTTCCTTTCAAAATTTGCATCAATCTGTTTTACAAGTTCCCTTGCTATGGGCTTAAGCTCCTGCTTCCGGTGCTGCTCTTCCAGATTGACATATAGCCGGTAAACGTACTTTACCCCGGCTCTGCCGTGCTTCTCATACTCTGCCAGCACATCCACAAGGACTGTCTTGTCATACATGCTATAGCCGTACAGTTGCGTTATAAAGTCCCGGCTTAGCGGAGCTTCCCAGTCTATGCCCTGGAAAAACTCCGCCTTATTCATTGGCTGCATCCTGGGAAAGACCGCCGAAAAACCTTTCGTTTGCGTATGCTCTGGAAACTTTGCCACGCACTGTGAGAAATCCCCGCTTTGTAAGCTCCGCATTCATCTGCCGGATGTACTCATAGGCTTTGCTTTCTGATACACCCAGAGCTTCGCCCAGTTCCTTGGCACTGTATGTCTGTCTGCTCATGCTCTCACCTCCCTATATACTTTCTGTAAGTCTCCAATACCGTGTCAGACACACCGCTTTTATATATCTTTCTGATGTCCGTTATATGCTCGTCCTTAAGCAGTGCAAGCCACTTGATAAGGTCCTTACTTCCGTTTGCATGGTTGTAGCATCTTCCTTCTGCATACCTGATTTCGTAAAGCATGTTCTCACATCCCCTTTCTTGCCAAAAAAGTGCCACGTAGCTTAGCATTTTTCCATTGAACTATCTTCGGTGGTAAATTCTCCGTCTTTGGGTCTGTGTCCCTCTCTATAGCCGTAAAGGGCACATGTTTTTACACTACATAGCTTTACTTCTTTGCTGGACCCGCAGCAGCAATCAAGGCATTTTTTGCGTATTGCTCTTACAGGTGTTAGCTTTGCCATGCTCTCACTCTCCTTTCTCTCTTACCATACCGCCGGCCAGGCTCTTAGTTAATAAGTAATGTTTCCGGGTCTACTTCCAGTGCTTTGGCAATCTTGCCCAGCTTTTTAATGGGTACGCCTCTGTTACCGCTAACAATCTGCTGTATAGACCTTGTAGTGCACCCAGTAGATGCCGCTAATTCCTTAGTACCCATGCACTTACGTGCCATAGCAAGCTGTAATTTTTTTGCATCAATTTCCATGTTTTCACCTCGCTTTCATTTGTTCAATTCTCTTGAACCTTCGCTTATATAATAGTTCAATTATTTTCACATGTCAATACTAATTTCAATTATTTTCAACTCGAATGTTTACAAATGTTCAGTTTTATTGTATTGTTAGGAAGGAGGAATATACAAATGCCCACAAAATCAATTAACGAAATCTTCATAGATAACTTAATAAAATATTTGGATTTAGCAGGAATGAATTATTCAGAATTAGCAGACGCCTTAAATCTAAACAGGTCTACCGTATCCATGTGGATAAGTAAGAAGAGTTTGCCAAGAATGGAAGTACTTGACAAGATAGCAGACATACTACATATACAATCTGCAGATTTAATTACTGATAAGACAATGGAAAAATCAAAACCTGGTGTTTATATTGTGACCGACGAAGAACCCCAGACAGTAGCCGCACATTTTGATGGTGATGACTTCACCGAAGAAGAACTAAAAGAAATACAGCAATTTGCAGCATTTGTAAAGAGTAAACGGTCTAATAACCTTGTAGTTGAAGGTTCCACGTTAAGAAACATATGCAATGATATTGCCGGAATTAAACCGCCAGATGTAGACAATGGTCCTTCCGTTGTTGAAGATGCCATCACTAAAGCCAAGAAAAACATGTCAAAGAAGACCCAAAAATAAGACAATACGCATTTTCTCTTTTACCATACCGCCGGCCAGCAGAGGAAAAGAGGAAGACAATGCCAGTATTTAAGGATGAAGAAAGAAACACATTTTATGTAAAGACCTATTACACCGATTATACCGGTGCCAGAAAGCAGAAGATGAAGCGGGGCTTCAAGCTGCAGAGAGATGCAAAGGAGTGGGAAAGAGCCTTTCTGGAGAAGCAGCAGGGTACCCCAGACATGACCTTTGAGAGCTTTGCTGAAATATACAGTGAGGATATAAAGAACCGTCTACGAGAGCATACATACAAGCAGAAGCGGTACTTCATAGACACAAAACTGATACCATACTTTGGCAAGCTCCCATTGTCAGAAATTACTCCGGCAGCTATTCGGAAATGGCAAAATGAGTTGATTACCTATAGGGACAAGAACGGCAAGCCATATTCAGAAACATATTTACGGCTAATAAATGACCAAATGTCCACCATTATGAATTATGCGGTAAGATATTATAATCTGAATGATAACCCTTGTAGAAAGGCAGGCATCATCGGAAAAGGACACGCCGAAGAGATGCAGTTTTGGACTCAGGATGAATTTAAGATATTTCTGGGAAAGATTTCAGACAAACCACAATCAAGAGCCGGTTTTCTCACACTATACTATACCGGCATCCGTATAGGTGAGCTTTTGGCTCTGGAATATGGGGATATTGACTTTACAGAGCACACACTTACTATAAATAAATCTTATCAACGCATAAAGGGCAGGGATGTCATTACACCGCCCAAGACTCCCAAGGGTAACCGTGTCATTTCCTTACCGGCTTTCCTGGTCGAGGAGCTTCGGTCATATACCGATAGACTATACGGCTTGCACAAGCATGACCGTATCTTTCCATATGTCAAAGCCTTCTTTTATGATGAAATGAAGAGAGGAACAAAAGACGGCGAGGTGAAACGTATCCGCATACATGACATCCGGCACTCCCATGCAAGTCTTCTTATTGAGCTTGGTTTTTCACCTGTTGCCATAGCCGACCGATTGGGACACGAGAAAATAGAAACCACTCTGAACACCTATTCACACTTGTTTCCGCATAAGCGAGATGAGGTTGCGGAGAAGCTGCAGCATAACTTTTAGTATCATTTTAGTATCACACCACATAATAAAAAGCCGATTTCCTTAGTATTTCTAAGGTTCTCGGCTTTTCTTTTTATATTGTGCGACAATAATTCAAAATTGTGCACAGTTATAAAAGGAAAAAAACTGTGCCCGGATGTTATCCATGACACAGTTTTGTTTTTCTGTTTTATTTATATTCGCATTAGAAAATTCTTCTGACTGCCAGTACCTTCTTATAATCCGCATTGGAAACGATGATGCCTGTCTTGGCATTGGACGCGTGCACAATCTGTCCGTTTCCGATATACAGTGCCACATGACCGGAATAGCAAATCAAATCTCCGGGCTGTGCATTGGCAAGTCCGTCAACCGCAGCACCCTGTGACCTGTCGGACTTGGAACTGTGGGGAAGGCTGACGCCAAAGTTGGCGTATACACTCATAACAAAACCGGAGCAGTCCGCACCGTTTGTCAGGCTGGTGCCGCCGTATACATACGGATTGCCTACAAACTGCAAAGCATATTCTGCAACGGATTTTCCTAATTCACTGCCTTCACCTACTGCATAGGTTGTGGTCTGTGTCTGCATAGTCTGGGAAGATGTCTGCCTGCCTGACTGACTCTTCTTTGCTGCTTCGCGGGCTTTCTTTCTCTCTTCCTCTTCCTTTGCCAGACGTGCCTGTTCTTCTTCTTTAGACTCCGCCTCTACAAATTCGGTGTGAATTTCCAGGTAATCCCTGGAAACCCAGCCGTCGCCTTCTTCTACGTTAATCTTTGCCCAGTCATCTGTTTCATCCATTACCAGGAAGTCATCTCCTTCGGGTACCATGGATAACACCTTGGAATCGGTGGTGGGCTCCATTCTGACATAAAGTGTGGTGGTGGTTACGGTTGCCAGTCTGGTTCCTACCTTCTTGGCAAGTTCTACCGCATCCTCTCCGGTCACACAGTACTCTGCTTTTACATAACCGGTTACGCTGCCGGAATTAATCTTGTACCAGCCGTTGTCCTCTTCGATAAAGGTGCCAACGGAATCATCATAAAGCTTTCCGACAATTTCACCCTCTTCACTGGGAATGCTTCTGACATTGACATAGGCATTTACCTGTGCAATAACAAGGTTTCTGAAAAGTTCCTCTTCTTCGTCCTTGTCCGCATCCTGCAATCTTTCATTCAGGACATCCACCATATCCTCCAGGCTGACTGACGCTTCTATTTTACTGGTTGCGCTGACTTTTTCTGTCTGAATGCTTTCCAGAGGTGCCGCTTTTGCCAAGGACAGGCTCACACCGCCGTTGGGCAGTACCGTGGTTACATTGGCAGAAGCATTCGCATCTACTGAATATAAGGAAGCAGCCATAACGGCTGCCAGTAAGCCGACTGTAAGTCTACTGCTTTTCCGCATCCATTCATCCTCCGAAACATTTGTTACAAATTTGTTAAATCTGTTAAAAAATATATCACAGATTTTTTAATTTGTCAACATAGTTTCGGCTAAATATGTGGCTGCGGCACTGGCTGCATTGGCTCCGTCCGCTACCGCCGTGATAATCTGCCGGAGCGGCTTTTTCCGTATATCTCCGGCTGCAAAAATCCCCGGCCTGTCGGTAAGGGTATCCTCGCCTGCCAGTACATAGCCCGCCTCGTTACAGTTCACAAGTTGTTTACATATTTCTGTATCCGGATGAATGCCCACCGCGATGAAAATGCCGTTTACCGCCAGTTCTTCCCGCTGTCCGTCCCGGTGTATAATGAGATTTTCCACCATGTCTTCTCCGCAGATTTCCTGTACGGTAGTATTATACAGGATTTCCACATTGGGCAGATTTTTTACTGCCTCCTGCAGCACGCCCGCCGCCCGGAACGTATCCCTGCGGTGAATGAGATAGACTTTTTGACAGGCTCTGGCAAGAAAAACAGCATCTTCCAGTGCCACGTCGCCGCCGCCCACTACTGCCACTGTCCGGTTCTTAAAAAATGCCCCGTCGCAGGTGGCACAGTAGGAAACACCCATTCCCTGCAGTTCCTCTTCTCCCGGCACGCCGAGCTTGGCGTGATGCGCTCCCATTGCCAGAATCAGGGTTCTGCCTTCGTAATCTCCTGCAGTAGTGTGCACTGTTTTGCAGTTTCTGCCTTCTTCAATTCCTTCCACTTCGGCTTCCGCAAACTCGGCGCCCATTTTATCCGCATGCTCCCGGAATTTGGTTCCCAGGTCAAAGCCGTTTATACCCGGCAGCCCCAGATAATTATCCACTTCATACGTGGTCAGAACCTGCCCTCCGCTCATGGGATTTTTTTCAATCACCAATGTGGACATTCCCGCCCGCTTTCCGTATACTGCTGCTCCCAGCCCCGCCGGGCCGGAACCGATAATAATTAAATCGTACATTTTCTGTTGCTCCATTCTGTATTTCTTTTCAGTTTTCCTGTATAAGTTCCCGCACATACTCCGCCGGCTTGTCCAGGTCTTCTGCTATCTCCTGTATAGTTTTTCCTTTTTGCAGCCATTTATGAGCCAGTTCTTTTTCCTTGGCTTTCTGCCCCACGGCTTCGCCTTCTGCTAAACCTTGAGCTTTCCCTTCCGCAAGACCTTGTTCTCTGCCTTCTGCTAAACCTTCTGCAAGACCTTAGGCTTTCCCTTCCGCCATGCCTTGCGCTTTGCCTTCCGCCATGCCGGCTACTCTTGCCTCGGCTTCCGCCTTTTCCCTGCCTATCCGGCTCTGGAGTTCGATTTTCATTTCATACGTCATATAGTTTTCTCTCCATTCCGTATCCTGCCGGATTTTCTCCACCTCGGTCTGCAACCCTTTGGTAAACGTATCCGTGGGATTGCCCGTCCTGAAAAAATAATCCGGCAGGTCCAAACTTCCCTGCTTTTTAGTTGAATAAGAAATTTAAGCAGTGAAGTTTGATGAGTAAATAGAATGTATCTTTTAGAAAAAATAGAATATTAGATTGTGAACTTTCTGCTTGGACTAAGTGTAACATAGACTTTATGTTTTTACAACCGCTTTTTATATTGTATAACAACTATTTTTTCACTGTACAATATAATACTTTTGTATCTTCACCCGCAATGTGTTATGATAAGCAAAAAAAGAAAAAGGATGTTTTGCCATGAAACAAGTGCTCATCACCGGTGCGTCCCGCGGAATCGGGGCTGCCATTGCCAGAAAATTTGCCGGAAAGGGGATGTCCCTCACCATTACCGGTTTCCACGACAGGGAAGCGCTGCTGAAACTGCAGGAAGAAATAGAAACCAATTTTTCCGTCACCTGCCGTTCTTACGTCTGCGACATGGGAGATTTTGCCTCCGTGGAAAAGATGTTTACGGAAATACCGGCGCCGGATATTCTTATAAACAACGCCGGCATCTCTTATTTTGGTCTGCTGTCCGATATGAGTATCACTGACTGGCAGACGGTGTTAAATACCAATTTGAATGCCGCTTTTTATACCAGCAAACTTGCCATCCCCCATATGGTGCATGAAAAATGGGGGAAAATCATAAACATATCCTCCGTCTGGGGAAATGTGGGTGCCTCCATGGAAGTTGCCTATTCCGTTTCCAAGGGCGGCATCAATGCTTTGACAAAAGCACTGGCAAAGGAGCTGGCTCCCAGCAACATCCAGGTCAATGCCATCGCTCCCGGTATGATTGATACCGCCATGAACCATGTATTATCCGCAGAGGACATTTCTTCTATAATAGAAGAAATACCTGCCGACAGAATGGGCACTCCCGAAGAAGTGGCGCTTCTTGTCTGGCAGGTAGTAAATTCCCCTTCCTATATGACAGGACAGATTATCACACTGGACGGCGGCTGGATTTAAGCCGTCGCATCCAGTTTGCTCACATATGCCTTTTCGATGCGCCTGTCTTTGATGTCCTCCACATGGATATGCAGACCGTAGCCTTCCACGTCAATCTTCTCGCCGTCCTCCGGGATAGCTTCCAGTAAATTGATAACCAGCCCCGCAATGGTGTCATATCCTTCTTCCGGCAGCTCCTCGGGCAAATCCAGTTCTTCCGAAAGCTCATCCAGATTGGTGCTGCCCGGTACGCACCAAAGATTATCGCCTATCTTTTCAATGGAAGGTTCTTCTTCCTTGTCAAACTCATCATAAATGTTACCCACAATTTCTTCCACCAGGTCTTCCATGGTAACAATGCCCTCCATGGCGCCGTATTCGTCCACAATAACGGCAATGTGAATTTTCTTTTTCTGCATGTCGGAAAACAGTTTATCCGCATGGATGCTTTCCGGCACAAAATATGCGGAACGCATTGTTTTTTCCACCTGCGGCTGTTCGCCCCTGCCCAGTGCCAGTAAAAAGTCCCGGGCATACAGGATACCGACGATATCATCCAGGTCCTCTCCGTAAACCGGATAGCGGGACAGACCGTTTTCTTCTATCAGGTGCATAATTTCTTCTTTGTCCGCATCCTTGGAAACCGCAATCACATCCGCTCTCGGAGTCATCACCCTGCGCACACTCAAATCATCGAAATCGAACACATTCTGAATCCATTCCTTTTCGTTCTCATCGATGCTTCCCTTTTCTTCCCCGATGTCCACCAGCATACGGATTTCATCCTCCGTAACGTTTTCATCGTTGCCCTCCACCTTGCAGTGCAGCAGGCGAAGCACCAGATTGGTGGATAGGGAAAGGAGCGCAATCACCGGACGCATCAGGAAAGCAATGCCGGAAACCACACCGTAAGCCGCCTTTGACCACTCAAAGGACTTCTGCATAGCAATTCTTTTCGGCACCAGTTCCCCGAAAATCAGGGTAAAAAACGCCAGTATCATGGTAATCAGCACAATGGCAATACCGGTCAGCACATTTTCCGACCAGAGGGTAAAATGCAAATCATAATAAATCCAGTGCACGAAGTAACCGGCAAAATTTTCAGATGCCAGCGCACTGCCCAGGTATCCTGCCAGGGTAATGCCAATCTGTATGGTGGAAAGAAATCCGGACGGGTCCGCTACCAGTTTCAAAAGTTTTACGGCATGCGGGTTTCCTTCTTCCTCCAGTTTATGCAGTTTCGCCGTGTTCAGGGAAACCACCGCCATTTCCGTCCCGGCAAAAAAGGCATTCAGTAAAATCAGCAGTATCTGTAATAAAAGCTGCAACACTATCGTTTTCAAAATAAATTCTCCGTTCTCTTAAAAATAAACACAAAAAGGCATAGCCGGTAAATATAAATACTACCAGCTACACCTTACAGTTTCCATTTTTCATATAAACAGTGCAGTTCTGTCTGTGCTGTCAAAATCATAACTCCATTAAAAAAATAAGTATTGGTATCCGCGTCACTGTCTGCGTCTTCCATGATAATTGGTTCCTTTCGCACAATTTAGAACATTATAGCATATCTGTCCGTACGATGCAAGTAATCAGCCGTTTGCCACGCGCATCCATACGCTGCGTGTAAAAAGTCTACGCCAGCTTCACCATCTTGTCAATTCCGAGGGAGCAGATAACGGCGCCGGCTTCCGTTTTGAGGCCGTGCTTTTTGTTTACCACTTCCATAATGGCATTCCGCTGTTCCCTGGGCGCCACAATGGCAATAATCTCCTTTTCGGACTGCAGGGAAATGCCGTAGAACTGCCCGCCGTCCTCTGCGCCCGCCCATCTGGCACGGATAATGGTGCCGCCTCCGGCGCCGGCTTCTCTTGCCGTATCCATGACCTCATCGGTATGTCCCTGGTTGACCGCTATTAAAATAAGACTGTTTTCCTTATGTTCGTCCATGTTGTTTCCTCCCGTTCTGCCGTCCTGTTCATGTAAAAATATGGTAGCAATGGTGCTGTTTAATCCAGTGACCGAAACGGAGCACACGATGCCGCTTCCCCACTTCCGCATATCCGTTTCTTCTATTTTTTCAAGCAGCCTTTCCGCCCAAACCGTCCCCGTCAGGGAAATTAAAATATCCTTTTCTGGAGAGCCTACGCCCAGCACATCCAGAAGCTCGGAGGAAGCCGTTCCCTGCCCCCTGCACTGAAAACTGAAATAGACGCCCTGTTCCGTATACCACTTTGCCAGAAGCTTTCCCCTGCCGCGTTCCGCAATGGTTAAAACCGCTTGTATGCTGTTTTTTTCTGCCATGTATGTGCCCAACCTTTCTTAATCAAAGTAAAGAATACTGTCCTCCACTTCCTTCAGCTCCAGCATAAGCTTCCGCTTCCGGATGCGTTTCCGGATATTGTCCGCAAGCCCCAAAAGCTGGATGGTAAGAAGCGGCGTCATGGCAACCAGAGCCACAATACCGAAAGCATCCGTCAGGATATTTCCTCCGAAGGCTTCGCAGGCTCCCATGGCAAAGGGCAAAAGAAACGTTGTTGTCATGGGACCGCTTGCCACACCGCCGGCATCGAAAGCAATACCGGTAAAAAGCTGCGGAACAAAGAACGTCAGTATCAGGGAAATCAGGTAACCCGGAATTAAAATCCAGAGAATAGGAAGTCCCGTTAGAATACGCACCATGGAAATGCCCGCCGAAAGCGCCACACCTACGGACAGGCTTTTGTAAATGGATTTCTTCGGAATGGAACCGCTTGTAACATCCTCAACCTGTCTGGCAAGCACCTGTACCGCAGGCTCCGCCCGTACAATAAAGTAACCGATGAGCATGGCAATTGGAATCAAAAGATACGGCTTGTTGCCGCCCGCCACTGCCGCCCCGATGTACTGACCGGCAGGCATAAATCCCACATTGACACCTGTCAGGAACAAAACCAGACCAATGTAGCTGTATAAAAATCCGGCACAGATTTTCACAATTTTTCTGGCATGGAAACGCCGGAAAATAAGCTGGAAAAGTAAAAACAGAACCATGATGGGAAGCACGGCTATCAGCACTTCCTTCATATAGGCTGGAAACGCTCTGGCGAATTCTGCCGCCACCGCCTTGGTATCCGTCAGTTCCGGAAGCCTTACCGATGTATAGGATGTTTCTTCGGGACGGTAAAAAATCCCTAAAAGAAGCACCGAAAGAATGGGACCGATACTGCAGATAGCGGTAAGACCGAAGCTGTCGCTGTTGGAATTTTTATCGCTTCGGACGGACGCCATACCAATACCAAGCGCCATGATAAACGGAACGGTCACCGGTCCCGTGGTAACGCCGCCTGAGTCAAAGGATACCGGAATAAAGTCCGCCGGTGCCAAAATCGTCAAAATAAAAATGAGGGCATAAAAGCCGATGAGTATGTACGAAATGGGAATTTTAAAAAGGATACGGAGCTTCGCAATTACCAGAAATATTCCCACACCCACAGCCACCGTTAATATCAGAACCAGGTTGGGAATAGCGGAAACCTGCCCTGCCAGCACCTGCAAATCCGGCTCGGCAACGGTGATGATAACGCCTAAGATAAAACAGACCGCCATGGAAAGCCAGACCTTCTTGGTACGGGAAAGCTCCACACCGATGCCTTCCCCCATGGGAATCATGGACATATCCACGCCCAAAGTAAAAAAGCCCATGCCTACTATCAGGAGCACCGCGCCGAACAAAAACAGCGTCAGGGTTCCCAGAGTAAGCGGGGCTATGGAAATACTTAAAACAAGGACAATTAACGTAATAGGGAGCACGGAGGTTACGGATTCGTAAACCTTCTCACGCAGTAATTCATTCTGATGCAATCAAATTCCTCCTGTCGGTACTTCGTCGTGGGAATGTTCCCGTGTTTTCATGTCTATTTTATTGTAACAGATTTATGTCTCCGTGCCATTAAGATTCCTTAACATAAAGAAAATTTTTATAAACTATTCCTCTTCTTCATCCTCCTCGGAAAGTCCCATATGTACGGCAATGCCGTTTACCTCCACGCTGTTGTCTAAGGAGATAACCAGACACTTCCTGCCGTTAATGACTTTTGTTTCCACCAGATCCATTCTGTCGGGACTCACCTTTACCACCACATCGGGGGTTTTGATTTCAAACTGTCTGGTGTTTGCCACATTGGAAGCCACAAAACAGGTATCCGTACCGGCCGCTTCCTCGTATTTTTCTTCAAAGGAACTGAGCTTTTCCTCCTCCACGCCGCTGTACTCCAGAAGTCTTTTCACTTCCGCCCGGTCAAGCAAAACGGGGTCCGGTTCGTCCTTTTTCTCTTCAATCATCTCGTTTAATTTTTCGTGGATGTTTTTAACCACCTCGTAGTCACAGGCATCGCCCAGGGTTTCCTCCACAATGGTCTGGAAGGTTTCCTTCTGGTTCCCTGCGGAAAGGGGCAGATTGCAGCCCAGCACCGGCTCCACGAATTCCATACGCAGTTCTTCCGGTTTTGCCGCATAGTAAAGCAGGCTGTGAATATCCGTGCTTCTGTCGTGGAATGCGGGGAACAGAAAACCGATATCCGGCATGTTTACCACTCTGTCGCAGATACGGGTATGGAACGCGTTGCTCTCCTCATCATAGGACAGTCCCGGCTTGCTTAATGTAACCGGACAGATGCAGCAGAGGATGTGGTCGTACACCTCATCGGAAGCATCAAACATTTCCTCTCCGTCCGAGGACTTGCCGGGAATATCGTACACGGCATGAATGAGCAATATAAGATAATTCTCCACGGAATAGTAATTTTCTATAATTTTATCATAAAATTCTTCCAGCAGGTTTTCATCCTTTAAGGAAGAAGCCCTAAGCTGCATCAGAAAATCCTGGGTGCCCCCCGCTTCCTCCGATGCCGGAGGAAATTCCATGGTCAGAAGGTTTTTGCCCACCGTACCGGAAAGCGCCTTGCGGAAAATGGCAAAATACTTAAACATCTCTTCTTCCGGCAGGGAAAGGAAGGCTTCCTTCAGCTCGGTTTTTTTATTTTTTTCTCCGTCTACATAACAGCCGCAGATACGGGTGATGGCACACCTTTCCTGCGTAAACTGCTTTTTTATTTCTGCAATTTCTTTCTTGTTCATAATACTCTTTCTTTAATCTACTCTTTCATCACCTAAGAAGAACAGTGCCACAGTGCCGGGGCCGGTATGGGAACCGATTACCGTACCGATGCTGTTGATAAGAACCTTGCCTTTTAAGTTTGGGCAATAGGCTTCAACCAAATCACGCACCTTTTCGGCGTCCTCTTCGCAGGCGGAATTGCTGATGTAGCAATAGCCCTTGTAATCCGGACCGTCTTCCACATGTTCTTTCATCATATTGACCAGTTCTTCAATAACTTTCTTCTTGGTACGGATTTTCTTACGGGGAATAAGATGTCCCTCCCTGTCCATGTTAAGCAGCGGACAGATACCAAGCAGGGTACCTACCATAGCGGAAGTGGCGCTGATACGGCCGCCTCTCTTGTAGCTGGTAAGGTCGGTGGAGAAGAACCAGTGATGCACACGGAGTTTATTTTTCTCTGCCCAGTCATACACTTCCGTAAGGCTCTTTCCTTCGTCCCTTAAGTCCGCAAGATAAGTCATCAGCACACCGAAACCGGAAGATGCTCCTAAGGAGTCCACTACCTTGATGGTTCTCTCCGGATATTTTTCCATCAAATCCCTTGCGGCAATGCTGGCGGAATTAAAGGAACCGGACAGACCGGATGAAAGGCTGACGTGCAGGATATCCTTTCCTTCTTTTAAAAACGGTTCAAAGAAATTTGTAAACTCTTCCACATTTACCTGTGAAGTGGTAGGCTGCGCTCCCTCTTCAATTCTTTTGTAAAATTCAGGAAATGGCATGCTTTCCCCTAAATCATCCGGGTAATCTTTTCCATCCATATTAAAGTGGAAACAAACATAAGCTACGTTTCTTTCTTCAAAAAAAGACTTGGGCATGTCTGCCGTGGAACAACAACTCAAGATAAAATCTGACATATCACGTAAAACCTCCTGAATATATTTCGTAGTTTTCATAACTACGTCTTCCCTATTATAAACCACATGTGGTTGTTTTGGCAACAAAAGATTGCTGTTGTTTTACAAAACAAGTCCCTTATCCTCTGCACAGCCGAGCATGATATTCAGACATTGTACGGCTGCTCCGGAAGCGCCCTTTCCCAGATTATCAAACCGGGAGCTGACTACCATTCTGTCTTCGTTGCCGGTCACAAAGATTTCCATGCCGTCCCAGCCGCTTCTGACATTGGCGGATAAAAATCCCCGGCTTTCCGCTTCTGCGCCGAACATATTTACCTTGATAAACGGTTCATTTGCATAATATCCTGCAAAAAAAGCCTGTAATTCTTCCGGTGTAAGTGCTTTTTGCATAAAATCCTTCTGAATGGGAAGGGAAACCAGCATGCCGCTGTAGTAATCACAGACAATGGGAGAAAACAAAGGCTCCCTCGCAAGTCCCGGAACAGCCTTCATTTCCTTCAGATGTTTATGCTGCTGGCTCAGGGCATATTCTCTGGGTGCGGAAAGCTCTGCCGCACGCTCCTCCGCCTCGTATTCGGCAATCATCTTTTTACCGCCGCCGCTGTAACCGGACATGGCAAAGGCACATGCCGGGTAATCGGCAGGCAGAATGCCTTCCTTTACCAGCGGATACATCAGGGCAATAAATCCGGAGGCATAACAGCCGGGAACCGCCACTCTTTTTCCGGTTTTGATTTTTTCCCGGAATGCCGGCGCCAGTTCGGGAAATCCGTATGCCCAGCCCTCTTCCGTACGGTGCGCGGTGGATGCATCCAGAATGCGCACGTTTTCGTTTTCCACTAAAGAGACCGCTTCCTTTGCTGCGGCATCCGGCAGGCAGAGAATGGTAATGTCGGAGGCGTTAATCAGCTTCTTTCTTTCCTCCGTATCCTTTCTGAGCGCTGGGTCAATTTGTAAAATTTCCAAATCGTCTCTTCCTGCGAAACGTTCGTTGATGCGAAGTCCCGTCGTTCCCTCGCTGCCATCGATAAAAATTTTTGTTTTCTTTTTGCTGTATGTTACATAAGAATAAGGTATTTCTCCGTCCACTGTTTCTTCTACCGTCCTTTCATAGGCTGACACATCAAACTCCGGGAAATAGGTATCTCCCTCTATCACCGCATCAATTTCCGTTACAAAAAGTTTCTCCGCCAGGGCAATTCCTTCCTTATAAATGCCCGCACCGCCGGATATGTAAATATTTTTGCCGGGACATAACTCTTCCGCCTTCTTTATGGCTGCCGGCAGGGAATTTACCGTAGTGCAGTTTTCCGCTTCATAGTCTGCCGTGGAAGATACCACCACCGTATAGCGGTTGGGAAGGGGATGTCCGATTTCCTCATAGGATTTTCTGCCCATAATTACCACATTGCCGGTGGTAAGCTCCTTAAAACGGCGCTGTTCCCCTTTAATCCTCCAGGGAATTCTGCCTTTCCTTCCGATAACGCGGTTCTTCGTATATGCTACAATGAGTCCTATCATGTCTGCCTGTCTCCTTTTCTTTTCCTTGCCCTATTGTATCATTCTTTCTTTTTAATTTCCATGTAAAATTTAAAAAGCAAAAAGCCCGGGGAGAACCGGGCTTTTCGCTTTTCTTATGAGGGGGGGAGATAGTGAGTTCATCAACTATCTGTAAGAATACTATACAAATGAATTGTGTTCATTCTGTGTCTAAAATATTAGAAAAAAATGAAATCCCTCTAAAGAGAAAATAACCTGCCTATCTGTAAATACCTGCCGGAGTACTGCAATTTATAAAAAATTTATACATAATCTCTTCCTTTTTCCATAAAATAGTATTAAAATGTTTCTTAAGAAGGACAAATATTGTTCCTTTCTCTATTAAAAATGAAAGAATAAAAAGAAAGGAGTACCCTCATGGCTAAAAAATTTGGTAAAGTTTTATTATTCGCAACTGCTGTTGCCGCTGCCGGAGCCGGTATCTACTATTATCTGAACAAGGAAAAATTCTCTCCCGATTACAATGGCGAAGAAGATGATGACTACGACGATTTCGGAGATGAGTCCGATGAAGAAGACAATAGTCGTTCTTACGTAGCTCTCAGTCACGAGAACGCTCCCGCAGAAAATACAGGTGCAGAAGCACCCGCAAAAGAGGAGGCACCCGCTGCTCCCGCAGAAGAAAAGGAAGCCGCTCCCGAAGCCCCCAAGGCGGAAGAGCCTGCCGAAAAAGAAGATACCCCCTTTGAAGAGCTTTCTTCCGTAGTAGAAGATGTTACCGAAAAGGCAGACGAAAAAATCGATGAAGTAGAAGAATTCTTCGACGAAGACGATGAGAAAAATGAATAATTAGCCGGATCGGTGAAATGATTGTCGACCGGAACCGCAAAAAGGGACGTATGAATCAGCTTTCATACGTCCTTTTTATTTCTGTCTTTATTTATCGGTACCGCCTGTTATGCCGGTAAACAGACTTTACGCCCTATTTTTCCGGAGTTCCGCTAAAACGGCGTCCTTTAATTCCCTTGCCTTGTCCTTCATGCGGGAGTTGGCATAGGGTCTTACCAAAATCTCGGATATGAGCTTGGAAGCAATGTCATACTTGCCCAGTTCAAAAGCCAGATTGGCAATCAGATATTCCAGTGTGGTATCGTCCATGCCGCAGATGGGGAAACTTTCCGCTGCTTCCGCTGCAATAAAGCCCTCCATGGCATTTTTCAGATACTCTTTTTCCTGTGCCTTTAATTCGGCTCTCTTTTCTTCCGTGCCGGGTTCCTTTTCCAGGGTTTCTCTCCAGCCGCGGAGCACCCATGCCGCCTTTAAGCAGGTATAGGCTTTTTCACTGTTTCTTGCCTGTTTTACAATGGAGCAGGCAAGCGCCACTTTGTAATGCTCCATAGCCTCCTCATAGGTATAGGTATCTCCCGTGTGAGGCTTCAGTTTAATGTGCCGGCAGATTTTTTCCCGGATAAGCCGCACCTGTCCTTCCGGCATGGGCTTAAAAAAGCGGATAAGTGCGGAATAGCCGCATTTCGGGCAATATATCACATCATACTTATATGCGTCAATACCCTCAAAAACGGAACGCAAATCGTTGTCCGTCCGTATCAGTCTTGCTTTTCCCGCCTTCATAGTCTTTGCCGTAATCTTGCACCCACAGACCGGACAATCGTAATTTCTGTCATAAATTAAATCTTTTTCTTCGATTGTTGCTGCTGCCTTCCCCTTATTACTGTCCTGATTTTTATTCGGGTCGTCATATAATTTGGCACCTTCCAGATCCCCAAGCCCCAAATCCGATAATCCTGACAATAAATTGCCCATAGTTAGTCCTCCTTCTTCGGTAACACGAATGAACTCTTCAAGGAAACAATCCGGTTAAAGACTAAAGCTCCTTCTTTGGAATCCTTGCAGTCCACGCAGAAAAATCCGTTTCTGACAAACTGGAAGCTTTCATAGGCTTTGGCATCCTTAAGTGCCGGCTCTACATAGCATTCCTTTAAGATTGTCAGGGAATTGGGATTTAAGTTTAAGCTGCCGTCCTCGTTGTAAACGCCCTTTTCTTCGTCAATGATGTTTTCGTACAGTCTGACTTCCGCTTTTACGGCTTCCTTTGCGGGAACCCAGTGAATGGTACCCTTTACTTTTCTGCCGTCCGGGCTGTTGCCGCCTCTGGATGCGGGGTCATAGGTACAGTGTACTTCCGTTACATTGCCGTTTTCATCCTTCGCACAGCCGGTGCAGGTGACAAAGTAAGCATTCATCAGACGCACTTCGTTGCCGGGGAACAGACGGAAGTATTTCTTAGGAGGCTCCTCCATGAAATCTTCTCTTTCAATATAAAGCTCTCTGCCGAACGGAATTTTCCTGCTGCCTAAGGACTCATTCTCTAAGTTGTTGGCAGCGGTAAGCATCTCGGTCTGTCCTTCGGGATAGTTGTCAATCACAAGCTTCACCGGATTTAAAACCGCCATCATACGAGGACGCTTCATCTTTAAGTCTTCGCGGATGCAGTACTCAAGCATCGCATAATCGGCAATGGAATTTGCCTTGGAAATGCCGCAGAGTTCTACGAACATTTTAATGGATTCCGGGGTAAAGCCGCGTCTTCTCAAAGCGGCAATGGAAACCAGTCTGGGGTCGTCCCAGCCGTCCACGATTCCTTCCTCTACTAATTTTTTGATGTATCTCTTGCCGGTCACCACATTTTTCAGATACAGCTTTGCAAACTCAATCTGCTTGGGAGGATGCGGGTATTCCAGTTCTCTTACCACCCAGTCGTACAGAGGTCTGTGGTCTTCAAATTCCAGAGTACAGATGGAATGGGTAATGCCTTCAATGGCATCCTCAATGGGATGTGCGAAATCGTACATGGGATAAATACACCATTTGTCCCCGGTATTGTGGTGGGTCATATGGGCTACGCGGTAAATAACCGGGTCTCTCATGTTCATGTTGGGAGAAGCCATATCAATGCGGGCGCGGAGTACCTTTTCGCCGTCTGCGAATTTACCGGCACGCATGTCCTCGAATAACTGTAAGTTCTCCTCAATGCTTCTGCCTGCTGCCGGGTCCTCTTTTCCCGGTTCGGTCAGGGTGCCTCTGTATTCCTTCATCTGCTCTGCGGACAGGTCGGATACATAGGCTTTTCCTTTTTTAATCAGCTTTACAGCCGCTTCGTACATCTGCTCAAAATAGTTGGATGCAAAGAAAAGTCTGTCTTCCCAATCGGCGCCCAGCCATTCCACATCCGCTTTGATGGAGTCTACGAACTCTTCCTTTTCCTTGGTCGGGTTGGTATCGTCAAAACGCATGTTGAACTTGCCGTTGTACTTCTGTGCCAGTCCGTAGTTTAAAAGAATACTCTTGGCATGTCCGATATGAAGATAACCGTTGGGTTCGGGAGGAAAACGGGTGTGCACGGTATCGTAAACGCCATCCGCCAAATCCTTCTCTATAATCTGTTCAATAAAATTTTTGCTTTCTGTCTCGCTCATACTAAAACCTTCCTGTTTCCGTTTATTCCGTAATTTCGTTTTGCGTATATTTTACCACATTTGCCTCTGCCATAGCAAGCAGTTCATCCAAAGTGTATACCGGGCATAAATAGTAATTGTCCAGATTGTCCACCATAAGCAGTTTTCCCGATTCATCAATCTGCATCATGCCGCGTAAGAACGCCAGATTTTCATTCTGCGGGTTCATCATATACGCCCAGGAGCCGAAGCCCACGTAGTAATTGCCCTGTGCATCCTTCCCGTAGTATTCCGAAGCATCGCCCGGCGTATCCGTGATTTCCGCAAGCAGTTCTCCCGAAGCCGTATCATACATCCTTAAGGAAGAATCCTGATACGTTACAAATGTAATCGTTTTGTCCTCGTTGTAAAAAATACCTTCCGCAAGCTTGGGCAGGACATATCCCTTTTCCTTTGCGGTCTCCTGTACCTCGCTGCCCCACAGTACCTCGGTATCCTCTCTGTCGGGTGTTTTGTCCGTCAGGGTATCGTCCGCCGGATAAAAGCGCTGATAGCACACCGCCCGGTTCTCCGTATGCGTTGCCATCACAAAGCCCTGTGTCAGTCTTACCACATAATAAATCCTGTCGTCAAAGCAGTCGAAGGTAACACCGTGGGTAAAAGATATGTTGTTTTCATAGCTCATAATATACTGGCAGCCGTCGTTCGTAATATAGGAATACAGGTTGGCGCCGTTTACCGGCTCCGCATATACAATGCCGCTGATACCCGTTTCGGCACGCAGGTAAACCTCTCCGTTTTTCCGGCTGACGGCATCGGCTTCATAACCGCCGTACAGAAGCATGCTATCGTCATCCCCTTTGGAAAACAGAATGTCATTCAGCATGGCATTTTTATATTCTTTTTTATAGAGCAGCTTTCCCGTGCTTTCCTCATAGGCTTTCAGATAACTGTCAAAGACTGAGTACAGTACATCCCGTGTTTCGTAGGTCAGCACATACATACAGCCGTCCTTAAATACCACATCCTCCACATATGCCGTCTCCCAGTCGGAATATCTCTTTGTGTCATCCGTCAGGCTAAGGTACAGAAGCCTTCTGTCCTCCGACATTACATCGTCGCTGTTTCGCAGGGTAAGCACCACCGCCGTGGAGTCTTCGTTAAAATAAATCCGTCCGGTCTGTTCCTTGCAGTATTCGTCTAAGTTTTGAATCTCTGTATAATCCTCTGCGTCTATAATACGGAGAAAATTATAACCGCTTACCGCTATCCGGGTTCCGTCCTCTGACAGATAGTAATTGTAAGCGCTGCCCGGCAGCTTCACCTTTTCGGTTTCCCCGGTTTTGGCATCAAATACCAGCAGTTCCCTCTCTTCGTTCCGGTAAACCAGTCTGCTGTCATCTATAAAAAATATACCGCCGTCCGAATAGCCTGCCAGACCCGCAAGTTTCCCCACCGTATGTCCGTATTCGCTTTCTTTTACCGTAATGTCTCCCGCACTTTCCTTCAGTGCATAATAAGACATGCCCCGGGAAGACTGCATGTCCGTAATCACGCTGTCCGTCTTTGCTTCGTACTGGCTTAAGAAATCTCCCGTCCGGTTATATACATACAGGCTGTCCGTCAGGGCTTTCTGTGCCTGTACCGTATAGGGCATGGCAATGCCGTCGTACTCCGTCAGGGCGCTGATTGCCGTCTGCATAGCGCCTATTCTGTCGCCCTTCTTCAAAAGCCGTCCGGATTCCTCCGCCAGACTGAGTGCCTGCTCCCTGGACAGAATATCGTTCTGGCTGCTAATCTGCGCCGCCTGTTGGGCAAGGGAGTCGTTCTGTATCTGAATTTGTTTTTTCTGCTCCCGTATCTGCATGACCATAGCGGTGCTGACAATTCCGAATGCCAGGCATACGGCAGCTCCCGCAGCGGTGAAGCCAAGGGTTTTCTTTAATTTCTGTTCCCGGTGGCGCTGCTTTAAGTCGTCATAGCCGACACCCAGCATGGGAGCTATCAGACGCAGCTTTTCCGTTTTCATGGCCTTTAGGACATCTCTTTTATTTTTGCCGCGTACATCCGCTGCCAGCGGTTCCATTTCCTCTTTTACGGTTTCCGTACTGCCGTCTTCATGGGTAATCGTCTTTTCCCGGTATAACAGTTCCTCCGGGAAGGACTCCGAAGGCTCCCCTTCCACCAGCACCGCAAAAATATTTTCCCTGCCGTGCAGACTGATAAAGGTTTCGATTTCCTTGCGGCACCACAGAGACTCCTTCAGTCTGGGAGAGCAGATGACAATTAAGTATTCCGACTCCTCCAGTGCTTTCCGGATGGGATCCTCTAAGTTATTGGTAAGCGGCAGCTCGTCCTTGTCCCGGAAAACCCTTTCGATTTTTGTCCGGGAAAGCTTCTTTTCCTTTTTAAGTGAGCCGGGAACCTTGAACCACTCCAGCTGCTTCTGCAGATTTTCCGCCGCAAACCTGTCAAGGTCTGCATGGCGGTAGCTGATAAACGCATCGTACTTATACGGTTTCTTCATAGGTTTTACCAAATATATCCCTTTCTACCACATAAATGTCGTGTCTGTCTTCACAACGCACGGCAAGATAATCCCCCGGCTTCCCCAGCATGTATTTTCCCTTGTCCCATGCCGTAAAAATCTTTATGCCCCTTTTCAGTTCCCTGGCATGAATGTGCACCTGCCCTGTGGGAATACATACCTTTGCGAAATCGGTCAGATGCAGAGTGCTGCCGTCGTTCCGGTTCTTTATGGTCGGCACATAATCCGCCGACAGCGCATAGGTTTCAAACACATATTTCTCGGGAAGCACCTGATAGCTTTTTTCAAACTTGGCTCTCCGGTTGGGATAGACCTCGCCCTTGATGCCAATCATGATATACAAATCATCTTCGATGGTCATATCCACATCCCCCTCCAGGGTACGGATGGTAATCGGCGTACCTGCCGGGAGCACCTCATCCGCTTTCACAAAGCCGATGGGAATTTTCTTTTTGCTGTATTTCTTCATGTCGGATGTGTCAATGTCATAGTCCGCCGCATAAATCAAATCAAAGCTGTCAAAATACTGGTTCATGCGGTTGTTGAAGTACGCTTCCGGATGCAAGGTGGGATAACGCTTTTCGTAAAGCTTCCTGCTGACAAAGCCGCCCGCTTTTTCATAGTGTCCGCCGCCGGAGCCGATGCCTTCGCATAAATAGGAAGCCAGCTCGCTGGCATTCACTTCCTTGATGCAGCTTCGCACGGAAAACTTATAGCCGTCCGCGTTTTCGTTAAACACCAGACAACTGGTAATCACATCCACCTGCAGCAGGAAATCACTGATAAGTCCCAGTATATTAGGGTCGCAGGGCTGTGCCTTGATAACCGCATAATTATAATCTTCGTTGAAGCTGTAGCGTATCAGCGCCACTCCCGCAATCTCCAGCTCCTTTAAGGAAAGATTGGAATTTTTAAAATAATTGATAAGACCGGCATCAAATGCCAGGTCATCCCGCATATCCATGTCGAGGGGATTGCGGACTTCGGAAAGCTGGTTTGTGTCCGTATACAGTCCGTAATACAGAGCCGTTTCCAGTCCCGGCACCGCTTTTATATCGAATTTTTCATCCCGTAAAATCTTCCACACAAGGGTGCAGCAGCTTCCCAGCGCCGGTACAATCAGGCTTAAGGGCACGCCGTCTATTTCCACCTGATGGTGGTCCACAATGGCTACCGTATCCGCCGCAATCTTCGTCACATTGCCGGCGCCGTACTGACAGTCCACTGTCACAAGCAGCCCCTTTATAAAAAGGGGCTGTTCTTCATCCGGGCGTACATACTCCACCGGTATATGCAGTTCATCCATCATGATTTTCAGATTGGACTTCTGGATGGGATTTCTGCCGCTGTAAATAAGCCTTGTCTGTCTGCCCAGGCTCTTGAAATAGGCATACAGACCAAAGCCGGCTCCCAGCGCATCCGCATCCGGATTGTCGTGGCATTGTATGGTAATGGGGTCAAATTCTTCCAAATCTTTCAGTGTCATAGTTTTATTCCTTATTGTCCGCGAAGATGTCCGCGCCGCCCGGTTCCGGATTAGTGATGGAACAGGCGGATGCCGGTAAATACCATTGCCATGTTGTACTTGTCGCAGCAGGAAATCACCAAATCATCCCTGACAGAACCGCCGGGCTGTACAATGTACTTCACGCCGCTCTTGTGTGCTCTTTCCACGTTGTCGGAGAACGGGAAGAACGCATCGGAGCCTAAGGTAACATCCTTTAAGCCGTCAAGCCATGCTCTCTTTTCCTCTGTGGTAAATACAGGTGGTTTTTCCTTGAATACTCTCTGCCATGCACCCTCTGCCAGTACATCCATATATTCGTCGCCGATGTAGTTGTCGATGGCATTGTCCCTGTCCGCTCTGCCCAGGGAGTCCACAAACTGTAAGGACAGAACCTGCGGTGCCTGACGTAAGAACCAGTTGTCCGCTTTCTGTCCGGCAAGTCTGGTGCAGTGTACACGGGATTGCTGTCCTGCGCCGATACCGATTGCCTGACCGTCCTTTACATAGCATACGGAATTGGACTGTGTGTATTTTAAGGTAATGAGCGCTACCTTCATGTCGCGCAGGGCGCTTTCGGGAATGTCCTTGTTCTGGGTTACGATATTGCTTAAAAGCTCTTTGTCAATCTTTAATTCGTTTCTTCCCTGTTCAAAGGTAATGCCGTACACCTGCTTTCTTTCGATGGGTGCCGGTACATAGGAAGGGTCAATCTTTATAATATTGTAATTGCCCTTCTTTTTGGATTTCAGAAGCTCCAGTGCCTTTTCGGTATAGCCCGGAGCGATAACGCCGTCGGAAACCTCTCTCTTAATCAGGCGGGCGGTATCCTCGTCGCATTCGTCGGAAAGAGCAATGAAATCACCGAAGGAAGACATTCTGTCCGCACCTCTTGCTCTTGCATATGCACATGCCAGAGGAGAAAGCTCTCCCAAATCGTCCACCCAGTAAATCTTCTTTAAGGTTTCGGACATATGAAGTCCCAGCGCCGCACCGGCGGGAGAAACATGCTTAAAGGAGGTGGCTGCGGGAAGACCGGTTGCTTCCTTTAATTCCTTTACAAGCTGCCAGCCGTTGAAAGCATCCAGGAAGTTAATATAGCCGGGCTTGCCGTTTAATACCGTAACGGGCAGGTCGCTGCCGTCTTCCATGAAAATGCGGGAAGGCTTCTGGTTGGGGTTACATCCGTATTTTAATTCGATTTCGTTCATAATCACTGTATTCCTTTCTATGTGACGCAAGTTATCCGCATATTTATACTTATTTGCGTATTTATGTTTTCTTATTTGTTCTTGTTGACAATTCTGGTTTCGTATTTGCCGGTTTCCACCTCGATGTATCTGACAAATAAGGAAACCTTGTTGTCTTCGTTTAAGCTGTTCCACAGCATATCGGTAAACGCATCAATGTCATTGGGAATTTCCACTTCCTTCGGTTCCCCTTCAAAGCTGGGCAGCGGGTTGCCGTCATGCATATAGGTATGGATAAAATGTCCCTCGCCTGCCTTGGGATTTTCGTATGCAAAGGTATAGCGGCGGCAGGAGTCCGGGTCACCGTGGTTGCTCTTTAAGATGGACATGGCATAGTTGAAATTGCCGTTCTCCAGATGAATGATACCGGAAATTCTCGGTGTGTAGTTGGGAGCATCCGGCTCAAATTTACGGCAGCGTAAAGACTGCTCAAAGGTAAGCTGCTTATCCATGCCTTCGTAAATGGTGTCGGTCTGGTCACCGTTTGTGACGATGGTCTTGTTGCCGAGTACTCTGACGGGTGCGTAAATAATAAGAGAGGGGTCCTCTAACTTGGAAGGGTCAAATGCCTGTGTGCGGATGCCTTCGCCATCCTGTACGAAGATACGGTTGCGGCTATTTGCACTTCTTCCCATAATAAAGTATGCGCTGACCGCATATTTGCCATTGCCGGATTTGCCAAGGACAATACCTCTGCCGGGATAGCTGTTTTCCATCAGTTCCTGTTGTAATGATACCATGTTCGTTTCCTCCGTTTCCAAACACTAAAAACCGCCTGAGCGGCACATATGTGTTCGCCCAGGCGGTCGGCATTTTTTCTTATTTTCTACACTTCCTGTGGGTACTCCCACGACAGCAGTTGCTGTTTCCGCCAGTTGTGCAGCTTATAAGTCCATACTACATGATTTTACAAGGGATTTCAAGGGGCTTTTTCGGGAAACGCAAGAAGTTTTGCGGAAGGCTGCGTTTCTTTTTTCTCTGCAAGCTCCGGCACATAATCCGCTTCAAAATCTTCGCGTTTTAAGGGGCGTGCGAAATAATATCCCTGCACCATGCGCACCTTCATATCGCCGAGCAGGCGGTACTGTTCTTTCGTTTCAATCCCCTCCACACAGATGCTTACGCCGATGGTCTGCGCCAGTTCCGCCACCATCTTGATAAAGGACTGGGAATACGCGTCCTCCGCCAGGTCCTTTACAAAGCTCTGGTCGACTTTGATAACGTCAAAGGGCAGCTCCCTTATGTGGTTTAAGGAAGAATAACCAGTGCCGAAATCATCCAGTGCAATGCGCACGCCAAGCTTCCGGATATTGCCTAAAATTTCTTTCATGCGGTTCATGTCGTTGATGGCAAGGCTTTCCGTTACTTCCAACGTCAGGTTTTTCGGGGAAATACCGGTTTCGTCCAGCGCTCTTTCCACGGACTCCACAATATCCGGCTGCAAAAGCTGCACCACCGAAAGATTGACGTTTACCTTGTATTCTGGATGACCGTTCTCATTCCATCTGCGGCATTCCCGGCAGGCTTCCAGAAGCACATGGTAGCCGATGGGATTGATGAGTCCCAGATACTCCGCCAAAGGAATGAAATCCGCCGGGGAAATAAATCCGAGCGAAGCACTGTTCCAGCGGAGCAGCGCCTCCGCACCCGTGCAGGGAGCACCGGGTCTGGAAATATCCATAATGGGCTGGTAATAAATTTCAAATTCCTTGTAGCCGGCAACCGTGGCATCCCTCATGTTTTTCTCCATGGTCAGCCTTCTGCCGGACTCGCTGTCCAGACCGTCTTTGTAACGGACCACCCTGTTTTTGCCGTTTTTCTTGGCTTCAAACATGGCAATATCCGCTTTTTTAATCAAATCCTGAATGCCCTGTCCGTTCTGGGGATACTCCACCACACCCATGCTCATGGTGCAGTAGTAATCCATATCCTTTAAATTCCAGGGTCTTAAGAAAATATCCTGTATGTCGGAAAGAATGCGGTCGTATTCGCCGTATTCTTCCGGCGGAATGATAATGATGAATTCATCGCCGCCGACCCGGTAGCAGTTCTGCCCGATACCCTTTACCTTTTTCAGTTCTTTGGAAATCTGCTTTAACAGCATATCGCCGTACTGGTGCCCCAGTCCGTCATTGATATGCTTGAAGTCATCCAAATCCAGATACAGCAGAGCGCCTTTTTTCTGCTTCTCACCGGCGTTGTCCACGTAAACCGCCAGGTCTCTTTCACAGCAGATACGGTTGTAAAGTCCCGTCAGGAAATCCGTATAGGTCTGCTGCTCCACCTTCTTCTGGTACACCTTTCTGTCGGTCACGTCATAGATGGCATACATCTGCACTTTTCTGCCGTCCACCCAGGTAACATCCGAAACCGCCATGTCAAACCAGTTGCAGGTTTCTCCCTCTTCTTCCGTCTTGGGCGCCGTTTCATACCGCAACGGCAGCTTTTGGTTTAAAAGCTCCTCGAAGGTGCCTGCCTCCAGTTCTTTTGCAAAGGTGTTCTGCAAAAGCTTATTGGAAAACAGCATCTGGCCGCTTTCCGGCTCCCGGATATAAATGCCGCATTTCATGCCGTCCAGCACGGACTCCATGGACACATATGCGCAGGACAGGGAATTTTTCTGGATGCGTTTTCCCAATATACTCTGTAAAATCTTTACGGCGCCGGAGATAAACTGCACCTCTCTACCGTCAAAATAACGTTCTTCGTTTAACTGGCACAAAGAAAGGCACATGCTGCTTTCTTCGTTTTCCATAAGCGGGTACAAAAGGAATGCCCTTACGCCGTCCCGGTACCACTTTGCCGCCTCCGGACTGCCCTGTATGGAGTCGGAGTCCACAATCATAGGCTCTTTCGTAAACAGGATGTCCTCCGCCGGAATCCCCCTTGTTTTTTCAAATGGGGAAACAGCGCCTCTTCCGTACCACTGCGCCAGAATATCCGTTGTCCGTTCTTTTCTGTCCATGTGACATACAAAACCGCCGGACAATTTCAGGGCGCTTACGGTAATCTGCAGGAATTTTGCCATAACCACTTCCACGGCGTCCTCACTGTCAAGAAGCTGTGTCAGGGCGGTAATTTCGTCCTGCCTGTCCTTTTTGAAAGCCGTCTCCGGCATCTTTCCTGCGGGCTCGTCCGCAAGCAGCGTCCTGCATTTATTTTCAAAAATAAGCCGGGAGCAGACCATCAGCAAATCGATGTCCTTGTAGAAATTCATCTCGGACAGGGCATTGTGACAGCCTGCAGGTATCCCCGGCTCTTCTTCCGTATCATTCAGGATGCCAAGCAGCACCCAGTTTATCATAACCCTGCCTTTTACCCGGACGGAAAGCACGGCGTACTTCACATAGGGAAGCTCCGTGTCCTCTACCACAAGCTCTTCAATGGAGCCCTCCGCCACGCGCTTTAAGGCTTCCTCTATCTGCCTGTCCGTCACGATGCCCCGGAGTCTGTCCAAATCTTCCTTGTCTCCGGTAAATTCCGTGCGCACCTTTCCGTAAGCATCCACACAGCAGGCACACAAACCGGAAGCACTGCAGAAGTGCTTTTGCAGGGATAACAGTTTTTTTTCGTCTATCAGACTTTTGTAGGTAATCTTCCAATTCCAGTCGTCATGTTCCTTCATATGATAAACCCTCTCTTATTGTTCAGTGTACCATACACCGGAACGGCACCGCAACCGTTTTGGGCAGATTTTGACATTTTTTACTATTTTTTCATAACTTTTCTGACAGCTTTTGATACACTGATTGCCAGGAGAATTTTCACCACATCGGGAATGATATAAGGAACCACACATGCCATCAGGGCCGCTGCCAGGCTGATGGCCTTGCCCTGCCGCATATAGACAGCAACAAACCATGCGGTACCGAACGCATAACAGGCAGCAAGGCCGAGAATACAGCTTAAAAGAAGCACAAAAAAGTTTTTCTTTTTCATGAGCGCCGTCACCAGCCAGAATACAAAGCCGGAGAATAAAAATCCTGCGATATAACCTCCGGTCGTACCTGCCAGTACGCCGAATCCGCTCTTAAAGCCGGCAAACACAGGTGCACCCACAGCACCCAGCAGTATGTAAACAGCAATACTGATGGTTCCTTTTTTACCGCCCAGAGTACAAAGTGCCGCAAAGACGCCGAATACCTGCAAGGTAAAAGGAATGTTTGGTATGGGTACCACAATCCAGGCGCATACGGCAATCAGCGCCGTAAAAAAGGCAATCTGGGTCATATCCAGTATCGTTAATTTCATTTTGTTTTTCTTCTGTTCTTCCATGGGAAGTCCTCCTGTTAATTGTAAATGTATTTTTTCAAACATTTACAATTATAAAGATAGCCGTTCGATTGTCAAGCTATTTTTGTTTTGCCTTTACATTTTCTTTTCTTCTGTGGTAAAAAAAAGAAAAATCTGTTATGATGAAAGAACAGAAATCAGGATGCAGCCTGTTTCATAGAACGGGCTGTCGAAAGGCACGGTGTTTGTTATGACAAAGGACAAGGTTCTTGCCCTGCTGAAAAATCAGACGGATTATCTGTCCGGTGCGTGGATCAGTGAGCAGATTGGCGTCAGCCGCATGGCGGTCAGTTCTGCCGTAAAGGCCCTCCGGGAGGAAGGCTACGACATCGCATCCTCCACCAACAGGGGCTACCTGCTGAAAAATGCACCAGACTTATTGAATACGGGGGAAATCATGGGGTATCTGCCGGGAGGGTTCCCCGGCTCCATTCTCTGTTTGGACTCCGTGGACTCCACCAACCGGTATTTAAAATCCCTTGCCTTAAACGGCGCCGAAAACTACACGGTGGTTCTGGCAAACGAACAGACAAACGGAAAAGGACGGGTGGGAAGAGCCTTCAGTTCCCCTAAAAACAAGGGCATCTATCTCTCCCTGCTTCTGTATCCCCAAAGTCTGCCGGGCGGCTGCCTGCAGCTTAGTGACAGTCCCGCCCTGACCGCCTGCACGGCGTTGGCGGTACGGAATGCCATCTCTTCCGTCTGCAACACGGATATTCAGATAAAATGGCTGAATGATTTAATGGCGGATGGGCGCAAGCTCAGCGGCATCTTAACGGAAATGTCCATGGAAAGTGAAAGTGACCATGTGGAATATGTGATTATCGGCATCGGCATCAATGTAAACCAGGTGCTCTCCGATTTTGACGACTCCCTCAAGGAAAAAGCGGTGTCCCTGCGGATACTCACCGGTGCGGAGCAGTCCCGGGCAAAGCTGACGGCTGCCCTTTTACGGGAAATGACCGCCATGCTCTCCCACTTTCCCGACAGACTTCCCTCCTACCTGGAAGCCTACCGGGCGGCAAACTTAACCCCCGGCAGAAAAGTGTTCTTAAGCGGTCACGAAGGAACCCGCTGCGGTATTGCGGAAGAAATCGAAAACGACTTTTCCCTGCGGGTAAGACTGGATAACGGAGAAGTGATAACAGTACGCGGGGGAGACTTAAAGCAGGAGGGGCTGTATTGACAGCATAAGGCTTCCGCAGCGAAAACCATTAACGCAAACAAGGGCTGCCGCGATGCGACAGCCCTTTTCCTGTTCTGTTATGCTGTTTGCAGCTACATCATTCGTCCGTGCTGTAGTTGGGAGCTTCCTTGGTGATATGAATATCATGAGGATGGCTTTCCTTTAAGGATGCAGCGGAAATCTTGACAAATCTGCCGTTTTCCTTCAATTCTTCAATATTGTGGGTACCGCAGTAACCCATACCGGAACGAAGACCGCCCATAAGCTGGAATATGGTATCTTCTACGTTGCCCTTATAAGCAACACGTCCTTCTACTCCTTCGGGTACAAGCTTCTTGGCATCTGTCTGGAAGTAACGGTCCTTGCTGCCGTTTTCCATGGCTGCGATAGATCCCATGCCGCGGTATACCTTGTATTTTCTCCCCTGGAACAATTCAAAGTCTCCCGGGCTTTCTTCACAGCCTGCGAAGATGGAACCCATCATACATACGTTGCCGCCTGCTGCGATTGCCTTTGTCATATCGCCGGAGTACTTGATACCACCATCTGCGATAATGGGGATGCCATACTCTTTTGCTACGGCGTAACAGTCCATAATAGCGGAAATCTGGGGAACACCGATACCTGCCACGATACGTGTGGTACAGATGGAACCGGGCCCGATACCAACCTTAACGGCATCCGCACCGGCTTCGATTAAAGCCTTTGTGCCTTCGCCCGTTGCCACGTTGCCGGCGATAACCGGTAAATCGGGATATTTTTCTTTAATCATCTTTACGCAGCGGAGTACGTTTGCGGAATGTCCGTGTGCGGAGTCCAGTACCACTACGTCCACCTTGGCATCTACCAGGGCTGCAACTCTTTCCAGTACGTTTGCGGTAATGCCGACTGCGGCGCCGCAGAGAAGTCTGCCCTGTGCATCCTTTGCTGCCAGAGGATATTTAATGGTCTTTTCAATATCCTTGATGGTGATGAGACCTTTCAGATTGTAATCGGCATCAACAATGGGAAGCTTTTCCTTTCTTGCTTTTGCAAGAATTTTCTTTGCATCTTCCAATGTGATTCCTTCCGGAGCCGTAATCAGTCCTTCGCTGGTCATGGACTCTTTGATTTTCTTGGAGAAATCGGTTTCAAATTTCAAATCGCGGTTGGTAATGATACCAACTAATTTACGTCCCTCGGTAATGGGAACGCCGGAAATACGGAACTTAGCCATCAGTGCGTCGGCATCTGCCAGAGTATTCTCCGGAGAAAGAGAAAACGGATCGGTAATAACACCGTTCTCGGAACGCTTTACCTTGTCCACCTCTTCTGCCTGCGCCTCAATAGACATGTTCTTGTGAATGATACCGATACCGCCCTGTCTTGCCATGGCAATCGCCATGCGGTGTTCGGTAACAGTGTCCATGCCGGCACTCATCATCGGAATGTTCAGCTTAATTGTCTTTGTAAGCCATGTTGTCAAATCCACCTGATTGGGAATTACCTCAGAATATCCGGGAACCAAAAGGACATCATCAAAGGTAATACCTTCACCAATAATCTTTCCCATTCTTTCCTCCTTGTGCGTATTTATAATGCTGTTTATTTTGTGAAAAAATAAGTACTGTAAATGTTTATGAGTTTAACAAACTCATACCCGCCTGTCAAGTGAAAAACCTTAATCCGTGAACACTTTTCTCGGGGAAGCGTTGCGCATTGCCTTCACAAATTCCTCGTTGGGACTTAAGACAATACGGCGGTTGCCTTCGTAATACATCACGTAACGTAAGTCCGGCTTTTCCTCCACTCCGATGCTGTAATCGGTTTCCTTTGCATTTCTGTTTTTATAAGAATCCAGATGGCAGGAATGAATGGGAGCTAAGATTTCCATTCTTTCCACCTCAAAGGTTTCCGCTTTTTTTCTTTTGGTTTTGCCAAAGATTTTGTCTACGGAAAATTCCTTGTCCAGATACAGGTATTCAAATTCCACATCGGCATACAGGCCCGCAAAATAGGCGCCCACACCGGTTCCGACAGCAATCAGTAACGGCAGACCGTAAAACATCATCATCAGTCCCATCAGACCGAATACCACTGTCAGCATAATCAATAAAATTTTCAAAAATTTAAGCCCTGAGGCCTTTTCTCTCTTTACCAGATGTTCTACATATACTTCGCTCATTCGTACCCCTTGCCTTTCTGTTATTCAGGTTCTTAAAATAGGATAGTACATTTTAAAAAAGAAAGCAAGGATTTATATTTTTTTAATATTCTTCTTCCGTTTCGTTCATTGACAGAAAATACCCCGGACAGTATCATAGAAAATATATTTATTATAGATGGAAAGGACGTATTTTTTATGCCGGTAATGGATGAATTTAAGGAAGAACGGGAAGCGATAAAGCAGAAAAGCAGGAAAGAACAATGGGACTATTTCTGGGGATATTATAAATGGTATGTTATCGGAGGTGCGGCGCTGCTTGCCGTTATCGTCTACATTATTTATACAAGGGTCACCGCCAAGAATGAAGTACTGTTCGGCATTGCCTTAAACAGCTCCCTGACGGAAATCGGCACGGATGCCTCCGATGAGCTGCTTGCCGATTATGTGTCCTCCATGGGTCTGGATACCTCCAAAAACGAGGCCTATTTAAGCACCGGTCTTTACATGACGGCGGACAACGCCCAGGCATCCTACCAGGCAAACCAGTCCATCGCCACCTACGTGGCAGCCAGAAGTCTGGATATCTGCATCATGGATGAAGCCAGCTTTGCCATGTACGGTTACGACTGCACCTTTTTGGATTTGGAAACCTGTCTCGATAAAGAATTTCTCGACTCCGTTTCCGACAAGCTCTTTTATGTGGACCTGCCTCTTGCGGAGGAATACCGCAGACGTCAGGATGAGGACGAGTCCACGGAGGATATGGTATTTCCCGGAGGCTCCGATACGGAAAGCATGGAGGACCCCCACCCCGTGGGAATCGATATCAGCGGCTGCACCGAGCTGCTTCGCGCTTACGGTTATACCGAAGAGGACGGACCTCTTTATATCGGCATTGTCCGCAACTCCAAACGCACGGACGCCGCCGTTAAATTTGTGCAGTTTCTCTTTTCTTCTTCAGAGAACAGTACCCTGCCACAATCGCACTGATAATCAGCGGCAGGTAATAATTGATACTTCTTGTCACACACATGGATATGGTCAGTGTCCCACCGGTAAAAATGGCGCCGAATATGGCGGCATACACCAGCTCCGTTACACCCTGGGAGCCCGGCAGGGGCAGCATATCCACCGTTATGTAAACCACAGCCTGCAGAGCCATGATGGGGATGGCCCCGGTACCGGAAAGCCCCATTCCTCTGTAGACAAAATAGGTCAGTCCGAACACCGCACATCTCTGTGCAAATGTCACTGTAAGAATATACAAAATCACCTTGACATGCGTCCGCAGAAACACCACCGTATCGGCGTACTGCAGCACCATTTCATGCAGCTTTTCCCTTCTTTTCGGAGACTCCTTTAACAGATGGATTTTAATGAGGAACCGCTCCGGAACCAAAATGATTTTCTCAATTTTCGCGCCAAAGGCAAGTAACAGAAGCAAAGATAATACCAGCACGGAATTCAGTGCCAATCCTAAAAAATAAAGAGGCATGAGATTGCCCATATTGTCCTTAAGTCCCTGCCACCAGAAGATAGCGATGACGATACCCATAAGCACCAGAATCAGCTTGTACGCCATGGCAGCGCAGACAAGCGCTATGGTGCTGTGCACAAAGGAATGGCCGTCCTTGTTCATATAATATAACTGCATGGGCTGTCCGCCGGATGCGGAGGGCGTAATGCCCGAATAAAAGAAGCCCACAAAGGCATACTTGATGCACTGCCAGAAGCCCGCTTTTTCTCCCAGCGAATGAAACATATGGAAAAACAGAATTCCTTCCGCACTCACAAAAAAAATCGCCATGGCAATTGCCAGTCCCAGATAAATTTTATTCATGCCGGCTACCGTATGCAGCACTTCCGTTAAATCCTGATTTTTGAGCACCACAAAAACAGTGGCACCCATGATAACCAGAAACAATAAAATACTCAGTAATTTTTTTACATTCATTTCTCTTCCAAACCTTTTTATTCTGCTGTCCGCTGCTTTCCTGTCTGCTCCACCGCAATGACATGGCAGCCCGGAAAATCTTTATCTTTGTCCTGCCTTAAGGTAAAAGTGTAGTACTCCCCTTCCGTCAGGGTAAAGTCCAGTTCTTTTTTTACTTCCTCCGGAAAATCCACTTTTGTCTCAAACGTGCCGTCTTCGCTTACCACGCCCACCAGCTCGTAACCGTCGTATTCCTCTACGGACGTCACCTTAAGCTTCATACTGCTCACACCCGGCAGCATTTCCGTAACGGCGGCATTTTCCTGGGCGGTGCCGTTCTGTGCTTCTTCCGAATACGCATCGTCACATTCACCTGAGAAAGCGTCCGCATATTCCGTATCCCTGCTGTCCCCGGCTATTTCCTCCGTGTCCGCCATACCCACGGTGTTTTCTCCGGCGGCTGTCATATCCTGCATGCTCATGGGTGCAGCATTTTCGTTAGTGTTCTTTGCCTGCGTCATGCGAAGAAGTCCCGGCACTGTCACAAGCACCATAACGGCTGCTGCCACAAAAGCTCCGTAGCGCATCCAGACCTTGCGGATAGCCGCCTGCGTCTGGGTACCGGAAACCGGTACCCTGGTACCTGTTTTCGGTGTGCTGGTGCCTATTTCCGGTGCACTGGTGCCTTCCGTTTGCGGTGCGGCTGCCAGCCCGGACTGCTCCTTTGCCGTCTGTTCTGTCTTGGGCGGAAGTCCCGCCTCTATCCGGTTCCAGAGGTCGGGTGTTTCTTCGACGCATGCTTTTTTATATTCTTCGTCAAGCTTCTTCATACCCATACCTCCTTAATTTCTTCATGGCTTCCCGGTACCGCCAGGTGACGGTGCCCATGGGCGAACCCAGTAAATCCGCAATCTCCTGAAAGGTCATGCCGCTCATAATCTTTAAGTGCACAACTTCCCGCTCCGGCTCCTTCAGTAAGGAAAACGCCTCTTCCACGGTCAGGCTGCCGACCACTTCCTCTTCCACGCTTTTGCCGTCCGTGGCATGAAGCGCCCTGGATGCCGCTTCTGTACAGACCTCTTCCTCTGAACCTGCCTGCGTCTGAAAATCCACCGGCTCCTCCCGGCGTTTTTTCCGCAGGGTATCTATGGCTAAGTTGCGGGCTATGGTCGCCATCCAGCCCTTGTGCCCGTTGCCCGCACGGTAGGAGTCCGACTTTTCCCAGAGCTTTATAAAAAACTCACTGGTCACGTCCTCCGCTTCTTCCCTGCTTGCCAGCAAAGAGCGGACAATACCGTATATGTACGAAACGTACTCTTCGTAAACCTGCCGCAACCCCTCTTTGTCTCCCCGGTTCATGGCCTGTATGCATTCTGAAAATTTCTCCTCGGTCACACTGATTCCTTCCCAAGAATCCTGCTTCTGTCATAGTAACGAAACAGAACCCCCTCATTTATGGTAAATTTCGTGTTACTTTACATAATCTTTTAATTCGGTTTCAATCATGTTTAAGGACTCCGAAAGGGCGCGAAGCTGCTTCTTTAATTCCTCCGTATCGCTTCTGTCCTTTTTGTAACAGATGCGGTGCTCCATGCTGGACCAGAAATCCATGGACAGGGTGCGGAACTGTACTTCCACCGGATAGTATTCCATGGCATCCATGGTATGAAGCGGCACCCCGAAAATGATGTGGTAGCTGCGGTAACCGTTGTCCTTGGGATTTCTGATATAATCCTTTTCCTTGATAACAATTAAATCCTCATGCCGTTTTAGGGCTTCCACCATCTCGTAAATCTCCGTCTGAAAATAGCAGATGACGCGGATGCCCGCAATGTCCATCAGATAATCCTTGGCATTCATCACACTGTCGGTTACGCCGATGCGCGCCAGCTTCTCCTCCATGCTTTTCTTTTCCTTGATACGGTACTGCATGTGGTGCACCGGCTGGTTTTCTTCGGTATGGTTTCTGTCGTATATATTGTGATTTAAAATTTCCAATCTGGTTTTCATCAGATTCATGGCATCCTCGTAGGGCCGGATCAAGTCGTAATACTGCTCGTTTGTCATTGTCTTTTCCTTTCAGTCTCTTCCTTACGATCTCTGAACTCATAGTATACTCTATTTTTGTATAGAGGTCATGTCCGAAATGTAAAAAATCCGAAAACATTTCTTAAGATTTTATAAGATAATGCCTTCGGATTTCTGATTTTGCTTTTTAATTCAGGAAATTTATACGGAAACGGTGTAAACGGTCTGGAAAGATGCATTGGGTAACAGTTCGCTGCCCCATTCCCTTTCCTCTAAGCTTCCGTTAAAATGTACGCTGTCGCATCTGCCGTACCAGGGTTCAATGCAGATGAACGGTGCGTTCTTGCCCACCGGCGACCATACACCGAACAGGGGCGCATCGAATTTCACGGTAAGGTAGGGAACCTTGTCTTCGCCGCACAAGGAAACCTCTCCGGTCTGACGGTCTTCCATAATCAGGGCATCATCCGCAAACAGCTCTTCCGTTACCGGCAGGTAACCGCCCTCCTCTAAAGGAATGCCCACAACCGTATCGGAAGCCAGACCGTTCTCCAGTTTTCTGGCAGCAAGTTCTTTCACACCTGCAAATTTCAGGTAGCAGGTTGTCTTTTCCGGCTCTCTCTTTTCGCAAAGGAATGCCGGGTGTCCGCCGATGGAAAAATACAACGGATTTTCCGAAAGGTTGGTCACACGCCACATCACCTTTACTTTCCGTCCCTCCAATTTATAGCCGATTTCCAGCACGAAAGGAAACGGATATTTTTCCAGTGTTACTTCCTGCTCGGTTAAGCAGAACCAGATTTCCCCGTTTGTTTCTTCCGTCAGACAGAAATCCATATCTCTTGCAAAACCATGCTGGGACATATGATAGGACTTATCCTTATAACGGTAGGTATTGTCCTTTACCGCACCCACAATGGGAAACAGAATGGGGGATACCCTTCCCCAGTAAGCGGCATCGCCGCACCACATATATTCCCTGCCGGTCTTTTTATCCTTCAGGGAACGGATTTCCGCACCGTGGCTGCTGACTGCAAGCGTCAGTTCTTCATTTTCTATGGTATAATTCATACTTTGTCCTTTCCGGTCTCGTTTACCGTAGAGAAAATCAGTTCCATGAAACCGGTAAGCGCCGCATCCCCGTAAGAAGCCGGGAGAATGAAATGGTCGCCCTTCTTTACCGGAGTGCCGTCAATGCTGCCTTCGCCGTCCAGCACGCTGCCCAGCATGAAAGGTCCTTCCATAGGTACGGTTACCCCTTTTTCCACAGTTACTTTATAGACCTTGTAAAATTCACAGCTGATTAACTCATTTACCGTATCCTTCGGCATAGCCTGGGTATGGCTGACTGCCTTTTCCGCGGAAGTATCCGGCACGGTAATAACATCGATGCTCTGCTGTATGTGAAGCGGTCTTTCCTTGCCGTTTACCAGTCTGTGGTAATCATATACACGGTAGGTAATGTCGCTGCTCTGCTGGGTTTCCAAAATGGTAAATCCACCCTTGATGGCATGCACGGTGCCGGGCACAATCTGGATGAAGTCCCCCTTCTTTACCGGCATCTGGCGAACCAGTTCTTCGTATCTGTCTTCGTGAATCATTTGAGCGAGTTCTTCTCTTGTCTTTGCATGATGGCCGATGACGAGACTTGCGTTCTCCGGGCAGTCCATGACATACCAGCATTCGGTCTTGCCGTAAGGGCAGCCTTCGTGCTCTCTGGCATAGGCATCGTCCGGATGGACCTGAATGCTTAGATCCGCATCCGCATTGATGATTTTCACCAGAAGAGGAAATTCTTCCGCTTTAATGTTTCCGAACAGTTCCCTGTGGGTTTTGTAAAGTTCGGAAAGCTTCATGCCTGCGAATTCTCCGTTCTTAATGGTATCGTCCCCGTTGGGATGTGCGCTGATGCCCCAGCACTCGCCGGTGGAGTCCCCGGCTCCTTCGTAATGAAATTCATCGCGAAGCTTTTTACCGCCCCATACCACATCCTTCAGGCACGGGTTCAAAAAAAGGATTTCTTTATTGTTCATAACTGTTATGCACCTTTCGTATTGATGTCCCTATTATATACTGTCGGAGCCTAAAAATCCATCTTACATTTTTGCATCTTTACACTTCGATAATATGATACAGACGTCCCTTGTAGTCACCCCAGAGGTTTTCTGCCAGAATACCCGCCTGCATCAGGGTTCTGCCGGTATAGGTACGTTCCTCTCCTTCTATGCGGTATGTTTTTTCCGGTGCCAGTCCTTTTAATAAAATCCGGCGGGAATGGGAGTTTGGTCTGCCCATTACCTGAATGTAGGTCATAAGGGCTTCGGATTTGTCCTTTGCCACTACCATATAGCTGTCGTACATTCTGTTTTCGCGGAAGGAAGCAATCCGGTAATAATCGCCGGTGCGCACCAGGTCGTTGTACTTGTGGTACATCTTTACCTGGTCGGGAATCATATTTCTGTCCTCTTCCGGAATGCGGGTAATATCCAGCTCATAACCGAAGGTACCTGCCAGCGCCACATAGCCCCTGGTTTCAAACGGTGTGGTACGTCCTACCGTATGGTTCGGGCAGTCGCTGACATGGGCGCCCATGGCGGAAAGCGGATAAATCAGAGCCGTGCCTTCCTGAATGGTCAGTCTTTCAATGGCATCCGTATCATCGGAGCACCAGATCTGCGGGCTGTAGTAAAGCATGCCGGCATCAAAACGGGCGCCGCCGCCGGAGCAGTTTTCCAGAAGCAGGTGTGGGAATTCCGTTACCAGTCTTTCCTGCAGGCTGTACATGCCTAATACATATCTGTGGTAAAGCTCGCCCTGGCAGTCTGCGGAAAGGGCTGCGCTTCCCATATCACACAGAGGACGGTTCATATCCCATTTTACATATTCGATGTTGGCGCTGTGCAGGATTGCGGAAAGTCTTTCAAAAATGTATTCCTGAATTTCCTTGCGGGACATATCCAGCACGTACTGGTTACGGGCAAGTCCCGGTGTTCTGCCGGGAATGGCGATTGCCCAGTCCGGATGCGCACGGTACAAATCGGAATCGGGACTTATCATTTCCGGTTCAAACCAGATACCGAACTTTAAGCCGATTTTATTAACTTCATCTACCAGATACTTTAAGCCGCCCTTTAATTTTTCTTCGTTCACAAACCAGTCGCCCAGCGCACGGTTGTCATCATAACGGTTGCCGAACCAGCCGTCGTCCATAACCAGCATTTCAATACCGTCCTTCGCTGCTTCCTTCGCAATGGCAAGCAGCTTGTCGGTGTTGAAATCAAAATAGGTAGCTTCCCAGTTGTTAATGAGGATGGGACGCTTTTTATCACGGTATTCGCCGCGGATTAAATGCTGTCTGTAAAGGTCGTGGAACACACGGCTCATACCGCCGATACCTTCCTTGGAATAAACCAGAACCGCTTCCGGCACCTGGAACTCTTCGCCGGGATTTAATTTCCAGGAAAAGCCTGCCGGATTGATACCGGTCATCAGACGGATGTTGTCAAACTGGCCCTTGTCCGCCAGTGTCATGCAGTTGCCGGAATAAATTAAATGCATACCGTAAATGTCGCCGGTATCCTGTGTGGTGCTGTGGGAAAGAAGCGCCATGAACGGCTGCTGCTGGTGGCCGCTTTCGCCGCGCATGGAAGAGGTGCTCTGTACACCGTGATTTACGGGTGTACGTTCAATATAACGTTCTCTTGCCCAGGAGCCGTGCAGGATAATCTTGTCATAGCCTGTGTCGTCCATGTCGATGGAAGCGGACATTACTTTTTCAAGCATCACCGGTTCCGTGCCGGCGTTTACGATGCGGACGCTTCTGACTACCGCATCAATGCCTTCAAAAATGCTGTAGGAAAGAATGGCTTTTACATGAAGCACCTTGTCCTCTAAAGTAAGCTCCAGTGTTTCCGTATCCTCTTCGCTGCCCCAGGTAGCGGGAAGTCCCTGTAATTTTTCCTTACCCTTGTAAATGCGGTAGTCCGTTAAATTTAACTGCAGGGCATTGTGTCCGCCCGCACTCTTTACCACGATGGCGCTTTCCCTGTAGTCGCCGATACCCTGTGTGGGATATTCCTGCGGGAAGCAGTCCAAGAAGGAGAGTCTGTCACGGCTGTTTTTGTCCGGGGTAAAAGGAGCCTCTCCCGTCCGCATCAGATAGGTGACATCATCCTCTAAAAGTCTTTCTCCGTAATAAGCATGTCCTACGAACTTTTCCGCATCCGCAATGCCGATTACATAGGATGTATTCGGCGTATTTAACATAAAACTATTACTTTTTTCCTGATGGATAATTGCCATAAAGCTGTTCCGCCTTTCTTGATTTTTCGTGTCTGTAAGCCTATTGTACTGATTTTTTAACCGTATTTCTATAGCCATTCTTGACTTTTTGCGAATATATAAGTTGTGATTTTTAACATTTTATGATAAGGTAATAAAAAGGAGAAATGACTATGGATATTAAGAATGTGCCCAATCTGCCCCTCTATGTGGACTGTGCCTATATGAACGGAAACTGGAAGTACTATTCCATGGAAGTGCACAGCCACGGTCTGTTTGAATGCAACTACATTGCGGAAGGGAGCTGTGTGTACGAAATAGACGGAAAAGAATACCCTCTCACCAAGAGAAATCTTATTCTTTTAGACTCTTCCATTCCCCACCGCATTCATTTTAACCATGAGCGTCCCTGCACGGTGCTGGGCTTTTCTTTGTCCTTTGATGCGGCGCCTGGACAGGCTGCCTTTCCGCCTTTCCTGCAGTTGTTAAACAGCTCTTTAGACATCTGCCTTTTGTTCTCTTCCTTAGAGGATGTGCGCATCTTCCCGGATGCCCGCAGCTTAAAGCCCGACATGCTGCGGCTGTACCATGAATACGAAGGCAGGCGCGACAATCTTTACTTAAACAGCTTAAGCTACCACTTTTTAACGGAGCTTTCCCGTCTTCCCATGACGGAGAAATCCTCCGCCCAGTATTACGTGGAAAAAGCCACCGACTATATCCGGGAAGCTTTTTATCTGATTAAAAGCAACGAACAGATTGCCGACCACATCGGCTTAAACGCCACGTATCTGGAACGTATTTTCAAAAGGGCGACCGGCACCTCCCTCTGGGAAAGTGTCACTTCCTGCCGCCTGAAAGCCGCCGAAGAGCTGTTAGCCAATCCGTCCATTCCCATTCAGGACATCGACACCATGATCGGCTTTGCCAACCGGCAGACCTTCTATCTGCAATTTAAAAAGAAATACGGTATGTCGCCGTCGGCATACCGTAAATCGCTTGTGTTAAAGAAATCCTAATATTAATTTTCGCTCAGCACGAACTGGCTGTTGTAGAGGTCTGCATAGAAGCCCTTTTTCTCAAGCAGCTCTTCGTGTCTGCCCTGCTCGATGATGTGGCCGTCGCGCATCACTAAGATGATGTCTGCATCCACGATGGTGGACAGACGGTGGGCAATGATAAAGCTGGTTCTGCCCTTCATCATCTTGGCAAACGCCTTCTGGATACGGATTTCCGTACGGGTATCAATGGAAGAGGTTGCCTCGTCCAGGATTAACATAGGCGGAAGGCAGAGCATGACTCTGGTGATACATAAAAGCTGCTTCTGTCCCTGGGAAAGTCCCTCTCCATCCTCGGAAAGTACGGTGTCGTAGCCGTTCGGCAGACGCTTGATAAAGCTGTGGGAATGGGCGGCCTTGGCTGCCGCAATCATTTCCTCATCCGTCGCATCGGGCTTGCCCATAATCAGGTTCTCTCTTACCGTTCCCGCCTTCAGCCAGGTTTCCTGCAGCACCATACCGTAGTTCTCACGCAGGCTTTTTCTGGTAAGTTTCCGAATATCAATATCATCTACTGCAATGCTTCCCGCATCCACATCATAGAAACGCATGAGCAGATTGATAATCGTGGTCTTGCCGCAGCCGGTAGGTCCGACAATCGCCACTCTCTTGCCGCTTTCCACATGCAAATTCAAATCCTCGATTAACTTTCTGTCCGGGTCATAGGAGAATGCCACATCGGTAAGCTCCACTCTGCCGTCCGCATGGGTGAGCACCTTGGCATCCGCGGGCTCTTCCACCTGGGGAGTTTCTTCAATCAGCTCAAAAATACGTGCCGCACAGGCAAGCGCATTCTGGAATTCCGTAAACACACCGGAGATTTCGTTGAAGGGCTTGGTATACTGGTTCGCATAGCTTAAAAAGCAGGACAGCACACCGACGGTAATTCTGCCGGAGATAACGGACAGCGCACCCACGATGCAGACACCGGTATACACTAAGCTGTTTACGAAACGGGTTGCCGGGTTTGTGGTAGAGGAAAAGAAAATCGCCTGCAGGGAATACTTGGAAAGCTTTTCGTTTATCACATCAAAACGCTTCATGGCTTCCTCTTCATAGGAGAACGCCTGCACGACCTTCTGGTTTCCAATCATTTCATCAATCAAAGCGGTCTGCTCGCCTCTTGTCTCGGACTGCAGCTTAAACATGCGGTAGGTCTTTTTCGCAATAAAGTTTGCCACCAGCATGCTGACAGGTGTAATGCAGATAACCACCAGTGTAATGCCCACATTCTGGCGGAACATGAAAATCAGGGTTCCGAAAATGGTAAGCACACCGGTAAACAACTGGGTAAATCCTAAAATCAGACCGTCGGAGAACTGGTCCACATCCGCAATGACGCGGCTTACGATTTCGCCGTAGGGGTGGGCATCCAGATACTTCAAAGGTAAAATCTGGATTTTGTCAAACGCATCCTTACGGATGTCCTGTACCACATGGTAGGCAATGCGGTTGTTGCACACGCTCATAATCCACTGGGTGAGCGCCGTCAGCAGAATGGCAATACCCATTTTCTTTAAGATTTCCAAAAGGATTGTAAAATCTACCTGTCCGGGACCGATAATCACATCCACCGCATCACCGGTGAGAATGGGGATATACAAAGTAAACGTAACGGTCAGCGCCGCACAGACAATGGAGCACAGTAAGAAAAACCAATATTTTCCGATATAACGAAGTATTTTTTTCATGGTAGAACCGTTGTTTTTTGTCTTCATGCCTATGCCTCCTTTCTCTTATCCGGGTACTGGGAATAGTAAATTTCCTGATAAACACTGCAGGATGCCAGCAGCTCGTCGTGTGTGCCGATACCGGCAACCACGCCGTCATCCAGTACAATAATGCTGTCTGCCGCAAGCAGGGAGGAAGCACGCTGGGATACGATAAATACCACAGGTGTTTTCTCCATGCCGTGAATGGCTTTCCGGAGTTTTAAGTCGGTTGCATAGTCCAATGCGGAAGCACTGTCGTCCAGAATAAGGATTTCCGGTTTTCTGACCAGCGCCCTTGCAATGGTAAGACGCTGCTTCTGTCCGCCGGAGAGGTTCTTGCCGCCCTGGCTGACCATGGTTTCCATGCCTTCCGGCTTGTTGTCCACGAACTCTGCCGACTGGGAAATTTCCAATGCGTCGCGGAGCATTTTTTCTATGGTTTCATCCTTGCTGTCTGGATTTTCTTCCAGCTTCTTTTTGTATTCTTCGGGAAGTCCCATTAACAGGTTTTCCCGGATGGTGCCCTTAAACAGAACCGCTTTCTGGGGTACCATGCCAATCTTGGCACGAAGCGCCTTGTAATCGTAGTCTTCCACCGCCACGCCGTCGATTTTGACACTTCCCTTTGTGGCTTCGTAAAACCGGGGAATTAAATTTACCAGCGAAGATTTACCGGAACCGGTACCGCCGATGACACCGATGGTCTGCCCTCTCATTGCCTTAAAGTCAATATCCGTTAAGCTTTCCGCACCGGCGCCCGGATAGGTCAGGGACACATGTTCAAAGGAAACCACGGGAACATCATCCTTCGCTTCGGTTTCCGTTACCTTGCCGTTGGTAAGACCGGGTGTAAGCTCTAAGACGGCTTCAATACGGTTACCGCAGGCAATGGACTTGTTGACGGTAATAATTAAGTTTGCCAGTTTGATTAACTCTACCAAAATCTGGGACATGTAGTTTACCAGCGCCAGCACCGCACCCTGTGTCAGAATGCCGTTGTCTACCTTTACGGCTCCCACCCAGAGAAGCACTACCAGACCGCCGTTTATGATGATGTAGGTTGCCGGATTCATGACGGCGGAAATTCTTCCTACAAACATCTGGAAGCCGGTCAGTTTTTCGTTGGCTTCGTCAAACACTTTTCTTTCTTCCTCTTCCTTGTGGAACGCACGCAGGACTCTCACACCGGTTAAGTTTCCTCTGGTAACGCCGAGGAGCTTGTCCAGACCGCCCTGCACTTTTTTGTATAAAGGAATGGTTATCAGCATGATGCCGAATACCACAATGGACAGAAGCGGGATAACCACCACAAAGATAAGCGCTGCTTTTACATCAATGGTAAATGCCATAATCATGGCACCGAACACGATGAACGGGGAACGCAAAAACAGACGGAGCACCAGATTGACACCGTTCTGCACCTGGTTGATATCACTGGTCATACGGGTAATCATGATGGATGTACCCATGTGGTCTGTCTGCGCATAGGACAGCTTCTGCATGTGTCCGAACAGCACATGTCTTAATTTCGTAGCAAAACCAACTGCAGCCTTGGCGGAAAAGTACTGCGCCGTAATGGAGCACACCAGACCAATCAGGCCGAGCGCTATCATCAGAAGGCACATTTTTCCCACATAACCTCTGTCAGAATTAGCAATACCGATATCTACGATTCTTTTCACCACAAGAGGCACCAGCAATTCAAAAGAAGCCTCCAGCATCTTGAACAAAGGCGCTAAGATGGATTCTTTTTTGTAATCCTTAAGATACACAAGTATTTTTTTCATAGAGCGAACTTTCCTTTCTCTGTTTCCTGCTGCCGATTGCAGGAAAGCTTTTCCCGTCGCAAGGCAACTTTTTTATTTTATCACAATACTGATAAAATGAGAAGCGGGATTAAAAAAATCGGAAAAGTTCAGAAAAGTTTTAAACAAGAAGATTGTGTTTTTGTCGGAAATCCCGTATAATAGATACGAAAAAAGAACATAATAGGAGGAATTTACATGGAGCAGATGACACACTATGCCCACTCCTTTTTAAGAAGAAAAAAAATCACACCGGCGGACATCCGTTATCTGATCCGTACCGGTGCCCAGACGGAGCTTCATCTTCTGGACGGTCGCACCTTAAATACCTACATCGGCTTAAAGGCATTTTCCGATGCCCTGCCCAAAGAGGACTTCCTCCGCATCAATAAAGGAGTGCTGCTTGCCAAATCGCAAATTGTAAAGATTTACCGCGGCACCTACCTCACCACGGACGGCAGGAGTTTTACGGGACGTACCCACGACCCCATCCAGCACAAGACCATTATGAGGGAGCTTGCGAAAAATCAGGCGCGTCACTCCCAGGAGGTCAGAGCCGAATTAAATACCCGTTTCTCCGTTTTGGATATCATGCCGGCGCCTTTCTGTGTGATTGAGCTGGTATTTGACGAAAAAGGAAAAGAAACCACTTTCATCTTCCGCTACTGTAACGACTCCATGGGCGAGCTTTCCAATCAGCCGATAGACCAGATGTTGAACCAGTCCTTTTATGATATTTTTGAAAATGCGGACGAAAGATGGCTGCCCGAATATGCGGAAATCGCCATCAACGGCGGTTCCAAGGTACTGCACGGCTACAGCCGGGCGCTGGACAGGGATTTGTCCATCTACTGTTTCCAGCCGGAAAAAGGCTTCTGTGCCTGCCTTCTGATTGACAAGGCTACGCTTGTATAGCCACCCTGTATATTCACAGTTTCTGAAAGCAAAGAGTCCCCGTTGCTTCTTTTTATGAAGTGCCCGGTGACTCTTTTTGTATTTTCTCTTCTGTTTCCTTTTCTTTCGGAAGTCCTAAATTTCAATTTCGCCTTCAAATACGGTAGCGGCGGGACCTGTCATGAAAACCAGATTGGCATCCCTGTCCCAGAAAATTTCCAGTTCCCCGCCGAGCAGCTTTACGGTAACCTGATTTTCGGTAAGACCGTTTAAGATACATGCCACTACCGTCGCACAGGCGCCGGTTCCGCAGGCAAGAGTTTCGCCGGTTCCTCTTTCCCAGACGCGCATTTCCACCGTGTTTCTGTCGATTACCTTGACAAACTCCGTGTTGGTCCGCTTCGGAAATCTTTCGTGATTTTCAAAATAAGGACCAATTTTTTCAATGGCAAGGTCTGCCACATTATCCATAAAAACAACTGCATGGGGATTGCCCATGGACACGCAGGTCATGCGGTATTCTTTGCCCTGTACGGTAATGGGAGCATCCAGCACGGTTTCCGTTTCGCTTATCACGGGAATGTTTTCCGCAACAAGCTCCGGTGCGCCCATGTTTACCTTTACCAAAATCACCTTACCGTCCTGAATGGTCAGGCATAAATGCTTTATCTTTCCGGCACTGATAATGCTGATTTTCTTTTTGGTGGTAAGCCCCTTGTCATACACATATTTTGCCACACAACGGATACCGTTTCCGCACATCTCCGCACGGCTGCCGTCCGCATTATACATTTCCATTTCAAAATCCGCTTCTTCGGAAGGGTTGATGAAAATCACGCCGTCTCCGCCGATGCCGAAATGTCTGTCGCTTAACCGTTTTACAATTTCCGGCTTCTTTTCCGCCGGGATAATCTCCTTACTGCCGTCCACATAGATATAATCATTGCCGCAACCATGCATTTTTGTAAATTTCATAGTAATGTCCATTCCTTTCCATAACTGCAAGTTTTGTGCCGTTCCTGTATGATATCTATAAGTATAGCAGCATTTATTGGATATACAATCTTTATATTGCCGTTTCCATATGCAAAAAATGCTCTTCTGTTTCCGGGCTCTTTCTGCATTTCTCTTTCTTTACCGCATCATGGTCAGTACCATCTGCGCCGTTTCCACCATGTTGGTACCGGTATCCATGCTGGAACGCTGGATATAACGGTGCGCTTCCTCTTCCGTCATATGGTTGCGGCTCATGAGAAGCTCCTTCGCTTCGGCAATCAGCGTCGCATCCTTGTCGTTTCGTACCTTGGGCGTGAGTCTCCGCTTTCTCCGGCGGCGTTCCATATTGTCCACCATCATATTGACGGTATTCACCAGTTCCTGTACCTTAAGCGGCATTCCCAGACACACAATATTATCTTTTCGTATTTCACCAATGTGCTGCGCCTGCATCAGGGCAAGCATTTCAAAATCGTTCGGCAGAAGCTCCCGCAGCTGCGAGTAAAGCATATCCGTCATCTTATAGCCGCACACAATAATTCCTTCGTTCCATTCGTCCGCACGCGCCACCGCCTGTGCGCCGGAGGTACAGATACCGGTCACGTTGAAACCACTGCGTACCAAGAGGTTCTTAATGCTCCTACCTTCTTCCAGTTTCGAAAAAACCACAAGAATATTTGTCACAGAACCACCTTCCTTTTAAGTATTGTTATGAGGTGGCTCTCTTTAGAAACGGTACAGATATTCATTGATTTCCCATTCGGAAACCTGCACACGGTAACGGTTCCATTCCGCTTTCTTTAATTCCAGATACCGTTTGTTTACCTTGCTGCCAAGCACTTCTTCCACAAAAGTATCCTCTTCCATGCTGCGGATGGCTTCCCAGAGATTGTCCGGCATATCCGCCTTGGCGTCCATATCCGGTTCGGTATGTTCTTCAATACCTTTAAGACCTGCCTGTAAGCAGAGGCTTAATGTCAGATAAGGATTGGCTGCAGGGTCCGGGCTTCTGAATTCCAGTCTGGCTTCTTCTCCTACAATGTGGGGAAGATATACCATAACGCTTCTGCTGCGGCTGCCGAAGCCAATCTGCACCGGTGCTTCAAAACCGGGCACCAGACGCTTGTAGGAATTTACCAGCGGATTGGTAACCGGCGCCATGCTTCTTACATGCTTAAGCAGTCCTCCGATAAACCACATGGCTTCCTTACTCAGTTCTCCCTTTTCGTTTACCGGCTCGAAAATGCTCTTTCCGTCCTTCTTTAAGGACATCTTGATATTCATGCCGGAACCGCTGACGCCATGCTTCGGCTTGGGCATAAAGGTGGCATGCAGACCGTGGGACTTGGCAATGCTCTTGACTGCCAGCTTAAAGGTGTTCATATTGTCAGCCGCTGCTACGGCTTCGTCGTTCATAAAATCAATTTCATGCTGGGCAGGCGCATCCTCATGGTGGGAGGACTCAATTTCAAAGCCCATCTGCTCCAGTGTCATGATAATATCTCTTCTGGCATTTTCGCCCATATCAATCGGCGCTAAATCCAGATAACCTGCCTGCTCATAGGTAACGGTGGTGGGCAGTCCGTTTTCATCCGTCTGGAACAGGAAAAATTCACATTCCGTTCTGACATCAAAGGTATATCCCTTTCTGCCTGCCTCTTCCACTGCCTGCTTTAAGATGTAACGGGAATCGCCTTCGTAAGGGGTGCCGTCCTGCTTATAGACATCGCAAATCATACGGGCAACCTTTCCCTGCTGGGGTCTCCAGGGGAAAATGACAAAGGTGGAAAGGTCGGGATGTAAAAACAGCACATCGTCCTCGTCCTTTACATATCCGTCAATGGATGCCGGATTAAAATAGATTTTATTGTCCAGCGCTTTCTCAAGCTGGCTCACCGTAATGGCTATATTTTTCAGGTTGCCGAACAAATCCGTAAACTGCAGACGGATAAATTCCACATCCTCGTCTTCTACCAGATTAAAAATATCTTCCTTCGTGTACTTCTGCATGGCAAAACCTCCGTATTCTTCACATTATTTTTCATAATAGCAACGCAGAAACTGTCTTGTCAATAGCATTATTCACGGTTTTCCCGCATATCCTTAATAAAAAAGAACACGCGCAGGACACCTTATGAATTCTAAAACAAAAATCGTAGTACTCCATTTAAAAGAACTGATTTATACCGGCATCTTCGCCGCGCTGGGAATCTTGTTTGTTATACTGTTAATCATCATGTTTCTGCCCAAAAGCAAAAACGACACGCCGCCTTCGGAAAGCATGGAAACCTCTGTACCCGAAAGCTCTGCGGAGGACTTTTCCCTGAATGAAAATCCCGATGCAGCGGAAACCTCCTACATACCCGGCGTATATACCTCCGCCCTGCCCCTTTCCGGTTACAGTGTGGATATGGAGGTAGTGGTGAATGAAAGCGGCATCTCTTCCGTCCGGCTGGTCAACTTAGACGAAGCGGTAACAACCATGTATCCCTTAATGGAGCCCACACTGGCTTCCGTTTCCACCCAGCTTACAGGCGGTCAGCCCCTTTCCTCCGTCACCTATCAGGACGAGAACAAATACACCACTCTTATTTTACTGGAAACCATACAGACCTGCCTGGATAAGGCGGCTGTCGTTTCCGAGTAAAGAGAAGCTCCCTTCAAGCAGAAAACGGCGCCGTCGGAGTGCCGTTTTTTCTGTAATTTGTTCCTGTATTTACTTCTGTATTCTATTCCTGTCCGTCCAGCATGGCTTTCAGTTCGTCTATGGTGAAGTGATAATTCTTGTTGCAGAAGTGACAGTTGACGTCAATGCCCTCTCCGTCCTTTATAATATCCTCCAAATCCTTGCGGCCCATGCCCATCAAAGCTTTCTGCACTCTTTCCTTGCTGCAGTTGCAGTAGAAGGAAACCGGCATGGTATCTAAGATTTCCACATCCATTCCGTCCAAAATCTGCGTAAGCATCTCTTCAGGCGTATGTCCCGCTTCCAGCATGGCGGTAACGGACTTTATGTTCTGTAAGTTTTCTTCCAGTTTGGCGATGACTTCTTCCTCCGCAAAAGGCATGAGCTGGATAATAAAACCGCCTGCCTGCTTCACGGTGTTGTCCTTCTCCATGAGGACACCCAGTCCTACGGAAGAAGGCACCTGTTCGGAAAGGGCAAAGTAATATGTTAAATCCTCTGCGATTTCTCCGGTCTGAAGCTCCGTCTGTCCTACATACGGCTCTTTTAAGCCCATATCCCGGATGACCTTTAAGTAACCGCGGCCCACGGCGCCTCCCACATCCAGTTTGCCTACGGCATTTGCCGGTAATATCACATCCGGCACCAGAGGATAGCCCTTAACGCGGCCTTTGCTGTCAGCCGTCACCGTCAGCCCCTGCAAAGGACCGTCTCCCCTTACAATCAGGGTAATCAAATCGTCCTCTCCTTTTAACATGCTGCCCATCATGCAGCCGGCGCTTAACAGTCTGCCAAGCCCTGCCGTCACCACGGGACTGGTGTTGTGTGCTTTTCTTGCTTCCTCCACAAGCTCTTTTGTGGTACAGGCAAACGCCCTTATCTGGGCACCTGCCGCTGTGGCTCTTACCATATAATCATGCATTGTTCATTCCTGCTTTCTGTCATCATAGACTCTGTTTCAAAACCTGCGTTTTCAATTCTGCACCGAGGTGTCGACGCCCGATTTTCCGGCAATGATATAAATTCTCTCGCTTTCCGGGCGGATGGGTCCTTTCGTGTCCGCATCCAGTGCTTCGATAACGGACATGCCCGCCTTTGTTACCAGCTCTTCCATTTCCGCAAGAGTATATCCTCTCTGGTAATGGGTTTCCGTAAATTTGCGGTACAAATCCTCTTCCTCTTCCACAAAGACCGTCACATCGTATTCGTTGATGCGCTCTTCGGGGTAATAATAATTTTCCCAGATAAAGCTGCAGTCCTCTCTGTTTTCAGCAATGGTCGTATCCCCGATAACCTCGGCGTACTTGTAAACCGTATTGAAATCAAAGATAAAAATACCGCCGGGATAGAGGAAATTTTTCACCAGCCGGAAGGTCTTTTCCAAATCCTGTGTGGTAAGAAGGTAGTTTAAGGAATCGCAGACACTGACTACCGTACCGATGGTGCTGTATAAATCCAGCTCCCGCATATCCTGCAGCAGATATAGGATTTCCAGCCCCTTCTCCGCACTCTTTTCCCGGGCAATATTAAGCATATCGCAGGAGTTGTCCACGCCAATCATATCGTAACCTGCTTCCGCTAAAAGCTCCGTCAGGATACCGGTACCGCAGCCCAGGTCAAGAACCAGATTTTTCTCGGACTCTAAGGCGTCCTCAGAACGCTCCGGTCTGGAAATGCCGTACTGTTTTATTTTTTCCTGTAAAAACCGGCTCCATTCCTCATAGGGCGTTTCATCCATGAAGGTATCGTATACATAAGCGAAATCCGTATATGCTTTCACTTCTGCCTCCTTATTCTCCCAGCTTTAAGGCTACGAAGAAGCCGGCTGCGAAGGTAATCACACTGCTTACCACCGTCAGTACCGTAACCCCTGCAAAGCTTGCCAGATTGTTGAAAATAATGGCAAACGGAGAAGCTACAATCAGACCGATAATGGCCCAGTGCGCGTAAAACGGGAATTTTTCAAAAATAATCTCAATTAACTTGGCAATGGCAAAGATGCCGATTACCACACCGATGCCAAAAGGAATCAGAACACCGCAGCCCTTCAGTACGCCGGCAAAATCACCGGAAGTGAGGGAGCGGATAAAGTCATTAATCTGTGCAATAATGGGGTTGTAAAAACCAAGCAGTAAAAGAACCATGGAGCCGCTGACTCCCGGAATTACCATGGTAGCAGAGGCAATCACCCCCACCAGGAAAAGAATGATCACATTTAAAAAACTGAAAGATAGATTCACAGCTTTGCCTTCTTTATCTCCCATTAGCCCCATCACCACGACCAGGGCAAAAAAAGCGATCAGGGAAACCATATGGCCCGCCTTTATCTTTTCCCCCTTTACCTTCTTCGTCATCATGGGAAGGCCCCCTAAGATCAGACCGATAAAGAAAAGGTTGGTGGGAACCGGAAACTTTCTAAACAGAAATTCAATTCCGAAGGATCCTGCCACCAGCGCCACTGCCGCACCAAGCAGAATGGGAATTAAAAATTTAACGCTCTTCTTGAATTCTTTGAATAAATGGGTCAGGCAGTAAATCAGCTTGTCGTAAATGCCCATGGTAACCGCCATGGTACCGCCACTGACACCCGGAATAATGTTGGCAATGCCGATTACGGCACCCTTTGCCATGTTCTTGATAAACTGCATAATTTTTTCTCCTTTTACACCTGTGTGATTTCTTTCAGGGCATCTATAAGCGCCTGCATCTGTTCCTTCGTACCGATGGTGATACGCAGATAGTCGGAAATTCTTTCCTTGTTCCAGTGTCTTACGAAAATCTTTCTTTCCTTCAATGCCTTGAAAATGGTATCGCCGCTTAAGGCTGCATGCCTGGCAAAAATAAAGTTTGCCCTGGAGTCTGCAAAAGTGAACTGTAATTTCTTAAGTTCTTCCTTTGTCCATTCCCGCACTTCCACAATTTTATCCGTGCATACCTTAAAGTAAGCTTCGTCACGCACAGCCTCCGCACCTAAAATCTGGGTAAACCAGTCCATGGTGTAGGAGTTGAAGGAAAACTTCACATCATTCATATAGGAAATCAGCTTTTCACTGCCGAGTGCAAAACCGATACGCATACCCGCCATGGAGCGGGACTTGGAAAAGGTCTGCACTACCAGCAGGTTTTCGTATTTTTCCACAAGGGGAAGAACGCTTGTGCCGCCGAAATCGATATAGGCTTCATCCACAATCACCACTACATCCGGGTTGTTCTTCAAAATGGTTTCAATATTTTCCACGGTTTCCAGCACGCCGGTAGGGGCATTGGGATTGGGGAAAATGATACCGCCGTTTTCCTGCTCATAGTCCTTAATGTTCATCCGGAAATTTTCATCCAGCGGACAGGTCTTATAGGGTATCCGGTAAAGGTCCGCCCACACATCATAGAACGAGTAGGTGATATCCGGGAAAAGTATCGGCTTTTCCCCATTGAAAAATGTCAGAAACGCCATTGCCAGCACATCATCGGAGCCGACGCCCACAAAAACCTGTGCGGGTTTTACACCGTAGTGCTCTGCAATCGCATCCACCAGAACCGTTGCCTCCGGGTCGGGATAGAGCCGCAGCCTGTCACAGGAAAACTCCTGCTTAAGTCTCTCCACCCCCGGTGCGGGCGGATAGGGATTTTCATTTGTATTGAGTTTAATGACATTTGTGTCCTTGGGTTGTTCTCCCGGAACATAGGGAACTACCCTTCTGACATTTTCTTCCCAGTTCATACTCTGCCTTCTTTCCTGTTATTCTCTATTCGTTACTGTTCTTTCTATCAGCTTTAACGCCTTTGATTTTAACATGACTAAAGTACAAAGTCTACACATTCTTCCATGGACTGCAATATCTTTCGCCCGCCGTAATGAATGGTAAGCTTACGGTGTCTCGCCTGCTTTATCAGTCTGCCCTTGAATACCAGGCGGAACCTTTCCTTTCCTTCATCCTCCGTAATCCCGTCGGGAAACCACAGTTCATAGGAGCCCTGCTTCTTCTTCACAAACAAAAATCCCAGGCGTTTGTATTCTTCACCGCCGTCATAGCAGTACACATCCACGCCGAAATACCAGAACAGATATCCTCCGATAAGAAGAGCTGCCAGAATAAGCACGCCACCTGCTGCCGGAAGCGGGTTTGCCCCTATCCAGCTTACCATTCCGGCAAGACCGCCCGCACTGCTTTTGTGGGAAAGTGCTTCTTCGTCCGTGCTTTTCTCCACGCCGGTTCCGCCATCCGCATAGCCGCCTGCCAGCCTGTCGTCTTCCATCAAATCCTTCTGGGCCAACAGCCTCTCCTTTTCCAGTCTGGCAATGAGAAACATCTTGCTGTCCGTTCCGGCCTTTCCTGCCGCATTTTCTCCCATGCTTCCCTCCGCGCCGGTTCCGCCATCCGCATTATTTCCACCGGTGCCTGCGGTGTCCTTTCCGGAAGTACTGTTTTTATCGGAATTTTTGCCGGTATTGTCGCCGTTCTGCTTGCCACCTGCTCCGGTACTGCTGCCTTTTCCGCCGGAGCTGCCTGCTCCGCCGGTGTCCGTTCCGGTACTGCCGGTGCCGTTGTTTCCTCCGGTGCCGTTGCCACCGCTTCCGCTGTTTCCCCCGGTTCCACTGCCGCCGGTGTTGTCGCCGGTTCCGCTGTTTCCTCCGGTGCCGCTGCCTCCCGTTCCGCTGTTTCCTCCGGTGCCGCTGCCTCCCGTTCCGCTGTTTCCTCCGGTGCTGCCACCTGTTCCGCCGCTCTCCCCGCCGGGCTTATTGCCGCCCTCTGCAGGTTTTTCGGCAGGATAGGGGAAATCTCCCCGCTTAATGGTTTTCTGCGTCGTATTGCCGGCTTTATCCTTTACCACGAAGGTGACGGGATTTCCTTCCGTTACCGTAAACGTATTGCTCGTACCAAAACTGCTGCCGCCGTCCGTAGAAAAAGGAGCCTCCGCCAGACCGCTTTCCGCATCCGAAGCCGCCACCGTAACAGAAATGGCGGTTTTACTCATGCTGCCGGTGTCCCCGGTCACCGAAGAAATCACCGGCGCCGTGGTATCGATGCAGTTAACTGTAACAGACGCACTGATGCTCTGTCCCTGTCCGTTGGTGGCAGTCACCGTATAGGTGCCGTTCTGGGTAACGCTCATTTTGCCGTCCTGCCAGCTTAACGTAATTCCCTGGCTGGACGCATCATCCTTAAGCACCGCCACAGATGCCGTCAGTCCCACCGCTTTGTTGGTCCAGGCTGTGCTGTCGGCACTGACGCTTAAGGTAGCGGTTGCCTCTCCCTCTTCCATGCCGCAGACTCTTCTGTCCACGGTATATTCATGCTTTTTTCCGGGCGGATTGACCCAGCCCACGGAAGTGCCGCAGACCGTACAGGTGCAGACGCCGTCCGGCTGCCAGGTGTCATTCTGCTTGGAGCAGGTATAGGTGTGCGCCGTCAGCTTGTGGTCAGTTCCCTTGCCGCAGGTATTGCAATACCGCGTCTGGTGTTCTTCGTGATAACTGCAGGTGTGGTGCACCGTGCAGGTTTCCGTAAATTTCTGCGTGCATTTTGCCGCATGGGTATGGGTAAAGGACGGATTTTCCGCCGCATTTACCACCCTTGCGGAGCTTAACAGATACAAAACAATCAGGCTGAAGCCAATCAGCCATTCCCAGATATAACTCTTAAATTTGTGCATAAAAAAACCTCCTGAAATGAATATACGTTTAAGAGAGCCTTTCCGGGCCCTCTGTCTCGCTTCTTCAATTTCAACAGGTAATGTGGTTATCTTACCACCTTTTTGCACTTCTGCCTATTGGCTTATTTTCACAAGATTGGGTGGCAAATTTTCTGTTATATTTACCAAATCATGGTTCTTTCGGCTTTTCCGTAACCGTTTCCGCCTTTCCGTAACAGCCCCTTATAGCTGTTCCAGTTCTTTCCGGTATGTGTAAGCATCCTCCGGACGGTCCAGCTTCCGGCAGCACTCCACTAATTTTTCCAGCGGTTCTCTTTCCTTTTTCTTAAGGCAGAGAATGGCTTCCGTTTCGTAGTGGGCATTGTAATACCAGAGTACGGCTTCTTCATAATCGCCCTTGGAAAAATAATACTCGCCGATTTCAAAGCATACTTCAGAGCAGCCGCCCAGTACCACGGACTTTAAGGCATACTTGAAGAAATTGTCGGTGTCTTTTCTCTGCCGTTCCGCAGCGACCGCCACCGCCAGCGCTTCCTTCAGCTCCTCTTCGTCCTCCGCCGTGTCCGCTATCTGCTCAAAATAATCCGCCGCCTGCAGGAAATCTTCTTTTCCGCCGGCAATAAACAGCTCCTTGGCATACATGTTTTTCAGTCTCTTTGAGAGGGACTCACCTCTTTTTATCAGTCTTTCAAATGCGGCAAAATCCCTGCCGGTATGTAAGCTCTCCGGTTTGTGCTGGATGCTGATGTCGCTGTCATACACAACGGGACTGGTTGCCACGGTTTCATGAATGGCGCCTTCCCAGATAAAGCCTCTCACCCTCTTAAACAGCTTGGGGCGGTACTCTTCGTCGTAGTTGTAAACCGTGCCGTAGGAAAGCTGGTTGGCATATTTCATCTGCACAATTTCGATTTCCGGCAGAAGCACCTGCTTTAGGCGCATGAATTTTTTTCGGTTTTCTTCATTGATTTCCTCGTCCGCATCCGCCGAATAAATATAGTCGCAGGTTGCCTTGGAAAAGGCGAAGTTTCTTGCTTTCGCAAAGTCGTCCACCCAGGTAAAATCGTAAATTTTCGCACCGGGATAGGAGGCTGCGATTTCCTTCGTCCGATCCGTGGAGCCGGTATCCACGATAATCATTTCGTCCACCAAATCCCTGACGCTGTCCAGGCATCTTTTCAGGACTTTTTCTTCATTTTTCACTATCATGCAAAGACTGATGGTTATCATAGACCGTCCTCCCTACCATTCTGTTTCGGTAAAAGATTTATCGGCATGCCTGCCCGCAAACTTAACCGCCGCAGGACTTCCATTTTTTTTACAGGGCACCGTAAGCCGCCTTTAGGATTTCCACGCAGCCGTCGATACCGAATTTGCTACGGTCCAAAACCATATTGTAGTTGGCGATGTCGCCCCATTTGTAATCCGTGTAGGCGTTGTAGTAATTTTTCCGCTGTTTGTCGGTTTTCTTCATCAGCTCCAGTGCGCTTTCCCTGTCCAGATTATAATGCGCCGTCACATTTTCCACTTTGGTTTCCTTGTCGGCAATGACAAAGACGCTTAAAAGCTTATCGTTGTTACGCAGAATATAATCGGCGCCGCGTCCTATGATGACGCAGGGACTCTTGGCTGCCATATCGTGGATGATTTCCTTCTGCACCCGGTACAGTTCCTCGTTGACCGGAATTTTTTTCAGGGAATACTTGGCATTGTTTTCGTCCGTAAACTGATACCAGCGGGTGCCCACCTTTTTCTCATCCACTTCCAGTAAATCCTCGTAGGCTGCACCGCTGCGCTCCGCCGCCATTTCAATAATTGCCAAATCGTAAAAAGGGATGTCCAGTTCCTCCGCCACTTTCTTTCCAATTGCCCTGCCGCCGCTGCCGAACTGACGGCTGATGGCTATTACCTTGTTTTCCATATGCTCACCTGCCTTATTCCACTACATCCTTGGTAAATACCATGTTTACAAATGCCTTGGTTCTTTCGTTCTGCGGATGGTCAAAAATCTGTTCGGGCGGTCCCTGCTCAATAATGGAGCCTTCTTCCAGAACCACCACTTTGTCCGCAATACTCTTGGCAAAGTTCATTTCATGGGTCACAATCACCATGGTCATACCGGATTTTGCCAGTTCCTTCATAACCTTTAAGACTTCTCCTACCATTTCCGGGTCCAGTGCGGAAGTCGGTTCGTCAAACAGCATAACCTTGGGCTTCATGGCAAGCGCTCTCGCAATGGCAATACGCTGCTTCTGGCCGCCGGATAAGCTGGAAGGCATGACATTGGCTTTCTGGGGAAGTCCTACCTTACGGAGAAGTTCCTCGGCTTCTTCCCTGGCGTCCGCCCTGTTCTCCTTTTTCAAATCCATGGGCGCCATCATGATATTCTGGATGACCGTCTTATGTCCGAACAGGTTAAAGCTCTGGAACACCATTCCCACCTTCTGGCGCATGGCATTTAATTTCTTTTCCTCCATGGGCACGGACTTTCCGTTTTTCATGGTGCGTCCTATGTATTCGCCGTCAATAATAATGGTGCCGTCCTGATATTCCTCCAGGTAGTTTATGCTCCGAAGGAGAGTACTTTTACCGGAACCGGAAGGCCCGATGATAACCACCACTTCGCCTTCTTCCACATCCAGATTTATTTTTTTCAGCACATGATGGGCACCGTAGAATTTTTCCAAATCATGAATTTCAATCATTTTTTTGCTCATTCCAATTCCTCCCCGGTTCTTAATTTCTTCTCAAGCACCTTGCCGATTACACCAAAGATGTTGTTTAAGATGTAATATAAAATCGCCACGAAAATATAAACCTCCATGGTTTTGAAGTTCTTTGCAATCAGAGTGTTTGCCTGACGGAACAGTTCGGCAACCGTAATACAGGAAAGCAAAGAAGAGTTTTTGGTAAGAGAGATTAACTCGTTGGTAAGAGGCGCCAGCATACGCCGGAATGCCTGGGGCAATACGATTTTACGCATGGTCTGTCCCTGGGAATACCCCAGGGAACGGCCGGCTTCCATCTGCCCTTTATCAATGGAAACAATGGCACCGCGGATAACCTGTGATACATAAGCACCACTGTACATACCCAGTGCAATAATGCCGCAGACCCAGTCCTTCGTGTCAATATGGAAGAGAATGGGCAGACCATAGTAAATAAGCACAAGCTGTACTAACAGGGGCGTGGAGCGAAACCAGGAAAGATAGATTTCAGCAACAGTCCTGCATACTTTTTTCTTTGACAACTGACCGAAGGCCACTATCAGCCCAATCAGCATACTCAACACAAATCCGGTAATCGTATAAAAAACGGTTGCGGCAAGACCTGTCATTAAAAAAGAGAAATTACCGTTTCTGAATACCACTAAAAAATCCATAATCAATACCTAACCTTTCCCACACCGCTGCCAGTCCGCTGTGTTTCTTATTTTTTATTCTCCGAAATACTTGGCAGAGATTTCATCGTATACACCGTTTTCCTTGATGGCTGCCAGTGCGGCATTCATTTCATCCAGAAGCTCGGTGTCTTCTTTACGGATACCGAAACCGTAAAGTTCTTCGGTTACCGGGTAGTCCAGAACCTTTACCTTGTCAGACTGGGAAGCGTAAACCATGGCTGCGGGTCTGCCGGTGATAACGGCATCTGCCTTACCGGATTCCAGGGACATGAACATTTCGTTGTTGGTTTCTACTTCCACTCTCTTGATATCCGGATAGTTCTCTTCCAGATAGGTTACGGACTTGGTACCTACCTGAACGGCTACCTTCTTATCCTTTAAGTCATCAATGCTTGTTACGGAATCGTCATCCTTCAGCACCATAATGGAAAGACCGCCGGGATAATAGGTATCGGTAAAGTTGATGCTCTCTTTTCTTTCATCGGTGATATACATGCCGGATGCAATGACATCAAACTTCTTGGCGATTAGTCCGGGAATAAGTCCCTTGAAATCAGTGTTTACAAACTGTACGTCATCATAGCCCATTTCGGCGCCCAGAGCTCTCATCAGGTCGATATCAAAGCCCGTGTATTCATCGTTCTCCACATACTCAAACGGCTGGAAGGTTGCGTCGGTACCTACATACAAAGTACCCTTGCCTCCGGTGGTTGTTTCTGCTGTGCTTTCTCCTGCCGTTGTTTCCTCGGAAACGGTGGATTCTGTTTTACTTTCTGCGGGAGTGCTTTCCTTCGGTGCTGCGCTGCCGCCGCATCCTGCCAGGGCTCCCATAACCATAACTGCTGTCAACATTGCGATAATTTTTTTCTTCATAGTTTTGTCCTCCTTCAAGTAAAATGACTTTGCTATATACAAAAAAAGCGCACAGATTTCCCATCTGTACGCCTTTGTACCAAATTAACCGTCAGCTCATTTGCTGCTCTATACACTCTGGAATTTTTTCATCAGTTTCTTTACTCTGTCTGTTACCATTTCTTCCGAAAGAGTATCCATATACCCTCTGTCCACGGTTGTCCTGCCGTTTACCACAACCTTGCGGATAGCGGTGGGCTGCATGGAATATACAATATTGGGAAGAAGCTGTTCGTAATTGTCAAACATGGGCTGCATGGAGAAATCGTTCAAATCGAGTCCCACCAAATCTGCCCGGCAGCCTTCTTTGATTTCGCCGATGGGCAAATCTAAAATCTTTCCGCCGTTCTTTGTACCGAAATCAAATGCCACATCGGAGTCAATGGTGAGGGCGTCCAGCTTGTCCGCTTTCTGTAACAGGGATGCCATACGCATTTCTTCAAACACGCTGATACGGTTGTTGCTGCACGCGCCGTCCGTACCGACGCCGATGGTCACACCGTTCTTCACCATTTCCTTTATATTGGTAACGCCGTCCGCCAAGAACATGTTGCTGGACGGACAGTAGGCTAAGCTTGCCTTTTTGTCGCAAAACAGCTTCAGCTCGTTTTCATCCAGCCAGACCGCATGAACGGCAACCATTTTGTCGCCTAAAACTCCGATTTTATCCAAGAGTTCCACCGGTCTTACACCGAACTGTTTCTTCACATCCTCCACTTCAAAGGGTTCTTCCGCTACGTGGATATGGAACTTGGTGCCGAGTTCTTTTGCCAGTTCAAATCCCGCCTTTACCATATCCGTGCTGGCTGCATGCAGGCTGTGGGGTGCGGGTAAAATATTGGTCATGAGGCTTTCGCTTCCGTTGTACTTTTCCGCCAAATCCCTTATGTTGTTTACGGCGGTGTCAATGCTTTCCACATAGCCCGCCGGAGCGCCTGTCCAGTCGTACATGGTTCTTGCCAGCACCAGCCGGATGCCCACGTCTTTTGCCGCCTGCACAATGGCCTCGTCACTTTCTTTTCCGTCGTTGTGCACATAAAAGAAATCCGAAACAGTGGTAACACCGCATTTCATCATTTCCGAAAAAGCAAAGGCGGAACCGGTATACAAATCGTCCGGGGTTAAAATCGGAGAATACTTATATAACGCCTGATCCCTCCAGGTTAAAAACGGCTTTCCCACCGCCAGTCCGCGAAGCAGGCTCTGGAAGCAGTGGTTGTGGATATTGATGGTGCCGGGCACCATTGCCATGTCCGTCCAGTATTCAATGCCTTCCTTCGGATACTGCTTTTTAATAGTACTGAGACGTCCGATTTTTACAATTTTTCCGTCCTGTATGACAACCGCAGAACCGGTCAGAATTTTTCCGTCCTGTAAAATGACCTTCGGTGCAATAATTCTCATGTATATCCTTCCTTTCCGTTCTTCCACTATCTTACATCCAGCATTGCGTCCAGCCGCAGGATGCTTGCCAGAAGCACATTTCCCGCTACTTCTATGTCCTCTATCCGGGTGTACTCCTCGGCGCAGTGGCTTTTGCCGTTTACACTTCGTACAAACAACATGCCTGTTTTCGTAAGGTTCGTCATATGTACCGCATCGTGTCCTGCCATGCTCACCAGCGATACCGTCTTTTTCTGAAAAGGCTTGGTTTCCTCTGTCAGAACTTTTTGTATCAGGTCGCTCATCACAACGCCGTCCTGGTTTAAGTTGATTTCCCGTGTAAGGGAAACGCCCCTTTCTTTTTCTATGCCTGCAAATTCTTCTGTTACCTTCTGTAAAAATGCCTGCTTTTCTTCTTCACAGGATGTCCGGATTTCCATAATAAAGCTGACCGAATCCGGTATGATGTTGGCGGAATTGGGTTTTACATCCAGCTTGCCCACCGTTGCCACGATGTGGGTCTTTCCAAACTCCCTGGCAATTTTTTCAATCGCCAGCACACATTCACTGGCAGCTGTCAGCGCATCCTTCCGGTACGGCATGGGTGTGGTTCCCGCATGATTGGCTTCGCCCTGTACGGTAACAATCTCCCGGTAAATACCGGTGATGGATTTTACCGTTGCCACGGAAAGCTTTGCATCGTCCAAGTTGCGGCTCTGTTCAATATGGCACTCGATAAAAGCGCTCATTTCCTTATCCGTCATCCTGTCTTCTTTCAGCCGGGATAAATCGCCGCCCGCCCTTTTTATCGCCTCCGGCAGCGGCATGCCGCTATAGCAGTCCGTTGCGGAAAGGAGCATCTCCTCCGGTATTTTTCCGGTAATGCTGCGGCTTCCCATGGTGGAAATGGAAAAGGGATTGGGTTCTTCTGCGGTAAACATCAGCACCTCGTAGGGGTGTCTTAACCAGATGCCGTTTTCCAGAATGCACTGCATTACTTCCAGTCCCAACAAAACGCCCATGGCCCCGTCATATTTGCCGCCGTTCGGCACCGCATCGTGGTGGGAACCGATGACTAATTTTTTTAAGTGCTCCGTACCGGGAAGTACGGCGTGGATATTGGCAATGGCGTCCGTATGGACCTTGGCTCCCAGCTTTTCTGCGTAATCCGTCAGCCATTTTCTTGCCTGCAAATCCGCTTTGCTTCCGATGGAACGGTCTACGCCGCCGTTTGCGTTCAGTCCAAACTGTGCCAGTTCTTCGATATTCTGTTTCAGCCTTTCTTTGTTTACCCTAAGCTGCATACCCATCACCCGCTTTCTTTCGCAGCCGCTGTTTTTTCTTTAGTTGCTTTATTTCTTTTAGTTGCTTGCTTCGGATATTTCCGTGTTTTATACCCGGTAATAGGTATCGTTTTCTTTCTCGTAGGTTTCCAGCCTGTTCAGCCGCTCCTCCAGGTTTTCTATCTGACCGGCAATGTCCCGTACCAGGTAGTTCAGAAGCACGGTTACCGTTCCGTAACAGTCGAAAATGGATGTGGAGGAAACCGGCACTTCTATATAATAGGAAGAATGCGGTATCAGGGGACTTAACATACTGTTGGTCATAAGCCCGATTTCAAATCCCGCTTTATGCAGGGCGGCAATTTCCGTTATCAGGATGTTGGGGTACCGGGGAAACATAATGGTAAAAATAAAGGTATCTTCCGGCTTCTCCAGTATCAGGTTGTTCCATTCGGGGCTTCCCGGCAGTACAATCTGCACATTGTCCCGGATTTTGGAAAGCATGTAATGTATCTGGTCTAAGAGGGTGGCGGAAATTCTTGCCGACAGCAAAACGATTTTTTTCCGGTCCGTCATCGATTTTACTATCTTGCGGTAGGCTTCCCCGGAAACAATTTCCGTCAGCCGGTTTAAGTTTTCCTGTTCCACTTCTATCATGCGTGCCAGGTCGGCGTGTTCCTCGCGGATATTTTTCAGCCGGTCCGGTGCGGAAAGCGGTTCGTAAATGCTCTCCTTCCACTTTTTGGAGAATTCGCTGTATCCGGCAAAACCCAGCTCGTTGCAGAATCTTGTGACGCTGCCCTGGCTGACGCCCGCCCTCTTTGCCACCTCCGTGGCACTTAACATTCCCACACTCACCCAGTTTTCTTCCATGAAGGTTCCTAACTTATGAAAGGTATTGGATGAATGGGAAACCCTTGCTACCTGCTTTCTGAACTCCTGTGCTGACACCTTATTCCACCCTCTCTGCCGGTCCCGGCAAACCGGTAATTCCCACATGAATGATTCCGGGATTTTCTTCATCGCTTATGAGCTTTACCACTCCCGGCTGCCCGGTTACCATGGCAAGCTGCCCTCTTTTTACTATGGTCTGTTCCAGCCGGAAATCATCTTCTTTGCTATAGAAGAAATCCATGCCCACCGTCTTTTCAAAGACCGCCTTTCCGGTTTCCGAAATGACCTTTACAAAGCTCTTACAGTTTTGATACATAACGTTAAAGTCCGTGGCTTTTCCGTGGCTGACCGTTTCCCATTCGCCTTCAAATGCATGGGGTTCATAAGGTTGTAACGTAACCGGAACGCCCTTGCCGTGCTGCAGAACCATGCTGCCGTTTAATAAAAGAATTTCCCGGTGGATGTCCGGCAGCCTCGTAAAAACGGAGGTTTCGTCCTCCACCGTAGCGGAGCTGATGCGGAAAAGGAAATTCCTCTCCTTATAGGAAGCATCCTGCGGATACAGATACATTTCCGTGGTCTTTCCCCCCGACCAGACAGAAGTGGAAAATTGGGATTCGTCTATGATTTTAATTTCCATGCTCTCGCTTCCTTTCTTCCGTATCATACAAAAAAGACGCCACGATACTTGTTCGTGACGTCTTTGTCCTTGTTTATGGGTGTATTATATTTCCACTTATTTTCTTTGTCAATAGAAAAATGATAATTTCATCAATTTTATTTTTAGGATTGATATTTTCATCATTTCAGTACGCGCCGGACTGTTTATTTCGGAAAAATTTCTCTGTATTATGCTTTTATATGCTTTATTTTTTCTGTTCAAATTTGGAATTTGGGTTGTAGTTTTGGAAGAAACAAGCTATAATATGGGTTAGAAATGATGTGTACAGGTTTATAGAAAGGCATAGTGATTACAATGGAAATTTTATTATTGGGCGGCGGCCTTTTAATTATCATCTTTGCAGTAGTGGTTTCCGTGGTTTCTTCCGTGGTAAGTGCTGTTGCAGCAGACCAGGACGACGCAGAAGATTAAAAATCTTCTGCGTTTTTCTTTTGCTCCGCTATCTGCCTGTATCTGCTTTTAAGAGAAAATTTGCCTGCGCTTCCCATTACTGTTCCGCAATCTTTGCCGCCAGTTCTTCCAGATACATCCATCTGTCCATTTTTTCTTCGAGCGCTGCTTTTAATTCCTCTGTTTTCTGATTGATTTCCTGCAGCTTCACAAAGTCGGAAGCATAGTTTGGAATACTCGCTTCCAAATCGGCAATCTGCTGCTCCATATCCGCAATGTCCTGCTCAATGGTTTCATATTCCTTCTGCTCTTTATAAGAAAATTTCAGCTTTCGTTTACCGGGGTCCCAGGTGTTTTTTTTATCTGCCGTTCCTTCGGCACCACCCTTCACAGATGCAGCTTCTTTATCTGCATCTTTCTCCGCTCTGCCTGCATTTCGTCCGCTTCCGTCAGCTTCGTTTTCCATCTCGGCTTCCACACTTTTCCGCAACAGATAATCGGAATAATTGCCCTCGTACTGCCGGATGATACCGTCCCCTTCAAACGCAAAAATACGCTTCATGGTACGGTCCAGAAAATACCGGTCATGGGACACGGCAATGACAATCCCCTGAAAGGTATCCAGATAGCTTTCCAAAATCGTCAGTGTGGCGATGTCCAGATCGTTTGTCGGCTCGTCTAAAATCAGGACATTCGGGGCTTCCATCAGTACACGGCACAGATTCAGCCGCCGCTTTTCTCCGCCGGAAAGCTTGCCCACAAGGCCATACTGGTCTTCGCCCGAAAACAAAAACTTTTCCAACATCCTTGCCGCCGTGACCTTGCCCTCCGTGGTATCGATAATCTCCGCCACATCCCGGATGTAATCAATCACCCGCTTATTGTCCGGCATGTCGCATTCCTGCGCATAATAGCCGATTTTAATGGTCTGTCCGATTTCAATATCGCCCGCATCCGGCTGCACGGCTCCGGTAATCATTTTCATCAGGGTGGTTTTGCCGCAGCCGTTCCTGCCCACAAAGCCCACTCTGTCATTCTTTAGGAAAATATAGGAAAAATCCCGGATCAGTTCCTTGCCCGGATAGCTCTTGGAAATATGCTTTAACTCAATGGTTGTCCGTCCCATGCGGTTAGAAACGGAGCTTAACTCCACGTTGGCGGAAACGGACTCTGTTTTGCGGTTCTTTAACTCTTCATATCGCTCCAGTCTTGCCTTTTGCTTGGTGGAACGGGCTCTTGCGCCCCGCTGCACCCAGGCAAGCTCCGTGCGGAGCAGGGACTGCCGCTTTCTTTCCGCTGCTTCCGCCATTTCTTCCCGGCTTATTTTTTCTTCCAGATAGCCGGAATAATTGGTTTCATGGGAATAAATTTTACCCCTGTCGATTTCAATAATTCTGCCTGCCACACTGTCTAAGAAATACCGGTCATGGGTCACCATGATGACCGCATTTTTTCTCTTTTTCAGCATCTCTTCCAGCCATTCCGCCATGTCGCCGTCCAGGTGGTTGGTAGGCTCGTCCAAAATCAGTAAGTCGGAGGGCGTAAGCAGCACGCTGATAAGTGCCAGACGCTTTTTTTGTCCGCCGGACAAATGCCCGCATGTTTCGTTAAAATCCGTGATTCCCAGCCGGGTCATCATGTTTTTGGCATCGGTAATCAGGTCGGTGGCTTCTTCCTCCGTTTTTCCGTTCTCCCGAAGCAGCGCTTCTATCAGCGTATCCTCCGGCCGGAAAGAAGGATGCTGGGACAGGAAACGCACCACCATGCCCTGCGCCCGTATGACCTTTCCCTCGTCCGGATCTTCCAAGCCCGCCAGAATTTTAAGCAGCGTGCTTTTGCCGGTACCGTTAATGCCGATGATACCGACTTTTTCCCCTTCCTGCAAAAAGAAGGAGGCTCCGTCCAAGAGCCTTCTTTCTCCGTATGCCTTTGTGATATTGTCAGCCGTTAAAATGTTCATGTTTTATCCTTTCTTATAAGAAGGATTGATTATCATAAAGATGCGTAAACCGTCATGCGGAGCTTTCTCACTTCCTCCGTGGTGCCGGCATCCGTTTTCTGGATAAAATACAAAAGTGTCATGTTTTCACTGGGGTCCATGGTGATGTAATTGCCCGTCCAGCCGTCCCAGCCGTATTCACCCACGCTGGCGTTGCAGCCGGCTTCGCCGGGATTGCGCAGCACTCTCGTTAAAAATCCGTAGTCATAACCCCACAGGCTGTCCCAGTTAAAATCTTTCGCCTGCTCCTTGGTCAGATGGGAGCTTGTCATCAGTTCCACGGTTTTACGGCCTAAAATCCGCACGCCGTCCAATGTGCCGTAATGCATCATCATGCGGGCAAATTTTGCGTAATCATCCACGGTGGACACCAGTCCCGCTCCGCCGGATTCGTATACCGCATCTTCGCCGTAGCCTTCCAGTCCCAGGTGATTGTCCGTATAGGGAATGAGTCTGCCCTCCTCGTTGCTCCACTGATAGCAGGCTGCCAGACGGTCCCTCTTTTCCTTAGGTACTACAAAGCCGGTATCCTTCATTCCCAGGGGCTCGAAAATTTCTTTCTGTAAGAAATTGCCGAAGTTTTCCCCGGAAACCACCTCTATGATACCACCTAAAATGTCCGCTGACAAACCATATCTCCATTTTTCGCCGGGATGGAAACAAAGGGGCATCTGTGCAATCCTGCGGCAATACTCCAGCGTATCGGTGTGAATGCCCTGCGCCAGCTTCTCTTTTAATTCCTTAAACAGTGCATCCATCTGCCTGCCGGGCTCGCAGCCCATATCCGGGTAGGTAAGACCGGATGTCATGGTGAGCAAATCCCAGATTTTCACCGGGCGCTTGGGCGGCACCAGTCTGCCGTCCTCTTCCATGACCTTGCAGTCCGCAAATTCGGAAATATACTTGGATACCGGGTCCCAGAGGTCGATTTTTCCCCGTTCCGCCAGTATCATGGTGGCTGCTGCCGTAACCGGCTTCGTCATGGAGTACAGGCGGAAAATGGCATCCCTTTTCATGGGCACGCCGTTCTCCTTATCCGCATAACCGTGGCTCTTAAAATATACTTCTTTGTCATCTTTTATCATCAGCACATTGGCGCCGATGATGTGTCCCTGGGCAATGCCGTTTTCTACGATTTCTTCCATGGTTTTCTGGTAATCTGTCATTTTGGTTCCTTCTTTCTTTTTCTATGATGGGCTGGGGCTGTGCCTGCTGCCGTTTCCTCACTGACCCGCTTCCGCTTAGTATGCCGGGACGCTGTGCTTCCTGCATTTCCTCGCAGACCCGCTTGCGCTTAGTAATCACCGTAACAGTACGTAAGTTGCCAGAATACGGCAACTAAGTACTGACGGTGATTAAAAGTCTGCTTAGGAAATGGCAGGATGGCACAGCCGTATATCTGCTACCCTATAAGAGGCAGGGGCACAGCTGTATATCGGCTACCCTATAAAAGGCAGCGGACACAGCCGTCGATTGCTGCTCTAAAATATCTTCACGTCTTTGCCGTCCCGGACAAAGACCGGAATAACGGACAGCGGGGCGTCTACGGTAACCGTCTGGCCGCCTTCGTACAGGTTTCCGCTTACGGCGTCTTTCCATTCTGCGCCCTTAGGTAAGTAAAGGGTTCGTTCCCTTGCGCCAAGCTCCATAACGGGAGCCACCAGCACATCCGGACCGAACATGTAAACGTCTTCGGTTTCCCAGCACTTTTTATCCTCCGGGAAGTCAAAGAACAGCGGGCGCATCACCGGCGCACCGCTTTCACTGGCTGCCCGCATGCATTCCCGGATGTAGGGACGCATATTTTCCCGGACAAATAAATACTTCTTTAAGATTTCATAGTTGTCCTCACCGAAGCTCCAGACCTCGTTGTCCTGACCGGAGGTAAGCTGACGCACATTGTCAATAAACTCCTGCTCCCTCTCGTACCAGGGGGAACGCTCTCCGTGCATACGGAATACCGGGCAAAAAGCGCCCCATGCAAACCATCTGACCAGAAGTTCCCGGAAATCCGCATCTTCAATGTTGCCGCCGACAAAACCGCCGATGTCACTGGTCCACCAGGGGATACCCGCCATGCCCATGTTTAAGCCCGCCTGTAACTGCTCCCGCATGGCGCGGAACGAAGAATGAATGTCGCCGGACCAGGTCAGCACTCCATATTTCTGGCTGCCCGCCCAGGCACAACGCACTAAGGACATGATTTCTTTTTCCCCGGACTCTTTCAGCCCGTCATAAAAACCTTTGGCATACATGGCAGGATAAATATTGCTGCACTGCAGTGCCGGTCCGATGTAATAACGGGTATTGTCAAAATCGTAGGGTCCGTATTCCGGCTCCGCTTCATCCAGCCAGAAAATGCGGATGCCCTTCTTATAATAATTCTCCTTGCATTTTTCCCAGACAAATTTTCTGGCGCCGGGATGCGTGGCATCGTAAAATACCGTGTTGCCCATCCAAGTCATGTGGAGGCCGTTTCCCCTGTCGGAATGCACCAGATACCCTTTTCCATTCATCTCCCAGAAATTTTCGCTGCGCTCATCCACCGTGGGCCAGACCGAAACAACCGTTTCAATGCCCATATTCTTCAGTTCTTTTACCATGGCATCCGGGTCGGGCCAGTCTCTTTTTTCAAATTTGAAATCCCCCTGCATGGTCCAGTGGAAAAAGTCCACCACAATGGCATCCATGGGAAGTCCGCGTCTTTTATGCTCTCTGGCAACCGCAAGGATTTCCTCCTGGGTACGGTATCTTAATTTACACTGCCAATAGCCCAGACCGAATTCCGGCATCATGGGCGTTCTGCCCGCTGCCGCACTGTAATGCAGTTCGATTTCCGCCGGGGTGTCGCCTGCCGTGATAAAATAATCTAATTTCTTGGTTCTCTTCGCATACCATTCCGTCTTGTTGGTGCCGAAGGTTGCCGTACCGATTGCCGGGTTGTTCCAGAGGAATCCATAGCCTCTGCTGGAAACATAAAAAGGCACGCTTGCCTGGGAATTCCGCTGTGCAAGCTCCAGAGTGGCGCCTTTTTTATCCAGATGCTTTTCCTGATACTGCCCCATGCCGAAAATTTTCTCATCATCATATGCTTCAAAACGTGCCGTCAGCTCATAATCGCAGGAACCCATGACCGGCTTTAACTCTCTGGCATCCACACGAAGGGGCACACAGTAGCGGTTAATACGGTTGCGGTTGCGCCAGTATTCCTCCGTCAGCACCTCGCCTCTCTGATTTAAGAACCGAATCCAGCCCTCGGGATTCACTTCCGCCGTGATTTTTCCGTTGGTAAGTGTTGCCACCGTGCCGGTCTGGTGATATTTTTTCCACTCTTCTCCCTTGTACCAGGGGTCCGTCACATCCACTTCCGTAAATGTAATCACCGGCGTCACTTCTTCCACCTTTTCGCAAAGCGCCCAGTCGTTTTTGTCCATCTCCGGCTCCGCCGTCATGCGGACGCGCAGGGAACTTTCTCCCCAGCATTCTATGTAAACCCGTGTGAGTCCTTCTTCGATAACCAGCCTGTTTCCTTCCTGCCTGACCATACCTGCCTCCTGTGTGATAATTTATTGGTAACTTAGTTCTATTTCATTTTATTATAAGGAAAAAACAGGATAACGTATACCCTGTTTTTTGTAGTTTGAATACCTTACATTTTGTGAAATTTTACTTTACCGTTCTCCGGCATTTATCCAGTTTTTCAACGATTGCGTACCCTATAACGCCCGACAGAATGCCCACTGCGATACCGCCCAGTACATCCGTCGGATAATGCACGTAAAAATACAGCCTGGAAAAAGCAATCAGTACTGCCAGAATAAGTGCGGCAATCCATGTCTTTTTCATTTTTGCCAGAAATAAAGCCATCATAGCCGCAAAGGATGCCGCCGTATGCCCCGACGGGAAAGAAAAATCAAGGGGCTTTTTTATGAGAACGGCAATAGCTGTGTTGACGTCATACGGTCTCACCCTTGCCACCAGATTTTTCAGAATGAGGTTGCATAAAATAAGGTCTACCAGAAGCGCTGCCGCTACGATTATCCCCGTTTTTCTCGTCTTCGGCAGTATCAGCAAAACAACCGCCAGCACAATCCAGATGATACCGGCATTGCCGAGGCTGGTGATAAATGCCAATATTTTATCAAGCAGTGGTATATGTATGGTCTGTAAAAAATCCAGAAATCGAAGTTCCATGAGTACACCTTCTTTGTTATGGTAGGTTCTCTATGTCATAAGCCTTCGCCTTCAGGACAATCATTTCTTTCCGGAACACCTCTTTCATGAGCTTTCGCTCTAATTGCTCTCTTCTTTCCAGGTGCTTCAGCAGTCCTTCTTTGCCCAAAAGCCCGTGCATCTGCCCATAAGGAGATGCCTCTATATAATTTACCATAAGTGGGAACCAAAGTTCCACACCATTTTCATCCGCTCTTTCTTTTTTTATCACTTCGATGCTTCCCGCAATATCCTCTACGTCCAGATAAAGAATTTTATACGGCTTATTTTGCAAGATTTCATGCACTTTTCTATAAAAAGCCAAGATTTCATCATCCTGCATCTGCAGATACAGTATCATGTTTTCCAGAATATTCTGAAACATGGCACATTCAAAAATTTCACCCTCCGGCTCCCATGCTGAAAACCTGGAAAGTACTGTATTTTCAAATGTTTTCCTGTCCAGATTGCCGTTGTAGATTTCAAACTGCTCCATGTATTTGTGAAAGCCCGGAATATCCGTCAGTATCCGCGTATAGGGAATGACATGGTGACTTTTCTCCTGCACGGCGTACCTTGCTATTTCTTCCGATAATGACGGAAATCTTGCAAGAATGTCCTGATAGGTCGTTTCATCCACATAAGCGCACCACGCCAAATCCACCGGCGTATAGTCTCCCTCCCGGCAGACCTTTTTCTCCGGATATTTTACTGCCAGACGGTTTACCAGCGTGCTTTTGCCCGCTCCCTGCAGGCCTTCTATGAAGTACGACTGTTTTTGTGTCATAACGTTTTCCCCTCTATACTCCGAAGCAGCGCTTCACATCCCTTTACCACATCTTCATAGGTCTTTCGGAAGTCTCCTGTATACCAGGGGTCCGATATGGGCCTGTCCTCTCCCGCAAAGGAAAGCAGCAGTTTTATTTTGCCGCCCTGATGTCCCGTCATCCGCTCTATGTTTTTAATATTCCTATCATCCATGCCAATCAGATAATCATACGCATCATAATCGGACTTTTTTAGCTGCACCGCCCGTTTCCCTTCGCAGGAAATCCCGTGCTTCGCCAGTTCTTCCCTCGCCGGCGGGTACACCGGATTGCCAATGCCGTTCCATATTTCTTCCGTACTCGTAGCCGCCGAAGCGATTTCAAACCGGTCGGCAAGACCACGTTTTGCTACCATATCTTTGAAAACAAATTCCGCCATGGGGGAGCGGCAGATGTTGCCGTGGCAGATAAAAAGCACTTTTATCATATATACAAAACTCCTTAAATTACGCTATTTTCCAGTATTTTCAAGCATTTTTAGTTCACTCGTTTTTCATCCTAACTTGACATATCTTGGCATATCTTGGCATATCTTTCCCTGCAAAAGTGGTAAAAAAAGTGGTAAACGATTTGCGCTTACCACTCGACTTTTTCAGGCTCCCGCAACTCTACGCATTTCATCTTTTGCATCCTCAAAGTTTACATGGGTATATGTGTTCAAAGTAACACTTATATCTGAATGTCCCATAATATACTGTAGAGTTTTAGGATTCATACCAGATTTCGCCATATTAGAACAAAAAGTATGACGACACACATGAGGTGTTATCTTCGGCATTTGAATCTTATAAATACTATTGTATTTATCCCGTATGTGCTGCATATATTTCTCCCAGTGCAGAGCAACCATAGGTCTATCATTCTTATCCAAGAATAAAAAACCGGTATATCCCTGAATCATCGGTTCAACCCTCGGCTTAGAACGATTAGAAATAATCCTTCTAAAACATGTTGCTACTTCTTCTGTCATTGGAACATATCTGACACCACTTTCTGTTTTAGGCTCTTCAATCGAATATTCCATATTACGTTTTCTCTGCAACTGATGGTCCACCTTAATCCTCATATCCTTAAAATTGATATCAGATATTGTAAGACCGCAAAATTCAGAAATACGAAGCCCAGTATTAAACAGAATATAAATACCATCATAGTATTTGCAAAAATGCTTGTCTTCCTTTATGAATTTTAAGAATTCTCGCTCCTGCTTTCTAGTAATAGCTTCTCTTGTTACACTATCATTAACAACAACTGAAGCAAGTTCAAAACCAAACGGATTCTTACGAATAAGATCATCATCTACCGCCATTTGAAAAGCCGGACGTACAACACCTCTAATTGAATGAATGGAACTGTACCCTCTTCCATCTACTTGCTGTAACTTTATCAGCCATGCCTTTGCATCACTAAGCTTAACCTTATCAATTCTTTTACGTCCGAAATCTTCCTTTTTGATAATATTGATAACAAACTTATAATTAGCTTCTGTGTTATGTCTAACTCCTGTTTTTAGAGAAATATATTTTTCGACAAGTTCTAATACAGTCATATTACCGCCATTAGGTGTTATATCGTCAAACAAATCTCTTTCAATTTGTTTTTCCTTCTCCCTTAAAGACAAATCTTTCATCTTTCCTTTTGGTAGCGGGTCGTTTTTCTCTAATCTCCAGCTATAAACATCTCTGCTTATACCGTCTTTATCAATATATTTATAACGATATCTGCCGTCTGATCGTTGGGACTCTCCATTACGAAGAATGCGATTTTTATTATCTCTACGCTTTTCGCTCATATTGTTCTCTCCTTTCTTTAATAAAAAGAGAGCCCAAACTCACGATAACATTGTACCACAAATGTGACCCTCTTTCCATAAAGATTTTATGACTTCTTAAAAAATCATAATGTTGAGCAATCATTCAAAAACTCTTCAAACTGTCTTCGCTTAATTAGAGCTTTATTTCCTACAAATAACACAAATTCCGAATCTGGATACATATCAATCAATGTTCGAATTTTCTTCTCGCCAATGTGATAATATTCAGCTGCTTCATATATGCTTAACAAGTACCTCTCCCAAACCGGAATCGTCGTTGAAAATTCTGATACTCCCTCTTCCATCAACTACACCCCCAGTTCCAGCTGCCTCTTCAAAATCGTATTTACAACATTAATCGCCTCTTCGCTAATAATATTACCCGCCAGTGAAATTATCTGTTCCGCATCAATCGTGCAGATTTGCTCTGCCATAAATACGGTATTTTTTTTAAAAACCCCTTCACATCATCGGGTTTTACAGTAAAATGAACCGGAAAATCAGCTTTTTCATATTGGGCAGTACCTGGAATCACTGTGTATACCGGAGCATGCTTATTTGCTCTGTCACAACTTACTACGATACAAGGTCTACACCCCGACTGAATATGTCCCTTTTTTGCACCCAAATCGACCCATACAATACTGTTCCTTCTTATATTTTTATCCTGTCTTCTCATACTTCAACCTCCAATTTTTTCTTAGGTGGTTCATACAGATAAAGATACTGCTCTTTTTCATCAACAGTAATTATCCTAAAGCCGTGTTCCTTTACAAGACCAACCTTATAATAGGCATCTGCCACACCTGATGATATTGCATCCATATTCACAGCAACTATTGCGTCAGCTTTACCTGCCTTCATGTATGCAATCGCTCTATAAAACATCTGATTTCTTACACCGACTCCCATAATACCTCTTCTAATAATCTTCTTAGGAATCAGATTGTTTCGCTTAGTAAATTCATTTATCCTATTTAATTGCTTTTGCTCCTTCTTCTCCGCTATATATTCATCATGTTCTTCGTCCGAAGACAAGAAAACTATACACTTCAATGGCACATTCGAAATAGGTTTGTAATTTCTGTTACTTCTTCTCATTTAACTCGCCTTCCCTTCCTTATTCATCAACATCCCATCCATCAGCAATAAGCATGCATTTTTCAAATATTCCTGCTCTTCTTTTGATAGAAGAGATAACTTTTGGCTAAAAACATCAGTCTTGGGAATTGACGGTTCAATCGCTAAAACTCTGTCAGCATTAACCTCAAATACTTCCATAATCTTAAATAAAACTTCCAGGCTGAATTTCCTCTGACCTTGTTCAATTAGAGAATAATGAATCACACTCAAATCCAACTTTTCAGCTGTCTGTGATTGGGTAAGATGTCTTTCCGTCCTTAATTCTCTCAATACATCACCAACAGCGTATTTATCATATTTAAGCATAGTCGCTCTTTTTTCTGTATTGCTTTCAACATGCTTTACCATCAATAGCCACCTTCTCTCTTTGCTCTGGCAAGAGCCTCTATTGCCTCTTCCTCCGTAGGATAATTACCATTCTCATACTGGTCATAAACATTCACGCCGTCGTAATCTATGGCAATATACATTTTGTATTCCGGCAGGTAGAGAAGATTCTCTACCTCGCCATTGTGAAAGCTATTTAACATCCCGCACCTCCGTCCCAAGGTTCCGGTGCTTCGTTCATCTCTTTATCAGCCTCAACGCTCACAACATGGATCTGAACCTTATTGTCACTCGCAAACTGCATGAACGAAATCAAGTCCTCCATATCTTCCGAAATGTCATCAAAACTTCTTATAAACAAATGATTAATGATGGACATCTCCATTGCCTTGTAAACATCATCAAGCTGCGGTCTGTCAATATCTCTGCTGCCACCTCTGTCTACATCCACACACAATATTTCGCATCCTTCTTCATCTCCAGCTGCAATCATCCTCTCACAGAAATCCATTACCTTATGCTCTGCTTTTCTGGATTTGATGAATCCTACTGCCAAGTTACCATTTTCATGTTTCATAAAATTCTTATAGTTCTTCATTTTCGTATCACCTTTCCTTTTTCAAATTTGGTGATACAAGCGCTTGTATCTGTACCTTTCTTCGATACATCCTTATTGTATATGGGAAACAAAAGAGATTGAATAGAATGGTATTCCGGGTTTCGAGAAAATGGGGCTGTCGCATTAGCAAAT
>DJEL01000049.1 GCA_002432425.1 Lachnospiraceae bacterium UBA5899
GTATTTTAAGTATACAATAAACAACGAATGCTTGGATTAGAATTCAGGGGGAAGAAAAGCCGGTTCATCCGGATAGTGCTATCATATATAGAAAAGGAACACCGCAATTTTACAGAACGGATTGTGGAAATTATGTAAATCATTTTTTACATTTTGATATGGAGAATGACCAGACGGATGAATTTTTAAAATATGATACACTCCTTACGATAAACAATGTAGAGAATGTGGAAGAAATTTTACGTATGATAAGCAGGGAACAGATGAATGTGTCTGAAAATAAAGATAAATATATGTCGTTGCTTATAGATATGCTTTTGACGAAAATATCAGAAACAAAAATAAAAAAAGAACAGTCTATACATAAAAAATATGACTCCGAACTTGAAAAACTTAGGGCTGAAATATACAGTAATCCTGAAAACTTTCAATCAATTTTACAGATGGCCGCATATGCAAACTTAAGTAAATCCTACTTTCAACAGCTTTATAAAAAGAAATTCGGTATAAGCTGCTATGATGATTTGCTATCTGCAAAAATAAAAACAGCACAATATTATTTAACAGAAACAAATCTAACTATAAAAGAAATATCCGTATTGTGTGGGTACGAAAATGATATTTCTTTTATGCATTGTTTTAAGAATAGATTGCATATAACACCAAGCGAATACAGAAAGAAAAAATTGAATTATTTCCACTCAGAAGAATAATAAGGAACGACCAAATAGCTTCCGGCATCAATGGAAGCATCTTCGGACAGGTGGTTAATCTGACGTACTTCGGAGATGTATTCTTCCAATGTATAATGCTCGTCCATGTACTCTCCTGCTATGGAGGTAAGGGTATCGCCGTAGGCAACGGAAATGCTGGTGTAATATTTATAACTCTGCTCTGCGTCCGCAGTATGTGCGGAGGAAATCAGTGTATGGGTGCCGGTGGCAATGATGACCGCCAGACAGAGGGCTGTTGCAAGACCAAACAGACGTCTGCGAATCTGGCGCTGTCTGTTTAACTTATAGCGGCGGCTTCTTTCTTCACTTCTTTTAACGGCTTCGTATACTCTTTTGTCCATGATAATCACCTTTCTGCTTTCCATATATATGGCATATATTGTATGTGGTTTACATTGTATATGGCATATATGATTTCCGTACATGCCTGTATGCTTTTGAATGATGAAATAAATTCATAAATTGAATATATGTTCGGGAACATTTGTTCTCATAGATGCATTATAGCGAACATACATTCTTATGTCAATAGATTTTCTTAAAAAAAGCGAACATATTTTCTGAATATATGTTTGCTTTTTAAAAGCTACTATGCTATACTGAATACATCATAGAAACGCAACAGATATGAAATTCAGATAGAGCTTGGGAGGATGCTTATGGCACAGGGAAAGATTTCGGCAAAGCAGAAAGAGATTTTAGAGTATATTAAGGATGAAATATTAAAAAGAGGTTATCCGCCCGCAGTACGGGAAATCTGCGATGCGGTCAATTTGAAATCCACCTCTTCTGTCCACTCTCACCTGGAGACGCTGGAAAAGAACGGATATATCAGAAGAGACCCGACTAAGCCCCGCGCCATTGAAATCTGCGATGACAGCTTCCAAATGGTTCGCAAGGAAATGGTAAATATCCCGGTTGTAGGTCAGGTGGCTGCCGGTATTCCTATTTTAGCAGAGGAAAATATTGAAAGCTACTTTCCTATTCCGGCGGAGGTTGTTCCTTCCGGTACTTCCTTTATCTTAAAGGTAAAGGGCGATTCCATGATTAACGTGGGCATTTTCAGCGGCGACCAGATTTTTGTAGAAGCATGCAATACGGCTCACAACGGCGATTTGGTAGTTGCTATGATTGACGATTCCGCTACGGTCAAGACCTTCTATAAAGAAGACGGTCATATCAGATTGCAGCCGGAAAACGACACGATGGACCCTATTATCGTAGATGACTGCACGATTGTGGGCAAGGTATTTGGTGTCTTCCGTCTTTATAAGTAATTTGGAAAGTGTAAGGTTCTTAAAATAAAAAGCAGGAAGCTCGAACGCTGATTGCAAATAGTACTTTATAAAAAAGAAAATTATTAAAAAAGCAGGTTCGCCGAAGAGAAAACCTGCTTTTTTAATACGCTGAACCAGCTTTTATAATACCTGGTATGTTCTTTTTAATAAGGTATTATGAATGATTTTTACTTAAAACGTACATCAATATAGGCCTTGATTTCTTCTACGCAGCGTTCAAATCCCAGCTTGGAGCTGTCTAAACACAAATCGTAGTTTCTGGCATCCGTCCATTCCCTGCCGGTGTGGTACTTATAGTAATCGGCTCTTGCTTTGTCGGTCCTGGCAATGAACTTCTCCAGCTCTTTTTCACACATGCTGTGCTTCTTGGTAGCCTGTTCCATGCAGAAATCCCTGGGAGCATGTATAAAGACGCTTAATACATTGTCGTAGTCTTTCAACACGAAATCCGCACATCTGCCGATAATCACACAGGACTCTTCTTCTGCCAGTCCGCGGATAATTTTTGCCTGATAGTTGAACAGATTGTCGTTGGAGGTAAAATCGTCGCTTTCCGGACTGATAAGCTCTCCCTGGTAAACTTTTTTGGCAACCTTGTATAACAGATTGTTTTTAACCTTTTCATCTGCCTTGACAAACAGAGCCTCGTTAATGCCGCTCTCCTCGGAGGCAAGCTTTATCAGATCCTTATCATAGTAAGGAATATGCAGTTCCTCTGCCAGCATGGCTCCGATGGTTTTACCGCCGCTTCCGTACTGTCTTGCGATTGTGATGACAATATTTTTCTTTTCCATACCCTGACCCCTTTCTATTATTCTCCTAAATATGCTTTCTTGATGGAATCGTTGTTGAGAAGCTCGGACGCCTTGCCCTCCAGTACGATGTTTCCTGTTTCCAGCACGTAGGCTCTGTCGGCAATGGACAATGCTTTCTTTGCATTCTGTTCTACTAAAAGAACGGTGGTGCCGCTTTTGCTGACTTCTTCGATGATATCGAATATCTCGTTTACAAAGATAGGTGAAAGACCCATGGAAGGCTCATCCATCAGAATAATCTGCGGATGGGACATCAGAGCACGGCCCATGGCAAGCATCTGCTGTTCACCGCCGGAAAGGGTTCCGGCAAGCTGGTTCTTACGTTCCTTCAGTCTGGGGAAACGGGTATAGACCATTTCCAGGGTTTCGGTTATTTCTGTCTTATCCTTACGGGTGTAGGCACCTAATTTCAGGTTCTGTAAAACCGTCATATTGGCAAAAACACGTCTGCCTTCTGGCACATGGGCAATTCCCAGGGATACAATTTTGTGACCGGGCATTCTTGTGATGTCCTTGCCTTCATAGGTAACGGAACCGCTGTCTGCATTGAGCAAACCGGTTATGGTATGAAGAATGGTCGTTTTACCGGCACCGTTGGCACCGATTAAAGCAATGACCTCTCCCTTGTTTACTTCAAAGGATATGCCCTTGATTGCCTGAATCATTCCGTATGAAACTTTCAAATCTTTAATTTCCAACATAGCCATTGCAGTGTCCTCCTTATTCCCCTAAATATGCCTTGATAACTTCGGGGTTATTCAATACATCAGAGGTTTTGCCCTGACATAAAACGCGGCCGAAATTCAGTACGGTCAGCTCTTCACAGATACCAGAAACCAGCTTCATATCGTGCTCAATAAGAAGAATGGTCATGTCAAAATTCTTCTGTACGAAGCGGATGGTATCCATAAGCTCCTGGGTTTCGTTCGGGTTCATGCCAGCAGCCGGTTCATCCAGTAAAAGAAGCTTGGGATTGGTGGCAAGCGCTCTCGCTATCTCCAACTTACGCTGTTTGCCGTAAGGGAGGTTGGAGGCTAAAAAGTCCTTTTCCTTATCCAAATCAAATACTTTTAATAAGGACATGGCTTTTTCGTTCATTTCCTTCTCTACCTTACGGTACTTCGGCAAACGTAAAATGCCGGTCAGAAGGGAATAATGATACTGGTTGTGAAGACCTACCTTAACATTGTCGATTACGGACAAGTCCTTGAACAGACGGATGTTCTGGAAAGTTCTTGCAATACCGTCCTGGTTGATTTCGATGTTTTTGCGGCCGGTAATATCCTTACCGTCCAGACGGATAATACCCTCATTAGGCTTGTAAACGCCGGTAAGCAGGTTGAACACGGTGGTTTTTCCGGCGCCGTTGGGACCTATCAGACCGTATAACTGTCCTTTTTCAATATGAAGATTAAAATCATCAACGGCTCTCAGACCGCCAAAGGAGATGCTTAAATTCTGTACTTCCAGTAATGCCATAATTATTTCGCCTCCTTACGCTTGGGGAAATGGAACTTCGCCAGCATTTTCTTTTTCCAGTTCTGCGCCTTGGGGCTCCAGTTAAAGAGCATCATGACAATCAGGACAATGGCGTAAACCAGCATTCTGTACTGGGACATGAAACGCAGAAGCTCGGGAAGCAGTGTCAGAACAGTAGCTGCGATAATGGAACCGCGGATGCTGCCGATACCGCCAAGCACTACGAATACCAAAATCATAATGGATAAGTTGTAGTCAAATACGCTGGAGCTCATGTTACCGTAGCTGTGAACATAGAAAGCACCTGCCATACCAGCTAAAGCGGCGGAAATGGTGAATGCCATCAGCTTATATTTGGAAACATGGATGCCGACCGACTCGGCTGCAATCTGGTTGTCACGGATGGACATGATGGCACGGCCGTCCCTTGACTGGATAAGATGCAGAACGATGAACAGGGTCAGCAGGATTAAAATGGCGCCGATGGTAAAGTTGGCGTCCTGCGGCATGCCGGTAACACCCTGCGCACCTTTTACTATAACCGTACCGCTGTCGGAAAGTCCCAGGGAAATGGTATCTTTGGTGGACATATGCACACCGTTTTCATCCACACCGAGGAACAGGATATTGAACAGATTCTTGATGATTTCACCGAAGGCAAGGGTTACGATTGCCAGATAGTCCCCCTTTAATCTAAGAACGGGCATGCCGATTAAAAATCCTATAATACCGGCGCTGACGGCACCGATAATCAGAGCCAGTAAGAAACGTAAGGGGCTGAAGGTAATCACATCTTTCATGGAAATGGAAAAGATGGCGCCAAGGAATGCTCCCACGCACATGAAGCCTGCATGACCGAGGCTTAATTCACCTAAAATACCAACGGTTAAGTTTAAGGAAATTGCCATGATAATGTAGGTGCATACGGATACCAGCATACCCTGCAGATGATAGGACAATGCGCCTGCGGCAATCAAAATCTGCACTGCAATATAGGCAGCTACCACGATGGCATAGGTGATGAGGTTGTTTTTTGTCTGTTTGTTCAATGCTAATTTTTTCATACTGCTCTCCTCCTATACCTTTTCCTGCATCTTCTTACCTAAAATACCGGTAGGCTTCACAATCAGCACGACAATCAGCACACCGAACACGATGGCGTCCGCCAATTGGGAAGAGATATATGCTTTACTTAAAATTTCAATAATACCCAACAGAAGACCGCCGATTAAAGCACCGGGAATGGAGCCGATACCGCCGAATACGGCAGCTACGAAAGCTTTGATACCGGGCATGGAGCCTGTGTAAGGATTTAAGGTCGGATAAGCGGAACAAAGAAGCACACCTGCGATGGCGGCTAAACCGGAACCGATGGCAAAGGTAAGGGCTATGGTCGCATCCACGTTGATACCCATAAGCTTGGCGGCTCCTTTATCTTCGGAAACGGCAAGCATCGCCTGACCAGCTTTGGTTTTGTTGATAAATAACGTAAGCGCTGTCATTACCACGATACAGGAGGCAATGGTTACGATGGTTTCACCGGAAATCGTAAGTCTACCGCCCGCAAAAGTAAGCGACGGAACGGAAACGACTGAAGTGAAGGACTTGGGAGCCGAACCGAAAATCAGCAGAGCCACGTTCTGCAGCAGGTAGCTGACACCGATGGCGGTAATCAGTACAGCAAGGGAGGACGCTGCCTCTCGTAAAGGACGGTAAGCCACCTTTTCAATCAGGATGCCGAGTACAGTACATACGATTACGGAAAGCAATACGGCAATCCAGGCGGGAAGCCCCAAAGAATTCATGGCTATGTAGGTGACGTAACCACCAATCATGATGACATCTCCATGGGCGAAGTTAAGCATTTTGGCAATACC
>DJEL01000009.1:0-470 GCA_002432425.1 Lachnospiraceae bacterium UBA5899
GACGGACCACTGGTGTATCTGTTAGGTATCAGACCTATGGCAGAGTAGCCAAGTCCGGCAGGGATAAACGCTGAAGGCATCTAAGCGTGAAGCCCCCCTCAAGATGAGATATCCCAACAAATGTTGTAAGACCCCTTAGAGAGTATGAGGTAGATAGGAAAGAGGTGTAAGCACAGTAATGTGTTGAGCTGACTTTTACTAATCGGTCGAGGGCTTATCCAGAAGGCAGGAGACGGAAGTCGAAGAGAGAGATAAGAAGTTCAATGTTCGGTTTTGAAGGCACAAGCAATCATATGTGTTCTTTTATTCCTCGATAGCTCAGCGGTAGAGCATTCGGCTGTTAACCGAAGGGTCGTAGGTTCGAACCCTACTCGGGGAGTTGACTATTTTGGAGTCAAGATGTTAATATTGGTTCAGATAGTTATCTGGCTCCGTGGTCAAGCGGTCAAGACATCGCCCTTTCACGGCGG
>DJEL01000009.1:482-19178 GCA_002432425.1 Lachnospiraceae bacterium UBA5899
TGCCGACATGGCTCAATGGCAGAGCAGCTGATTTGTAATCAGCAGGTTGTTGGTTCGACTCCGACTGTCGGCTCTTATTGGACCTTTAGCTCAGTTGGTTAGAGCAACCGGCTCATAACCGGTCGGTCCTGGGTTCGAGTCCCCGAAGGTCCATTTTTTAATTAAATAGTCTATTATGGCCTAGTGGCTCAGTTGGTTAGAGCGCCGCCCTGTCACGGCGGAGGTCGTCGGTTCGAGTCCGATCTGGGTCGTTTTTATGGGGTCTTAGCTCAGCTGGGAGAGCATCTGCCTTACAAGCAGAGGGTCATAGGTTCGAGCCCTATAGGCCCCATAACCTATTATAAGCGTTGGCTGGTGTGGCGGAATAGGCAGACGCAAGGGACTTAAAATCCCTCGGTGGCAACACCGTGCCGGTTCAAGTCCGGCCACCAGCACTATAAAAGCTTCAAGTATTGCTTAGTCAGTATTTGAGGCTTTTTTGCATAGCAGGGGAGATACACTGGATGGAAATCCACGATATCCGGACACCTATGAATGCCATTGAGCATCTTTTAAAGCTTATCAACAACGTGTTGGATATGGCGCGTATTGGAAGCGGCAAGATAACCCTGAATGTACAGGCACACCATATTCCTACATCCATGAAAAATGTGGAATATATTTTCCATGCGGATGTGGAACGAAAAAAGCAGAAGCTTAGGGTAGAGTGGGATATTTGAGTTAAATCTGATTAGCAATGCCATCAAGTACACGCCGGAGGGCGGGAAAATCATCTATTCCGTAAAACAGACCGGCAGGGAAAACAGCAGTATGACAAACGGCATAGAGGGCTCCGGTCTGGGGCTTTCCATAACCAGACGGCTGGTAGAAGAAATGGGCGGCAGTATTGCCTGCAGCAGTGAACCGGGAAAAGGCTCCGAATTTGTATACACATTCCATTTCGACATAGGTATCGAAAAAGATTTGCCGGAATATAGTGGCGGAGAAGAGAAACTGCCGGATACCACCGGAATGCGGGTGCTTCTGGTAGAAGACAATCTTCTCAACCGGGAAATTTCCCATGATATTCTGGAAAACGAAGGCTTTATTGTGGAAGAAGCGGAAGACGGAGATATTGCGGTAGAAAAAATAAAGCAGACTCCGAAGGGCTATTATCGTGTGATTTTGACGGATATTCAGATGCCGAGAATGAACGGATACGAAGCGACCAGAAAAATCCGTTCGCTGCCGGCAGAATATGATTGTGATATTCCCATCATAGCGGTGACGGCCAATGCTTTTGAAGAAGACAGGCAGAACGCCATGAATGCCGGCATGAACGGACATATCGCCAAGCCGATACGGCTTACGGAACTGCGACAGCAGCTTGCCCACTGTCTGCAGGATGAAAAAACAGAATAGATAAAAGCAGAGGAGATACCGGAACACTTACGCATTTTTGCGGAGAGTGGTGATGGCATCTTTTCTTTTGTGGGAACGGAAAAGACCGGCTGCCTTATTGTAGAAGAAAAAGGAGTATACCAGCACATTGTTGAATACACCGATTTTTTCCTTGGTGGTGCCGTGGTAGTAACGTCCGCCGCAGGTCATGTGTGACTTTTTCTTTACTGCACGGATTAAATCGGACTCCGTGAAAATACTGTCTTCAAATTCGGTGTAGGCAAAGCCGATGGCATCCGTTTTGTGGGAGTCGCTGCCGCCGAATTCCCGAAGACCGTAGTGTCTGGCAAGCTCGTGAGCCCGGTGGTTGGAGTCGGGGGCTTCGCAGGCATTGAAGGACTCTAAAAAGTCAAATTCTTTTAAGATATCCGGATTTTTCCGGTAGACCCTGCTGCGGCAGAAACTTAAGAATTTTTCTCCGCAGGGATGTGCGGGACCTAAAATACCGCCAAAGAAATGGACAATTTTAATCAGTGCCGTGACAGGAAGCCCCCTGAGCTCTAAAATAGGCAGCTTGATATATTCCGGCATGATGATTAAAATATGACCGGCATCGATGGTGTCGTATTCAATCCCTTTTAACACCGTAAAATGCTTAAAAACCGGTTCCTCCTTTATTTTTTTGTAGCAGCGATAGGCATTATAGGAATTATGGTCGGTAAGAAGCATGCCGTCATAACCTTTTTCTTTCAGCAAAAGGGCGTACTCGCGAAGCGTTGCTTTTCCGTCTAAGGAACCTTCTTTTGTGTGGCAATGCAAATCAAAATGCACGATAACCCCTCCTAACGTTCGTTTTTTGTATTAAATTCCTGTTAAAGTTTACCATAAAATTCTTTACTTTGGAATAGCCGCCCGATATAATGTAATATATTTAATTTGATGCGTTAAAAAAATTTATACATGGAGGACGAAAAAATGAGTTTTTTATGGGAAGGCATCTGTGCCATTACCTGGCAGCAGCTTGTCATGTATGCAGTAGGCGCATTATTGATTTATCTGGCAATTAAAAAGGAATACGAACCGGCACTTTTACTGCCGATGGGATTCGGCGCAATCCTGGTAAACCTTCCGGGCAGCAATGCCATCAATCAGGTTCTGGAAGGGATCCCGGAGTCACACGGCATTATCCAGTGGCTGTACGAAGTGGGTATTGAAGCATCGGAAGCATTGCCCCTGCTTTTGTTTATCGGTATCGGAGCCATGATTGACTTCGGTCCCTTGCTCGCAAAGCCGATTATGTTTTTGTTTGGTGCGGGTGCACAGTTCGGTATTTTCGCCGCGCTTCTGTTGGCACTGCTACTTGGATTTGATTTAAAGGACGCGGCATCCATCGGTATCATCGGTGCGGCGGACGGTCCCACATCCCTTCTGGTATCACAGGTGCTGCATTCCAAATACATCGGCGCCATAGCAGTGGCGGCGTATTCCTATATGTCCTTAGTACCCATTGTGCAGCCGGCTACTATAAAACTGGTTACCACCAAAAAGGAAAGAAGTATTTCCATGGATTACAAGCCGGGCTCCGTATCCAAGAGAACCCGCATCCTGTTCCCGATTATTGTAACCATTATCGTGGGATTGATTGCTCCTTCTTCCGCATCCTTAGTCGGATGCCTGATGTTCGGTAACTTAATCAGAGAGTGTGGTGTTCTGCAGAACTTATCCGAAACGGCGCAGGGACCTCTTACCAATCTGATTACACTGCTTCTGGGTATTACCATTTCCTTCAGCATGAAGGCAGAGGACTTTGTAAGGCTGGATACCCTGCTTGTTATGGCAATTGGTCTGGCAGCCTTTATCTTTGATACCATCGGCGGCGTTATGCTTGCCAAGTTTATGAATATTTTCCTGAAAAACAAAATCAATCCCATGGTCGGTGCAGCCGGTATTTCCGCATTCCCCATGGCATCCCGTGTGGTGCAGAAAATGGCGCAGGAAGAAAAGCCCGGCAACATCATTATCATGCAGGCAGCCGGAGCCAATGTGGCAGGTCAGGTCTGCTCCGCAATTGCAGGCGGTCTGATTATCCAGATTGTGACACAGTTTATGTAATATAGACAGGAAAAGCAGAACAGTAAAATTTCCGCAGAATGCGGAATACAGGACAGAGCAGAAAAGGAGACAGTGTTATGAAAGAAACAGTTATGCTGGGACTTAAAATAATGGGTTATGGTATGGCGGGCATCTTTGTGGCAGCCGTGGTGATTATCGCATGTGTATGGCTGCTGCAGGTCAGCGACAGGCTGGGCGCCAAAAAGGAAACAAAAGAAGAGTAGACAATACCTTGCAATGTAAAGAGATTAACAATCCAAACATAGAAGAATTTAGAAAACAGCCGCTTCACAGATGGGAGCGGCTGTTTTTGTATGTTTATAAGGAACAGAGGGAGGAAAGCGGGTTTCACACCGCCGCAAAATCAAACTAAAGAGAATAGGCGGTGTATATTTGCAGGGAAGGCAGAAAAAGGTGAGAGTGTACCGCCTGTGACAGAAAATAAGAAGAGTGGGCGGTGCAAATCTGTGGAGAAGGAGGAAAAAAGGTGGAAGCATACAGCCTGTGACAAAAAATAAGAAGAGTAAGCGGTGAAAATTGTGCGAAAGCAGATAAATGGCTTAGAAAATACCGCCGGATAACGGGAAGTAGAAGTAACGGCGGTACAAATCTATGTTACCGATAAGAAAAAGTAAGAAATGCACCGCTTGAGGAGCAAGCTAAGAAGTACAAGCGGTGCAGTGCCTGAAGAGCGAGCACTCGTATAAATAATCTGTACAAAAAAAGAACTTCTTCATAGAAGAAGTTCTTTACGTGCGTTAGAGGATTCGAACCCCCGACCTTTTGGTCCGTAGCCAAACGCTCTATCCAGCTGAGCTAAACGCACATCTGTTGCTCTCACAACATTAGATATTATATATTCTTATAGGGCATATGTCAAGAGAAAAGAGAAAAAATATTGGAAATATTTCTAACATAAAAGACTGTATCCGCTAAAACAGATACAGCCTTTTGTTTACTGCTTTGGAAAGCAGTTATTTTTTATTTGTCTGTGCAAATCTCTCCGGAAAGAGAAGGAGATTAACCCATGGTTACAACTACATTGTAAACGGTCTTGCCCTTTTCGTAAGGGATAACATTGCCTTCTACAGGTGTTCCGTCAACTACCATGGAAACAACACCCTTTTCTACATCGTTCGGGTTCTTGACTTCGATGTTGTAGATGCCTTCACGGAAAGCACGGGTCAGCTTGAAGTCGCCAAAGCCCTTAGGTACACAAGGATTGATGCTTAAGCCCTTGTGGGTAGGATATACACCTAAGATGTACTGGGAGATGTTGACAAAGGTCCATGCTGCGGTACCGGTCAGCCAGCTGTTCTTAGCTTCGCCGTGGAACTTAGCATCGCGTCCGGCAACCATCTGGGAGTATACATAAGGCTCGGTACGATGAATTTCACTGATATCCTCCACGTAAGCGGGGCAGGTCTTCTTGTAGATTTCAAATGCACGGTCACCACGTCCGATAACGGTTTCTGCGATGGAAACCCAGGGGTTGTTGTGACAGAAGATACCTGCATTTTCCTTGTATCCGGGCGGATAGGAGCTGATTTCACCAAGCTCTAAGTGATATCTGGTGTAAGCAGGCTGTAAAATCATGACACCATACTTAGTATCCAGTCTTTCCTTAACGGAGTCCAGAGCCTTTTTAGCCTGTCCTTCTTTGACACCGACGCCGGCAAGTACACAGAAGCCCTGGGGCTCGATGTAAATCTGGCCTTCTTCACATTCCTTGGAACCAACCTTGTGGCTGTATGCATCGTATGCACGGATGAACCATTCGCCGTCCCAGCCATCCTTTAAGATAGCATCGTACATAAGGGCAACTTCATCACGGGCTCTCTTAGCTTCTGCCTCGTCGCCGAGGAGTTCAGCCAGCTGTGCATATTCTTCGCCATATTTTACAAACATACCTGCAATGAATACAGATTCTGCAACAGGGCCTTCGCTGGGACCAAAGGTTTGGAAGGATTCACCCGGATGCTCGGAGAAGCAGTTTAAGTTCAGACAGTCATTCCAGTCAGCACGTCCGATCAGAGGAAGCTTATGAGGTCCCTTATGATTGATGGTGTAATCTAAGGAACGTTTCAGGTGTTCCATAAGAGTGGTAGCTACGGACATATCGTTGTCGTAAGGAACCATTTCCTTTAAGATGGAAGTATCGCCTGTTTCTCTTACATATGCGGAAGTACCGGCAATCAGCCACAGCGGGTCATCATTGAAGCCGCTGCCGATATCGGCATTGCCCTTTTTGGTAAGGGGCTGATACTGATGGTAAGCGCTGCCGTCCTGGAACTGGGTGGAAGCGATATCGATAATTCTTTCTCTTGCACGGTCGGGAATCAGATGTACGAAACCAAGTAAGTCCTGGCAGGAATCACGGAAGCCCATACCACGTCCGATACCGGATTCATAATAGGAAGCGGAACGTGACATGTTGAAGGTAACCATACACTGATACTGGTTCCAGGTGTTGACCATACGGTTTACTTTATCATTGGAAGATTCAATGGTGTACTTGGAAAGAAGCTTCTTCCAGTAATCCTTTAAGGTAGTAAAGGCAGCATCAACATCTGCTTCGGTCTTGTAACGGTCAAGCATTGCGAAAGCACGCTTCTTATTGATAACACCGTAGGATTCCCACTTGTCATCTTCGGGATTTTCAATGTAGCCTAAAACAAAGACATAGGTCTTGCTTTCTCCGGGAGCCAATGTCAGGTTAATCTGATGAGCAGCGATGGGAGACCAACCACTTGCCATGGAATTGGTGCAGGCACCGTTCTCAACTGCTTCAGGAAGGTTGGCACCACGATATGCACCGAGGAATGCATCTCTGCTGGTATCGAAAGCATCTACCTTGGCGTTTACGGAGTAAATTGCATAGTGGTTACGACGCTCTCTGTATTCGGTCTTGTGGAAGATGGTGGAATCAACGACTTCCACTTCACCGGTACTTAAGTTACGCTGGAAGTTCTTCATATCGTCGTCTGCGTTCCAAAGACACCATTCTACATAAGAAAATAATTTTAAATCTTTTACGGAATCGGTGGTATTGGTAATGGTGAGTTTGTTGATTTCACAGGCATCGTTCATGGGAACAAAAGCAAGGGTGGAAGCTTCCACGCCGTTCTTCTTGCCGGTAAAACGGCTGTATCCGATACCGTGGCGGCATTCATAAGAATCCAGCTCTGTTTTAGAAGGCTGCCAGCCGGGATTCCATACAGTATCTCCATCCTTTATGTAGAAATACTTGCCGTTTGTATCAGCCGGGATATCGTTGTAACGATAACGGGTCAAACGTAACAGCTTTGCATCCTTATAAAAAGTATAACCGCCGCAGGTGTTGGAAATCAGACTGAAGAAATCGTTGCAGCCTAAATAGTTAATCCAGGGAAGCGGCGTTTTGGGGGTTGTGATGACGTATTCCTGATTGACGTCATCGAAAAAACCAAATTTCATGCCTTCTTATCTCCTTTTTTATATAATTGTATAATATTCCATATACTTATATTGAATTATACACAAGATAAAATGACAGCGCAACTAAAAATTGCCCCATAAGGCACTATTATCGAAAAAAATGGTTCGTCTACTGTGCAAAACGATAGAAAACGAACAAAAAATGACGATAAGGGGAAGCCGATGTGTAAAATGTGCATAAAAAAAATTGAAAAAGTATTGCAAAAATATCAAAGGTGATGTATAGTATACGTGTTGGTAAACAACAAATATCTATCATTATTTAAGGGAGGAAAAAAAGTAATGAAAAGAAAAGCATTAAGCATTCTGCTTACTGTAGCTACCGTAGCTACAATGCTTGTTGGATGTGGCGACACAACTACAAACAATGACACACCTGCAAGCACAACTCCTGTTGAAAGCACTTCTGTTGAATCTACCGATGCAGCAAGTACTGACGCAGATGTAGCAGCTGATGAAGGCAAAGTCTTGAACATCTACTGCTGGAACGAGGAATTCAAGACTCGTGTAACCGCTCACTATCCTGGATATGAAGAAGTAGACGCTACCCATGGTAAGATTGGTGATGTTGATGTAGTTTGGACCATCGTTGCAAACGCAGACAACGCTTACCAGAACAACCTGGATGCTACTTTATTAAATCAGGCAGATGCAGCAGCTGATGACAAGATTGATATCTTCCTTGTAGAAGCTGACTACGCTCTGAAATATGTTGACTCAGACTACACAATGGCTATCTCTGATCTTGGTATCACAGATGCAGACCTTGCTAACCAGTATCAGTACACCAAGGATATCGTTACCGATTCCAACGGCGTATTGAAGGGTGTTTCATGGCAGGGATGTCCCGGCGCTTTATTCTACAACAGAGAAGCAGCTAAGGATATCTTAGGTTCCGACGATGCAGCAACTGTTCAGGAAGCTGTTAAGGATTGGGATACTTTCGTAGCTACCGCAGCAACCGCTAAGGAAAAAGGCTACAAGATGTGCTCTTCCGTAATGGATACTTATCGTGTATACTCCAACAACGTAACTTCTAAGTGGGTTGTAGATGGCAAGATCAACATCGACGACAACATCATGAAGTGGGTTGAGGACTCCAAGAAGATGGCTGATGAAGGCTATGCCGGAACATACGCACTGTGGTCTGATGACTGGTCTAAGGGCTTCTATCCCGATGGTAAAGTATTCTGCTACTTTGGACCCGCTTGGTTAGTTAACTTCTCCATGGCTGCTGATGTCGAAGGTTCTATCGGTAACCAGGGTGGCTGGGGTATCACAGAAGGACCTCAGGGCTTCTTCTGGGGCGGTACTTGGATCTGCGCAGCAACCGGTACAGACAATGTAAGCCTTATCAAAGACATTATGCTGAAGCTTACCTGTGATGAAGACATCATGAAGGAAATCGTTGAGCAGGATGACGACTTCGTAAACAACCAGCCTGCAATGGAAGCTATGGCTGCTTCTGATTATACTTCCACAATCCTTGGCGGTGTTAACCCTCTGGGTATCTACGCTGCAGGTGCTAAGTCCATCGACTTAAGCAACCTTTCCGCTTACGATCAGGGATGTAACGAAGAATTCCAGAATGCTATGAAGGATTACTTCGACGGCAACGTTGACCTTGATACTGCTCTTGACAACTTCAAGAAGGCAGTAGTAGTTAAGTATCCGGATTTAACATACTAATTACTACAAAATAGCAGTTGGTTAAAAATAGCCATGTCTGCCTGTTGTGTGCAGGCGGGCATGGCTTTTTTGAATTTTGAAAAGACATAAGTTAGCAGTAAAGCAGAGCCGGCAGCAAATTACTTGCGGCATGTCTGGCTGCAAGGATTTACTGCGAGCTCTGTAAAATAATGTAAGTGGAGGCAACACATATGTCAAAAGTGAAAGTTAAAAAGGGAAAGGTAGTAAGCTATAATAGATGGGGCTATATATTCTTAATACCTTTCATTGTAGTATACGTTGTTTTTCAGTTAATTCCTTTGTTTAAGACTGTTTATAACAGCTTCATGGAAAACTACATGTCCGGTCTGACCCACATTGGACCCAGATTTATCGGATTTGACAACTTCAAGGAAATGTTCACCAACCCGGATGTCTGGACCTATTTCAGGAATACTATGATTATGTGGGTATTGGGCTTCGTTCCGCAGATTCTTGTTTCCTTGCTCTTAGGCGCATGGTTCTCCGATCCCAGCCTCAGACTGAAGGGAACCAGATTTTTCAAGACCGTTATTTATCTGCCGAACTTAATCATGGCATCCGCATTCTCCATGCTATTCTTCGTCCTGTTCTCTGATGGTGGACCTATCAATGATATTTTAATGTCTTTACATATTATTGATGAACCTTATAAATTCTTAAGCAATACATGGAGCACCAGAGGCTTGGTAGCAGCCATGAACTTCTTAATGTGGTTTGGTAATACCACCATTCTTCTGATGGCAGGTATGATGGGTATTGATACCGCATTGTTTGAAGCGGCGGAAGTAGACGGTGCAACATCTACACAGGTATTCTTTCGTATCACTCTGCCGATGTTAAAGCCGATTTTGATTTACGTTATGATTACTTCCTTAATCGGTGGTCTGCAGATGTTCGATGTACCTCAGATTTTAACAGATGGTAAAGGTAGCCCGGCTAATTCTACCATGACCATGATTATGTATCTGAACAAACACTTATTCAGTAAGAACTATGGTAAGGGCGGTGCACTTTCCGTTATCCTGTTTATTATAACCGGTATCTTAAGCCTTATCGTATTTAAGTTCTCAAACAACAAGGATAAGTAGGAGGTGTAGGAAATGAGATCAGAAGTAGCACAGAAAAAAAGTAAGGGCCTTGGAGTGGGCACAAGAAGAGTTATCTCTTATGTAGTATTAGTACTTCTTTCCTTCCTCTGCCTGTTTTGGTTTTACATTTTGTTTATTAACTCAACACGGTCTAACGGTGAATTGACAAGGGGATTTACATTGCTTCCCAGTACACATTTCCTGGAAAACTGGACCAATGTCATGAAGGGCAGCCAGCCGGTTGTCAGCGGTATGATTAACAGCTGTATTATTGCTATCTGTAGTGCGGTTCTTTGTACATATTTTTCTACCATGACCGCTTATGCCATTCACGTATATGATTTCAAGCTGAAGAAGTTTATCGCAACCTTCATTCTGGCAGTCATGATGATTCCTACCCAGGTTACCGCACTTGGTTTTATCGACTTGGTAGATAACCTGAATTTAATGAACAACTTCATTCCGTTAATCATTCCTTCCATTGCAGCTCCTGTTACTTACTTCTATATGAAGCAGTACATGGAGAGTACCCTTCCTCTTTCCTTAGTGGAAGCAGCCAGAATTGATGGTTCCGGTGAGGTAAGAACCTTCAACAGTATTGTATTACCGCTTATGAAGCCGGCGATTTCCGTACAGGCAATCTTCACCTTTGTAAGCAGCTGGAACAACTACTTCCAGCCGGCGTTGATTTTGAAGAAAGATAAGGTTAAAACCCTTCCTATCATCATCGCACAGTTAAGAAGTGCTGACTGGCTGAAGTTTGATATGGGTCAGGTATACGTAACCATTGTATTCTCCATTTTCCCGGTTATTATTGTTTATTTATTCCTTTCTAAATACATTGTACAGGGCGTTGCCGCAGGTAGCGTAAAGGGTTAAACGTATGAAATTCTCATTTTCCAAGAAATTACTGGTTTTGTTCGCATTTCCGCTTTTATTGATAGGCGTGATTGTAGCGGCGCTGAGTACCGGTATCTTGCGGAACAATTTGAATACGGAAATACAGAAGGAATTGCAGATTGCTGCAGACTCCATTGTCTGTACTTATTCTAATCTGTATGAAGGCGACTATTTTAAGGATCAAAGCGGTAAGCTCTATAAGGGCTCTACCGTTATATCCAGTGATACATCTCTTCTGGATACACTGAAGGAAAACGTAGGTATTGACACGGCATTTATTTATGACGGAAGTCTGGCAATGACAAGTCTTAAGTATCCGACAGGTGCGAAAGCATCCGGAGCTCCTATGGATAAGGAGATTTTGGCGAAGGTGCTGGAAGGAAATGTGGTTTTTGAACAGAACTATATTTTCCAGAAGGTTCGTTACTATGGGTATTTTACTCCGCTGATTAACTCAGACGGCACAACCGTTGGCGCAGTTTTTGCGGGCAGAACCGCAACGGATGTGGAAAGCCAGATTAACACCGAACTTCGTAAAATCATTATTCCGACCATAGCCATTATGGTTGCCTTTATGATAATCATTCTGATTTTCGCAAAGAACCTTGCCGGAAAAATGACGTTGACCCGTAAATTCCTGGAACAGGTTGCTTCCGGTCACCTGACCAAGAGCGGAAAGATGAAGCACGTAAAGAGCAGAGACGAAATCGGCGATATCTTCAAGATGTCCGTTACCTTGCAGGATGAACTCTACAAGATTGTATCCAACATCAAGGAGTCTACCGACAGTCTTTTAGCTTCTTCCAACGGACTGATTACCATATCCAACGGTGCAACACAGGATGTGGGTGCTATGAAGAAGAGCATGGACGGCATTGTAAAGGATGCTTCCGAGCAGGCGGATAAGGCGGCTGAGTCCGTAGAAAATATCTACAACATCAGCACACAGATTGAGTACATCTCCAAAGAAATGACGGATATGTACGATACCGTAAATGCCGTTTCCGTAGCAGAGAAGGATGCTTCCCAGATTATGGAAGAATTAAACGATGCCAACCAGGAAATGCTTTATACAATCGGACGTATTGCAGAACAGATTACCGTTACCAATGATTCCGTACAGGCAATCCAGCAGACAATCGATATGATTCGCAACATTGCGGACGAAACCGATTTGCTGGCGGTAAATGCAAGCATTGAGGCAGCACATGCCGGTGCGGCAGGCCGCGGATTTGCCGTTATTGCGGAGCAAATCAGTAAGCTGGCAAGTATGTCCGCCGACAATGCAGGTGAAGTAGAAAAGACATTGTCCAGCATTATGGACGAAACAGCCAAGATGGTTCAGCTTATGGAAGAGACCAAACAGCAGATGGATACACAGGCCGGCAAGATGCAGGAAACTGTAGAGAAGTTTGCTTCCGTGGCACAGGGTGTAGAAAGCTCCCTGACTAATGTGGAAAGTGTCAACAGCAGTATGGAGACATTGGATGAAGCCAAGGAAAGTGTCTTGGACAGAGTAAAACGTCTTTCCGATATTTCCAATCAGTTTGTGGCTGCTGCAGATGATATGATGGAAAACACCAATCATATGAATGAGCGAATGAGACAGCTCGAAGAAACGGCAAACAAACTGGAAGAGATTTCCGAAGGCTTAAGCGATGGTCTGGACAACTTCAAACTGTAAAATTTTATAAAAAGTTTAGGAAACCTTCTTTTGGGGTTTATTTACGCAAACAGAGGAGCATGTTATAATGTGAACAACATATAGCATGTTCCTTTTTGTTATAATGAAAGTTATAAAAAGGAAATATAACGGTTCTGCATGGAAGTATGTGCGGGAAAAGAGGATTTGGAGAGGAACGAGGAGTATGGACAGAGTTACCTTTATCAACGAATTGAGAGCAGCACTTGCCAGCCGGGTAAATCCACAGGTGGTGAATGAAAATATAAATTATTACGAAGAGTATATTAACACGGAAGTCCGGAAGGGCAGAAGTGAGGATGAGGTCATTGACGGTCTGGGCGACCCCAGACTTTTGGCAAGAAATATTGCAGATGCGGAGAAGAGAGCCGCAGCTTCCTCTGCTTATGAAAGCTCCGAGGAATATATTTATGAAGATGCCGATACCGGCGAAAATAACGGTCCCAAGGTTAAGGTACACCATGTGCCGCTTTGGCTGGTTATTCTGATTGCGGTGCTGGTACTGGTTTTTATTCTGGCGGCAGCTTTTTCCATCCTGTCCGTATTGCTGCCGGTTCTTATTCCTGTTGCCTGTGTGATACTGATTTTCAGGCTGGTGCAGCGGAGCGGCTGGCTATAATGCTATCATAAAGAAAAAATAAGTGTAAAATAATGAGCCACCAGGGGGGCTGGTGGCTCATTGAGGGGAGTATAAATAAAATATAAGGGGTGTGAAAGAAATACTAATGCGTTCCTGTTCACGCTTTGATTATATAATACTTTAGTACTAAAAGCAATAAAAAATAGTAAAAAAGTCCTATAAAATTTTTGTAAAATCTTAATTTTCAAGTGTATAAATTTTCTGTTGTCAGACATACTAACGGTGTAACAACAAAACCATTAGGAGGGCTTTTATATGTCTAACAATAATCAGAACAATAACAATCAGAATCAGTATGACAACTGCTCCAACAGTATGCAGAAAAATAACCAGAATCAGCAGAACAAGAAGCAGAACAATCAGCAGAATAACCAGCAGAACAGCCAGAAAAACCAGGACGAGCAGAAGTATAACTTTTAGTTTATTTTCTGTTTGCGGTTATTTTGCATAAAGATGCAGTCACCCGACGGAGTATCTCCGGCAGGTGGCTGTATTTTTGTTTGCCACCGATACAAAAAAATGATATACTGAATGGCGAACAGGAAGGATAGAAAAAATGAGACGTTTTGAACTGATTGCGCCCTGCCATTTCGGTATGGAAGCGGTTTTGAAAAAAGAAATTATAGATTTGGGATACGATGTCACGGAGGTGTCGGACGGCAGAGTTACGTTTTACGGTGATGAGGAAGCTCTTTGCCGTGCCAATGTTTTTTTGCGGACAGCAGAAAGAATACTGATTAAAGTAGGTTCTTTCCATGCCGAAACCTTTGAAGAGCTGTTTCAGGGAACAAAAAGCCTTCCGTGGGAAGAATACATACCCGTGAACGGCAGGTTCTGGGTGGCAAAGGCAGGAAGTGTCAAGAGCAAATTGTTCAGTCCTTCCGATATTCAGTCCATTATGAAAAAAGCCATGGTGGAAAGGCTGAAGGAAGTTTACCATGTAAATTGGTTTGCGGAGGATGGTGAAAGCTATCCGGTGCGTGTCTTTTTACTGAAGGATGAAGTGACGGTAGGGCTGGACGGCACGGGAGAGTCCCTGCACAAGAGGGGCTACCGCAAGCTTACCGCCAAGGCGCCCATTGCCGAAAATCTGGCGGCAGCCATGATTATGCTGACACCGTGGAACAGGGACCGCATCCTGATTGACCCTTTTTGCGGCAGCGGCACCATTCCTATTGAAGCAGCCATGATGGCAGCGCAGATTGCACCCGGCATGAAGCGGGATTTCACCTTCCGCAGATGGAAGAATATTATTTCCGACGGTGTGTTTGAGGACACCATAGAAGAAGCGAACGATATGGTAAATCCGGATATTGTGACGGATATCCAGGGCTTTGATATTGATGACAAAATGGTTTCCATTGCAAGGGAAAATGCAAAAATGGCGGGTGTTGACCGCCTGATACATTTCCAGAGGCGGGATGTGAAGGATTTGAGTCATCCCAAGAAATACGGATTTATTATTACCAATCCGCCTTACGGGGAACGTCTGGAGGACAAGAAGGATTTGCCGGAACTGTATAAGACCATCGGCCAGCGTTTTGCCGCACTGGACAGTTTCAGCATGTATCTGATTACGGCATACGACCAGGCAGAACGGGATATCGGACGCAAGGCGGACAAAAACCGGAAAATTTACAACGGTATGCTTAAAACATACTATTATCAGTTCATGGGGCCTAAGCCGCCCAGAGAAAAAAGACAATGAGTAAGAAAATGATAATCTGGACCATTGGCTTTACCCTTTTATTGTGCGGGGGAGCCATGGCAGGCATGCTTTACTTTGCGGCGCATAAAAGCATTGCCGTAACAGAAATTTCTTCCTCCGGGAAGGATTATGCAAAAGAAACGGGGCAGGATGCCGAAAAAGTGAGCGAGCTTCATTTCCAGAAGAAGGAAGAGGAAGCGGAGTTCCTTTTTATCCCTTTGCAGGAAGGCATTGCGGCGGAAGCGGTATCCGTGGAGAACCGTTATCTGCAGCGGGAGCTGTGGGTGTATATTAGCGGAGGCTCCGGGGAGTTTTACCGGACGGAGGCTTTATACGGAAACGACAATGCCATACTGGCGGGTGACTGCCGGACGGCGGAGGACGGTGTGGTAATCCGTCTGAAGCTGAAGCAGGCATATGAATGTGTCAGCACGGTGGGAAGCGGCAGGCTGTCCGTGAAATTCTGTGCGCCGGGCGAGTTGTACAGCCGGATTGCGGTAGTGGATTTTCTGCCGCAGGATGAATGGGAAGAAACCGTTCTTGCCGGTGTGGGGAATGCCCTGCGGGCAAAGGAAACGGAAGCGGACACGAAGATTTATTATCTGGGCGGCGATGTTGCCCTTACCGATGAGGAAAAGCTTTCCCTGCTTGCCGAATGGCAGCCGGATTTCCTTTTGCAGCTTTCTGTGGGAGAAAGTGAAAATGCAGCGGATTTCGGTGTGGAATGTTATTACCCGGCAGAGTATTTTATTCCGGATTTCGGCGATATTGCTTTTGCGGACCTTTTGGAGAAGCAGACGGCGGAAGCGCTGCAGACGCGTGCAAACGGATTGTTTGCGGCAGATGAGGACGACCAGCTTTTACAGACCTGCGGCATCCCCTGCGGAAGGCTGCAGCTTGGCTACGGGTCAAATGCGGGTGAGAAAATAAAGCTTTCCGAAAAGGAGCAGCAGGAGAAAATCGCGGATGCCGTTTATGCGGCTTTTGCGGAAGCCTGGCTGCAATGCGGAAAATAAATTGGCAGCATGGAAAGACATTGCGCACGGGCGTGATGCGGGAAGGAACGGAAAACATGGAGAAGAGAATTATTTTCGCAACCGGAAATGCCGGTAAAATGCGGGAAATCAGAGAAATACTGAAGGATATGGGAATGGAAATCCTGTCCATGAAGGAAGCCGGTATTCAGGCTGACATTGTGGAGGACGGTAAGACCTATGAAGAGAACGCCCTCATAAAGGCAAGAGCCGTGGCAAAAGAGGCGCCGAATGATATTGTGCTGGCGGACGATTCCGGGCTGGAGATTGATTATCTCAATAAGGAGCCGGGCATTTATTCCGCAAGATATCTGGGAGAGGATACTTCCTACACCATTAAGAACAACAACCTGATAGAGAGGCTTGAAGGTGTGCCGGATGAAAAGAGAACGGCAAGGTTCGTTTCCGCCATTGCGGCAGTTCTGCCGGGCGGGGAGGAGCTTACCACCAGAGCTACGATTGAAGGACGCATCGGTTATGAAGAAAAAGGGGAGAACGGCTTTGGTTATGACCCGATTTTCTATGTACCCGAATTTCACAAGACGACGGCGGAACTGACCGGAGAGGAAAAGAATGCCGTCAGTCACAGAGGAAAAGCACTTCGTGCCATGAAAGAGGAACTTTTACACAGATGAGCAACGCAAAGAGAATTTTGATTGTAAGCGATACACACAGGAAGAACGACAACTATTTTAAGGTGCTGGAAAAGGAGGCTCCGCTGGATTTGATTATTCACTGCGGAGATGTGGAGGGATCGGAATATGCGCTTACCACAGCGGCTTCCTGCCCGGTGGAGCTGGTTGCCGGCAACAATGACGTGTTTTCCGATTTACCCATGGAAAAGGAACTGCGGATTGGCAGATACAAGGTATGGGTGACCCATGGGCATCATTATTATATCTCCATGGGCTACGATATTATCTGTCAGGAAGCAGCCAGCCGCGGCGTGGACATTGTGATGGTGGGACATACGCACCGCCCGGTGATTGAAACGGCATACGGCGTGACCCTGATAAATCCGGGCAGTCTTTCCTATCCCAGGCAGGAAGGAAAGAAGCCGTCCTATGTGCTGATGGAGATAAATGAAAAAGGAGAAGCGGATTTCACCTTGAAATACCTGTAAGCCGGAAAAGCGGATGACGGTTGACACAGGGGGCGGATTTAGTATATAATAACCCTTGCGCGAATATTTCGGGGTGTGGCTCAGCTTGGCTAGAGCACCTGGTTTGGGACCAGGGGGTCGCAGGTTCGAATCCTGTCACCCCGATTAGAAAGTTGGAAACCTGCATAAGAATGCAGGTTTTTCTTGCTATATGGAAAATTCAACGTATAGCAGGAAAGCCCTCCGGCAGGATGCAAATTTTATGGTTTTTTAAGGATTGCGGCCGGTAAAAAGAGGTATACTATAGAAAAAAGAAAGGACGGATACGGACATGAACGTTTTATTTTTCGGAACCAAAAGTTATGACAGGGAATTTTTTGACAAGCTCAACAGCAGCGGTAAATACCATGATATAGACATTACTTATATAGAACCCAATCTGACCCCGCAGACGGCGAAGCTGGCGGACGGCTATGATGCGGTCTGCGCCTTTGTCAATATGGACATCTGCGACAAGACTGTCCGCATTTTGCAGAAATGCGGCGTGAAGCTTATCCTGATGCGCTGCGCCGGCTTTAACAATGTAAATCTGGATGCGGCAAAGGAGTGCGGCATAACGGTCATGCGTGTGCCCGGCTATTCCCCCGAGGCGGTGGCGGAGCATGCCATGGCGTTGGTACTGACGGCGGACCGCCACATGCACAAGGCGTACATTAAATGCCGGGAAAACAATTTCAATCTGACAGGTCTTATGGGGGTGAATTTGTACGGCAAGACTGCCGGTATCGTGGGTACCGGTAAAATCGGTGCGGCGATGGCAAGAATTTGCAAGGGATTCGGCATGCGTGTAATCGGCTATGACAAGTTCCCCAACAAGGCGCTGGATTTCATTGAATACGTGGACTTTGACCATCTTCTGAAAGAGTCAGACCTGATTTCCCTGCACTGCCCGCTGACGGAGGAAAATTATCATCTGATTAACAAAGACACCATTGCCAAGATGAAGGACGGCGTGATTTTGGTCAACACATCAAGAGGTGCCCTGATTAAGACGGAGGATTTAATTCAGGGTATCCGTGATGGGAAGTTTTTTGCCGTGGGACTGGATGTGTACGAAGAGGAGACCGGCACTGTATATGAGGATATGTCCGACCGGATTTTGGAACATTCCACCATGGCGCGTCTGCTGTCCTTCCCCAACGTCTGCGTAACCTCCCATCAGGGCTTTTTCACGAAGGAAGCGCTGGAGGCTATCAGCGAGACCACCATGGACAATGCGCTGGCATTCTTAGAGGGCAGAAAAAACGGCAACGAACTGTAAAAGCCGTTTTGGGAAAGAAAAGTTGAAAGCAGTTGAAAGAAATATAAAGTTTTTATGGAAATAGTGTTGACATTTGTAATTCCATAAGGTAAAATATCATTCGTCGGTGTGAAAACCACACTGTGTGTCCGTAGCTCAGTTGGATAGAGCAACGGCCTTCTAAGCCGTGGGTCGGGGGTTCGAATCCCTTCGGGCACATTGATACAAAGTACTGCCCGGCGGTGCTTTGTATTTTATATGGTGGGTATAGCGCAGCTGGTTAGCGCGCCAGATTGTGGCTCTGGAGGCCAAGGGTTCGAATCCCTTTATCCACCCTTCTATATGGGATGCAGGAATTGTCCTCTTGTGAAATAGTGGGCTATCGCCAAGCGGTAAGGCACAGGACTTTGACTCCTGCATACGCTGGTTCGAATCCAGCTAGCCCAGTTTATATGGAGCACTAGCTCAGTCGGTAGAGCACTTGACTTTTAATCAAGTTGTCGGGGGTTCGAATCCCCCGTGCTTCACGAAAAAAAGAGACCT
>DJEL01000050.1 GCA_002432425.1 Lachnospiraceae bacterium UBA5899
CAGGATCAAACTCTCATGTTAATGTTTGTTGATCCGGTTTTAGATTAACTCTGGTTAATGTTAAACCGTTCCTTTTTTACTTTGGTTTTGCTTGTTCTGAATTTTCTCTTTTAAGAATTTTCAGGGTTGCATTGCTGTTTATTTGTCAAGGTTCTGTGCTTTCGACTCTCTCGAGCCGCAACTCATTTAGAATACCATGAGTTCTTTCATTTGTCAACAACTTTTTTGAAATTTTTTGACTTTTTTCACCGACCGTTTTGTGTTTCCCAGACGGTGGACTTTTATAATAAAACAACTTGTCCCCCTTGTCAATACCAAAAATAACTTTTTTTGACAAGAGGGACGCACGCCCGTATTTATTCAGTTTTTGTGCGGAATTGAGTCATTCATTTCCGCATACTCTTCTTAAGATATCACTCTCTGCATCTGGTTTAAGACTGCCTGCAGATAGTTGTGGCTGTATAAGAACTGCAGGATGCGGCTGTCCGCAATGTTTTCCACAATCAGGGAGCCAACCATTCCCATTTTACCCGTCATGGCAAAGACAAGCCAGATAATCAGCGCTGTTTCCACTACGCCCACTACGGCGCCGAGCAGTTTGTCCGCCGATTGAATGACCGGAAGTTTGGACACCAGCTTGGCAGAGAAAAAGACTATGCCGAGTATACGGTGTGCCAGCAGTACCACAAGCAGAATAATAATGGCGGACGCCATGCTTAAGATGTCTTTCTTCATATATCTGGTGAAGGCTGTCATGGCAAGTATTGCCACGATGCTCAGTACAATGAGGGACACACAGGATATGATTTCTTTTACCATGCCCCTGTTGAAGCCCTCCACTATTCTCCATATCAATAAAATAATACATAAAATAATAAGCCAGTTAATTGTCATGTGTATCTCCATCTCTCTTTTATTTTTCTATTTTAACTGTATTGTCTGCAGGGCATCCTCCGTCACCAGTGTATAAGTATAGCCTTTGCCGGTGGGTATCAGAAGATTTACCTTTTCCTGAAAAGTTCCGTTATATTTTATTCTGCCGTCCATGGTGCCGATAAGGCATGCCTCTTCGTTGTAGATGGCGTAAGTGTCCTGATAAAATACGATGTCGTCATAGGCAATGTCAAAATCCTGTTTTCTCACCAGATTGCCGTTTTTGTCGTAGATTTCGAGGCGGTAGGTTTTGTCGCCGGTCTGGTTTTCAAATACCAGTCCCACATATTCTTCGTTGTGGTAAACGCTCCGGATTTCCGTGTCAAAATAATATACTGTTTTGAGCTCCGGCTTCTGTCCTCCTGCAAAAAAGAGCAGACAGTCGTCTCCGATGGCAAACGCCGCCGAGTTGTTCATAAAGCAGATATAGGGCACCACCGTGTCGGAATAATCGTAGCCGCCTACGAGATTGTCCGTCTGGTTTTTGCCGTATTCGTCAAAATTGTAAAAAGCTATGCTGGATTTCATTTCCGCTGCATCCACATAAAAATAAGATACGGCGCACAAAAGGGCGTTGGGCGACAGACTCACCGCTATGGGATACCCGGTCTGTTCCATGGTGATGTGGAATTTCAAAAGCTCTTTGCCGGCTGTGTCAAACACATAAATCCAGGTTACCTTGCTGTCCTCCACTACTGCGGATACGACACCGTTGCTTGCCACTTCCAGATTGCGGATGGGAAGATTGGTGGTAATGGTGCCAAGCTGCTTGGCGGAGCTTTGTATGTAAATGGTTCGTCCGTTGTAATCGGCAATGGCAACCACATCTTCGCAAACGGATATGATGGGGTTCTGCATTTCATAGGTCTGGTTCCAGATGACATTTCCCGCCGAGTCCATGCACCTTGCGCCGTCCTTGCTGTAGGACAGGATATTTTCTCCCAGACGCAGGCTTTCCGTACCTCCCACAAACACCTGGGGAACCGTGGTTTTTACTGTATAGTCCGTATATTTTTTATTGCGGTATAAAATAAATAAAAGAAGCACCACTGCGGCACAAATCACAATAACCAGCGTGGTCTTGTACAGATTGCTGAGCCGGTGTTTGCGGATTTTCTCTTTGTAACCTGCCGTATCTTCCTTTTTCAGCAGACGAAGGTTGCTTTGCTTCCGCAGCGGATTTTTCTGTTTTGTTTTGGGTTCGTTTCCGTTAAAGTTCCTGATATCTGCCATGGTATACTCTCTTTCTTCTCCACAGTATAACACATAAATATCAGGGAAGTAAAATAGTTTGTCCTACTTCTATGTTATTTGGATTTTTTATGCCGTTCAGTTCGCACACCTGCTTTACCATACCCAAATCCCCGTACTTTCTGCGGCAGATGGCATTGAGGGTATCGCCCCGCATGATGGTATACGATGTCGGCTGTGCTGCGGTCTGCGCAGTGCCGGCGCCATTTGACGGGGACTGGGACGTTCCGGTTGTGCCGGTGCCTGTTGTGGTGGTAGTTGTGCCGTTGGCGCTGGTGCCGGTAGTACCGGTGTTGGCAGTGCCGGTGGGGAATGCATCCGGCGGGGTGACATCCGACCACGGCATGCCGTCCGCGGAATTTCCTGTGGTGCTGCCGGATGTGCCGGTGGTGTTGGTACCGTTTGTCGTTGCCGTATTGCTGCCGGTGGTGCCAGTAGTTCCGGTGGTGGTATCGGTCGCGGTGGTGCCATTCGCCGTTGCTGTGGTACCGTCGGTCGTATTGCCGTCGGCAGTGGCAGTTCCGTTTGTGGCAGAACCGGCGGTGTTTCCATCGCCGAAGCCGGTGGTATGAGTGGTGCCGGTGCCGTCGGTAAGGGCAGTGTCGCCGGAGCCTGCGGTATGCGCCGAGCCGTTGGTTGTGAGGGCATTGTCATTCTCCGCGTCCGGGATTTTCTGCTGGGACAAATCGGCAATGACCTGTCGTGCCGCCACCTGCATTTCTTCTATTTTATCGGAGTCGTTTATGGTGGTGATGCCAATGACGCAAAGCACCACAAACATGGCTGCTGCCGCCATTTTCATCCGCTGCAGATGTTTTATCATCTGCCTGTTTTTCTCTTTATAAGCAGCCGTTTTTTCCAAAGCGGCGTTTTTATCCGAGGCTTTCTTTGCCGCCGCTATACGGTTTTCCAGCGGAAGACTGCGGTAATTGCCGCCGTATTCGCCCTGAAAAGCGGTTGTTTCCGTCTGCCCGTCTGCCTGTCCGTCCTGTGCCGCCGTTGATGCATCCGCCCATGCATTGTCCATAACGGCATTTTCCGGATTGTTTTCCGCCTGTCTTGTGCATCTTTTTTCCCGCTCGTCCATTTCCAGCATGAAATTAAGCATGCTCTCGTTCTTTTCAAAGAAGCATGCATATCCGTTCACTTCAATGGCTTTCCCGCGGGTATCCAGAAAAATGGTTTCCGGCAGTTCTTCCCGGACAATGCACCAGCCTAAAAAGGAATATTCTTCAAAATACCGGCTGCCCACATTGTTGATTTCTTCCCGGTCGGACTGGGAGAGATACGGTCCCCTTCTGTCAAGACCTTCAATTCTGGAGGCGCCATACATAAAGTAGTATTTGTAATTGCTTTCCTTGTACGTCTGTCCGTACAAGGCGATGCCCGCGGGCTGGCCGTCCGACTCACGGTTCCATTCTTTTATGTAGGATATAATGTAATCTTCAACAAAAATCTTGTGTATTCTGTCCGGTTTTCCCATCTGTATAAGGTTCTTTGGCAGTTCCATATCCATCCCCCGCTTCCATTTTTGCGGACAGTATACACCTTTTCTTTTGCACATTCCCTCGAAATATGGAAGCCTGTCCCATAAGTTTTCGACACCGGAAAACAAAAAACCGGTCCCTATAACCGGACCGGTTTCCTTTTCCCTGTAAGCAGGGTATTTTTTATTTCATAATCTTTTTGTTATTTCACGCCGAATTCGTACACGGTGGTGTAATCGTAAATTCTGTCGGGTCCGAAGGTTGCGGACGGGAACTGCGCCTTATTGGCGGTGTCGGGATAGAACTGTGTTTCCAGGCAAAGACCGCTTCTCTTTCCGTAAAGAGCGCCGCCCTTTCCTTCTTCCTCTCCGATAAAGTTGCCCGCATAGAACTGCACGCCGGGCAGGTTGGTGTAGGCTTTCATGGTTCTTCCGCTTTCCGGCTCTTCCACGGTGGCAAAATGCTTAAGGCTGCCGTCAAAGTCGTCAATTACCCAGTTGTGATCGTAACCGCCTGCCAGATTGGTCTGCTCATAATCATCCGCAATATGCTCGCCCACTCTGTGTGCCGTTGTAAAGTCCATGGGAGTTCCGGCTACGGGAGCAATCTCTCCGGTAGGGATGCTGCCCTTTACCACGGGGGTAAAATGGGAAGCTTTGAGCCAGAGTACATGGTCTTCAATTTTGCCGTTGCCCTGTCCCTTTAAGTTAAAGTAAGAGTGGTTGGTCATGTTAAAGATTGTGTCCTTGTCACTCTCCATATGATAATGCAGTTCAATCCGGTTGTTCTCTGTCAGGGTGTATACCAGGCTGACCGTGCGGTTGCCGGGAAGTCCCAGGCTGCCGTCCGCTTCCTTTAAGGTAAACTTTACAAAGTCCTCTCCTGCCTGTACATCCCAGACTCTCTTATGAAAAGCCTTGTCCAGATGGGTATGTAAATTGTTGACGCCGTCATTCACATCCAGATGGTATTCGGTTCCGTTAAGGGTAAACTTTGCCCCGCCGGTACGGTTGGCAATCGGGCCTACCGCTGCACCGAAAAAGCTGTAGTTTGCATAATAATTTTCCAGTTTATCAAAGCCCAACACCACATCTTCCACCTTGCCGTTTTTGTCCGGCACGCGGATGCTGTTTAAGTTTGCACCGAAGTTCAATACGGTTACACTCATGCCGTTTGCATTGGACAGTGTGTATGCATAAATCTTTTCTCCCTGCGGTGTGGTTCCGAATTCTTCTTTCTTTACAGATATTTCTGACATTTTCTTATCCTCCAATCCTGCTTCCCCATAAGCATGTATATTCTTCCGATGCTGCACGGCGTGTGCAGCTCCGCTTTGCCATACCTGACATCTGCATCTCAATGATGCTGCGCACGGCATTACATCTCCACACGGCCCTCCAGTGCGCGGAGCAGTGTCACCTCGTCAATGTATTCCAGGTCACCGCCCACCGGCACGCCGCTGGCAATTCTCGTTACTTTAATACCCGTAGGTTTAATAAGCTTGCTGATATACATGGCTGTGGTTTCGCCTTCCAGACTGGAATTGGTGGCGATAATCACTTCGTCCACGTTGCCCTCCAGCCTGCTTATCAGCTCTTTCAGTTTAATATCGCCCGGGCCTATTCCCAGCATGGGTGAAATGGCGCCATGCAGTACATGGTACACGCCCTCGTATTTGCCGGTCTTTTCATAGGCTGCCAAATCCCTGCTGTTTTCCACCACCATAATCTGCGCATGGTTGCGGTTTGGGTTGGCACAAATAGGACAGATTTCTTTGTCCGTCAGGGTATAGCATTCCTTGCAGTACCTGACATTCGCCTTCGCTTCCATAATGGTGGTTGCCAGTCTGTCCACTTTGTCCTTGGGCATATTTATCAGGTGGAACGCCAGTCTCTGCGCGGATTTGCTGCCAATTCCGGGAAGGGCTGCCAGTTCTTCTATTAACTTATTGATATAGCCGCTGTACATTTCCATTAGAAAGGAAATCCTCCGCCCAGTCCGCCTGTCATGCGGTTCATCATGGCTGCGTTTTCTTCTTCTGCCTTACGGAGTGCTTCGTTGGTTGCCGCTACGATTAAATCCTGCAGCATTTCAATATCTTCGGGGTCAACGACTTCTTCGGAGAGTTTCACCTTTACTACTTCTTTTTTACCGGTTACGGTTACTTCCACTGCTCCGCCGCCTGCTGCCGCCGTGAATTCTTTTGTTTCCAGTTCCTTCTGGCCTTCTTCCATCTGACGCTGCATTCTCTGTGCCTGTTTCATCAGATTACTCATGTTGCCGGGCATTGCGCCTCCCGGAAAGCCACCTCTTTTTGCCATTTTGTCATATCCTCCTGCATTTATTTCTTAATTTGCACTTCTTACTTGATTTGCATTTCTTTTTTAATTTGCATTTATTCTTGATTTGCATTTCTTACTTTTATTCACATCTTCTGTTTAACTTTATAAGAAGACTTAGTCCTCCACTTCCACTTCCATATTGAGTATCTTGGAAATGTCCACAAAGGAGTCTTCAAACTCTCTTTCCGATTTCACGGACTGGAAGTTCACATCCACATCCTTGCCGGAAAAATCACCCAAAAGGCGTTTCAGTGCCTCCCTGTTTTCTTCATTCTGCTGGAAATAATCACTTGCCAGTCCGTCCGGCAACACCACCATAAGACGGTTGTCTCCGCCAAGGCTTAAACGCGCCGTTTTTAAATACGTCTTCATGGGATTGTCCGCATCCCCTACGATGGACGGCCAGTTTTTTACAATTTTTTCCACTTCCTCCGGTATTGCCTTGGGAAGCTCGGGACGTGCTTTCTTTACAGCAGGCGCCCCCGGTTGGGAAGCCATGAACATATCGGGCGTCATTCCCTCCGGAAGAAAGGATGCGTGCTCCACTTTGTCCTCCAGTTGCCGGATACGGTCTAAAATGGCATCCTGGGAAGTTTCCATGGCAGGTCTGCACATTTTAATCAGCGCCAGTTCAATCAGAATACGCTTCTGGGAAGCATACCTCACCTGATTGGAAAGCTCGGAAAAGATTCGGATATAGCGCATAATGGTTTCCATGTCCGCCATTTCCGCCTCTTCTTTCAGACGGGCAAGATTTTCGGAAGAAACGTCGATAACATCCTCGATTTCATCCGTGGATTTTGCCAGCATCAGGTTGCGCATATACCAGGCGAAGTCGCTGACGAACTGCACCAGCTCCCTGCCCTGCATGACAATTTCTTCCAATATAGTAATGCACTTTAAGGCATCTGCGGCAAGCAGACTGCGGAACAGCCGGCTGAATACTTCCGTATCCACGGCGCCCAAAACATCAAGCACCTTGTCGTAGGTCAGTTCCTGTCCTAAATGGAACGCAATACACTGATCCAGAAGGCTTAAGCCGTCACGCATGGAACCGTCCGCCGCTTTCGCAATATAGCGGAGCGCCCGTTCTTCAATCTGTACGTGCTCGGCATCCATCAGCTCCCGCATGCGGTCCGCAATGGTATCAATGGAAATCCTTCGGAAATCGTAGCGCTGGCACCGGGAAAGAATGGTCACGGGAATTTTATGGACTTCCGTGGTCGCCAAAATAAAAATCACGTAAGAAGGCGGCTCCTCCAGTGTTTTTAACAGCGCATTGAATGCTCCTATGGACAACATATGCACTTCATCGATAATATAAACCTTATACTTTCCCTCAGTGGGAGAGTATGATACTTCATCCACAATCTCACGGATATTGTCCACGCTATTGTTGGACGCCGCATCGATTTCAATCACATTCATGGACGCCCCGGCGGCAATCGCCTTGCATACGGCGCATTCTCCGCAGGGACTTCCGTCTATGGGATTTTCACAATTCACGGACCTTGCAAAAATTTTGGCAATCGTGGTTTTACCGGTACCGCGGGTGCCCGTAAACAGATAGGCATGTCCGATGCGGTTTGCCTTAATCTGGTTTTTCAAGGTCGTCACAATATGCTCCTGCCCTTTGACATCCTCAAATTTCACCGGGCGGAACTTTCTGTACAGAGCTGTATAAGACATAATACCCTTAATCGCCGAAGCAGATGCCCAGCAATTTTCCTTCCTTTACGATGCTTGCATCGGGAGATACGGTCTTTAACTTTCCAGCTACCTCTTCGAGAGGAACCTTCACGATTTCACGGTTTCTGTAGCCTACCATGAAGCCGTATTCTCCGTCCAAAATCAGTTTGCCCGCTTCAGAGCCCAGTCTGCTGGCGAGTACTCTGTCGTAAGGGTCGGGGCTGCCGCCTCTCTGCACATGTCCGGGTACGGTTACGCGGACTTCCCTGCCGGTCTTTTCCTGAATCTGTGCTGCCACTTCATAGGAAACGGAAGGATAAGGACGGTTACGCAGTTTCTCTTTGTATGCTTTCTTGGAAAGCTTGGCGTCTTCTTTGGAAATGGCACCCTCTGCCACTGCAATAATGGTGAAACGGCTGCCGTTTTTATGATGCTTCTCAATGGCTTCCGCTACTTTATCAATATCATAAGGAATTTCCGGGATAAGGATGATGTCCGCACCGCCGGCAATACCGGCATTCAGGGTCAGCCAGCCTACCTTATGTCCCATAACTTCTACAATGAACACTCTGCCATGGGATGCTGCGGTGGTGTGAATGCAGTCAATGGCGTTGGTCGCAATGTCAACCGCACTCTGGAAACCGAAGGTCATATCCGTGCCCCACAAATCGTTGTCGATGGTCTTGGGCAGAGTTACCACATTCAAGCCTTCTTCACGGAGAAGGTTTGCGGTCTTGTGGGTGCCGTTGCCGCCTAAGATAACCAGACAATCCAGTTTCAGCTTCTTGTAGTTTTTCTTCATGGACTCTACTTTGTCAATGCCGTTTTCGTCCGGCTCATGAATAAGCTTGAAGGGTGTACGGGATGTGCCCAAAATCGTACCGCCCACGGTGAGAATGCCGGAAAAATCTTTGCCCGTAAGCATTCTGTAATTTCCATAAATGAGGCCTCTGTATCCATCCAGAAAGCCATAAATTTCTACCTTTTCCCCGCTGTTTATCAGGGTCTTTACCACGCCGCGCATAGCTGCGTTCAATGCCTGGCAGTCCCCGCCGCTTGTCAGCATTCCGATTCTAATCATCCGTTTGCCCTCCTGTATAAAATTTATCGCTATTTATTTTACCACAAAATATACAAAAATAAAAGGCATGGTTCACGGTCCACGCCTTTTATTTTTTTATTTTTTTATCACCTGTAAATGCCTTACCTTCCCTGTGTCTGCTGTCTGTCCGCTATTTTCAGGAAGAGAAATCCGAGGACAAAGAATATCGCCAGACAGGAAACCGCCACATTTATGGTGCCGCCCGCCAGCTTCACGGCTGCAATGACGGCGGAGCCGAGAAAGGAAGCTCCTTTGGAAAAAATATCATAGATGCCGAAATATTCGCCGGAATTCTCAGCCGGTATAATCTTGGAATAGTAGGAACGTGACAGGGACTGGATGGAACCCTGGAAGCATCCCACTCCGAACGCAAGTATTCCGAAATTCAGAAGGGTGTGCAGGGTCAGTGCGTACAGGCAGACTGCAAAGTATCCGACAATGCAGACAAGCAGCAGAGTTACCGTACGGTATTTCCGGGATAGCTTTGCGAAGACAAGGGAACCGGCAAAAGCCACCACCTGGGTTGCCAGCAGGAACACCACCTGCCCCACCGTATTCAGGTTCAAATCCGTACCGATGTTGATGCAGTTGTCAATAATCGTGCCCACGCCGTCAATATACAGGAAAAAGGCAATCAGGAAGAACAGTACCTTTTTATCTTCTTTTGCTATTTTGCGGAGCGTCCTGCCGATTTTTCCGAATGCTTTGGCAACGGCATGCTTTTCCTGTTCCACATAATTTTTCTGATGATAGGTCTTCAACAGCGGAACCGTTACAATAAGCCACCAGAATGCCGTGATGCCAAATCCGATTGCCTTGGAAACCCAGCCGGAAAGTATGCCAACCATATCGGGTCCCAGCACATAGGCTATCAGAGCTATCAGGAAGGGAATACAGGAGCCGATATAGCCCCACGCAAATCCGTATGCGGACACCTCATCCATCCTGTCTTCCGTGGTAACATCGTTCAGCATGGAGTCGTAAAAGGTCAGGGATGCACTGTAGCAGATTTTTGTGATAACGCAGATGACAATAAAGGCAATCCATTCTACGGCAAACCCGTTCAGGATGCATCCGCACACGCCTAAAAATACCGATGTGGAAAAGAAAAGTTTTTTTGTATCCCTGTGGTCGGCTATTGCCCCGCATATGGGTCCGATGAGCGCTACAATGATAGTTACAATCGCAACCGATATGGAATAGTAGGCGGTCGCTTTATCCGAACTTAACTGTCCCGGCGCCGTTCCCACCGCCAGCGCCTTGAACCAGATGGGAATAAGGGAGCAGGAAAGCATGGTATAGGCGGAATTTCCCACATCATACAGAACCCATGCAAATTCTTCTCTGCTGAGTTTACGGAATATTTTGGACTGATTTAATAATGTAAACAGGCTTTTCATCGTTTTTCCTCGCTTTCCGGTATTCCCGCAAATGTCAGTTCAAAGACGTCCGGATAGGGCTTTTCTCCTCTGTATATCTGCATAAAGTCCGTAATAAAATTCTTTCCTCTTTCGACTGCCGTCCGGTAAAGGGAAAACAGCTTTTCATTGCTGTCCCGGCAGAGCGGATTACCCGAAGGGTTTACTATAAGTCCGTGCATTTCTTCGTAATTTCCGGTTTTTCTCAATATGTCCAGAATAATCTTCCGTTTGACATTGTTTTCCGCCAGCAATAATTTATTGTAGAAAATCATGCTGCGGAGCGCCTTTAATACTTCTTGTTCCGTTGTTCCCGTGTAAAAACCGGTTATGACTCCGGCATTTTCTTTTGTGGGTCTGATGTGTCCGGTGAGGGAATGTTTAACCGGATTTAAGCCATCCAGCAGCATGAGATAACGGTCGAATTCCACTTCGATTTCCGCATGGCTGACGCCGCTCTCCTTTATTTTTTCATCCACGTATTTGTGGCAGGTAACATCCAGTGCAAAATGGTTCAGAACTCCATAAACATAGGAAAGAGCCGCTTCCTTGTCGGTGCTTTTTTCGATTACATCGGATGCATTTTCAAAAAAGGACCTGCCTGTTTTTCCGTGCAGACCGTAGCCGATGCTGTTTACTGCATTGGATGCCAGCGGTTTATAATAAAATAATATGTCAGGACCGTGCAGACCAATCAGGTACAATTCCGGTCGTTTTTCGATGATGGTTCTAGCGTCTCCGCTTAATTTTTCCCGTACTTCCTGTCCCATCCTGTAATGTGCGTATGTGGAAGGCATATGTTTTCCTTCTTTCGTGTCGTTTTCTTTCATTATAAAAATGCGGATGTAAAATCCGAAAGCAAACTCACGTAAAATAAAAAAGGAATTCCCTATGCACCGGCATTGCCGTAACATAAGAAATTCCTTTTCTGTAATTTTCAGCGGAGATGGAGGGGGTCGAACCCTCGCGCCGGTTGTGCCGACCTGTCGCTTTTCGAGAGCGATCTCTTCACCACTTGAGTACATCTCCAAAAGCCCTTGCGGGCATCTGTGCTTTCTTGTGAGCACAGCTCATTATAGCATAACTTTTTTCGTCCGCAAAGGAAAATTTTACACTTCGCTCACGGTTTTGATGGTGCCGCCGCCCACAATGACGTCGCCGTCGTACAAAACCACGGACTGTCCTTTGGTAATGGCTCTCTGGGGCTCGTCGAATTCCACCCGGATTTCATCCGCTCCGGTCTGGGTCACGGTTGCCCACTGCTCCGGCTGGCGGTAACGCACCTTTGCCTTCACACGCATGGGCTCCTTGATTTCTTCCACGGAAATCAGGTTCACATCATCGGCGGTCAGGACTTTGTCGTAAAGCTCTTCTTCCCTTGCCAGCACGACCGTGTTGTTTTCCGTGTTCACTTCTTTTACATACATGGGCTCTTTTAAGGCAAGTCCCAATCCTTTGCGCTGACCGATGGTATAGCGGATGATGCCCTTATGTCTGCCAAGCACGTTGCCGTTTACATCCACGAAATCGCCCTCGGGGTAATTTTTGCCGGTGTATTTTTCAATGAAATCTGCATAGCAGCCGTTCTGGACAAAGCAGATATCCTGGCTGTCATGCTTTCTAGCGTTGATGAAATCCTGCTCCTCGGCAATCTGTCTGGTTTCCGTCTTGTTCATGGCGCCCAGCGGGAAAATGGTATGGGCAAGCTGCTCCTGGGTCATGGCATACAGTACATAGCCCTGGTCCTTGGTGGGGTCCAGTCCCTTCTTTAATAAGAAGCGTCCCGTTTTTTCGTCCTGCTCTATGCGGGCGTAATGACCGGTTACCACATAATCGCAGCCCAGTTCCTGTGCCCTGTGATAGAGCTTGTCAAACTTTAAGAAGCGGTTGCAGTCGATGCAGGGATTGGGTGTGCAACCGTGCTCGTAGGCACAAACAAAACGGTCTATGACATCCGTTTCAAATTTGTCGGCGAAATTGAATACATAATAGAGCATATCCAGCTTATGCGCCACATTTCTGGCATCCTCCACGTCATCGAGGGAACAGCAGGTATGCTCTCTGGACACGCCGATTTCATCGTTGGTAAACAGCTTCATAGTGACGCCTATGCAGTCAAAGCCGTCCTTTTTCATCAGATATGCCGCAACGGAAGAGTCCACGCCTCCGCTCATGGCAATAATTGCTTTCTTTTCCATATATATAGAAACCTCGTTTTTTCTTTCTGTTCTTAAAGTATACGCATTGTGATTTTTTCTGTCAACCGGACAAATCCCCTCTTGCCAGAATACGGACTTCTTCCTTATAATCATGGTAGAAAAAACTGACGGAAGGAAGGATGTACCATGACTCTGCAGCAGCTTAATTATGTCATCACCATTTCGGAATGCGGTTCGTTAAACAAAGCCGCCGAAATTTTATATGTGGCGCAGCCGTCCCTGACGGGCGCCGTAAAGGAACTGGAAAAGGAACTGGGGATTACCATTTTCAACCGCAGCGGCAGGGGCGTGACGCTGACCAACGACGGTACGGAATTTCTCCTCTATGCCCGTCAGGTCTACACCCAATACAAGGAGCTTCTGGAAAAATACGGAAAAGCAGGCAACCTGAAGAAAAAATTCGGTGTTTCCACCCAGCACTATTCCTTTGCGGTAAAAGCCTTTGTGGAGATGGTAAAGACCTTCGATACCTCCAAATACGAATTTGCCATAAGAGAAACCAAAACAAAGGAAGTCATCGACGACGTGAGCACCATGCGGAGCGAAATCGGCATCCTGTATCTGAGCGATTTCAACCGGAAGGCGCTTTTGAAAATCTTATCCTCACAACAGTTGGAATTTCACAGCATTATCCACTGCAAGCCCTACGTTTACCTCTGGAAGGGTCACCCTTTGGCAAAACAAAAAAGCATAACCCTGCCCGAGCTGCAGCAGTATCCCTGTCTTTCCTTTGAACAGGGTGAGTCCTCTTCCTTTTACTATGCGGAGGAAATCTTAAGCACCTGCGAATATCCCCGCATCATCAAGGCGAACGACCGGGCAACCATGTTAAACCTGATGATTGGCTTAAACGGCTATACCCTCTGCTCCGGTATCATCTGTGAAGAATTAAACGGCGACGATTATCTTGCCGTTCCCTTTGAAGCCGAGGACAAGGCGGTGGACGATACCATGGAAATCGGGTACATCATCCGCAAAAACACCCTGCTCTCCAAAATGGGACGCTTATATATAGAAGAAATCAAAAAATATCTTAAGCTATAGGCTCATCCTATAGCTACTTATTCGTTTCACATATTTTACAAAATGTAAAATCTTTGTATAATACAGATTATAAACTAAATGTTTCGGTACAACACCGAAGAGAAAGAGGGAGAAAATTATGAGAAAGAAATTATCAGCCATTATTACAACAGCCCTGGCAGCTGTCCTGACATTGTCCTTAGCCGGATGCGGCAAGAGTGCATCAGGTGTTACCATTGCAATTCCTAACGATACCACAAACGAAGCCCGCGCACTTCTGCTTTTGGCAGACCAGGGTTACATCACCTTAAAGGATGGTGCCGGTATCACCGCAACCATCAAAGACATTGAAGAAAACCCTTACAACATTACCTTCAACGAAGTAGAAGCCGCACAGCTTCCCAACGTATTACAGGATGTTGACTATGCAGTCATCAACAGCAACTACGCACTGCCCGCAGGTATCAATCCTACCACCGATGCTTTGGTAATGGAAGGTTCCTCTTCCGCGTATAGCAACATCCTGGCTGTTAAGGAAGGAAACGAAGAAACCGACAAGACCAAGGCTTTAGTTGCAGCTCTTTCCAGCAAGCAGGTTGCAGATTACATTGCAGAAAACTATGACGGCGCTGTTATCAGTGTTGTAGAAAATCCCGGCGACGGCTACGATGAAACCGTTGATTACGATGCATTAAGCGGAACCACCATCTCCGTAGCAGCTACTCCTTCTCCTCATGCAGAAATTCTTTCCGTCGTAAAAGACATTTTAGCTGAGAAGAACGTTACCCTTAACATCATCGAATACACCGACTATGTACAGCCCAACAAGGTAGTTGACAGCGGCGAAGTAGATGCTAACTACTTCCAGCATCTTCCTTACCTGGAAGACTTCAACGCAGAAAACAACACCCACGTTGTTTCCGTACTGGCTGTCCATGTAGAGCCCATGGGACTTTACGGCGGCAAACAGACAAGCCTTGACGCAATCAAAAAATAATAGTACCCTATAAGAAATAGGTTTCAGATGGCACATCGGCCCATTGACTGATGTGCCTTTTGAATATTGTAGGAGATTAACCATGATTGAAATCAAAAATCTTTCCAAGGTCTTCCAGACTTCCGACGGAAGCGTGGAAGCTCTGAAAAACATTTCCCTGACCATAGAGGACGGCGATATCTACGGCATTATCGGTATGAGCGGTGCCGGAAAGAGTACGCTGGTGCGCTGTATCAATATGCTGGAGCGTCCCACGGAAGGTTCCGTTCTCATTGATAAAAAGAACATCGGAGAGCTTTCCCCGAAGGAGCTGCGCAGTATCCGCCGGGAAATTACCATGATTTTCCAGGGCTTTAACCTGCTGATGCAGAAAACCTGCTTAAAAAACATTATGTTTCCTTTGAAACTCGCCGGTGTAAAAACAGAAGATGCAAAGAAAAAAGCTCTTGAACTTCTGAAAATCGTAGGTCTTCCCGACAAAGCCAATGCATATCCCGCACAGCTTTCCGGCGGTCAGCAGCAGCGTATTGCCATTGCCCGTGCTCTGGCAACGCAGCCCAAGGTGCTGCTCTGCGACGAAGCCACCAGCGCGCTTGACCCCAAGACCACACACTCCATCCTGGAGCTTATCCGCGATATCAACGCCCGTCTTGGCATTACGGTTATCGTTATCACCCACCAGATGAGCGTAGTCGAAGAAATCTGCAACAAAGTAGCCATTCTGGACAACGGCGAAGTAGCGGAGGAAGGCGAGGTTTCCACCGTATTTGCCCATCCGAAGTCCGAAGCTGCAAGACGTCTGGTTATGCCGGACAACACAAAGGATTTCCTTCCGGGACTTACCGGCGACCATGTTCTGCGTGTCGTATTCAACGGTGCGCTTGCCGCAGGTTCTCCCCTGATTACCCAGATGGCGATAGACAAAGGCATTGCCGCCAATATTCTGTACGCTTCCACCCGATGTATCGGTGACAAAGTGTACGGCAACATGCTTTTGGGACTTCCTTCCGATGAAGGCGTGGTAAAAGAAGCCATCGCTTATCTGTCCCGGGAAGAAAATGTCTTAGTTCAGGAGGTGACGAAAGATGTTCAATAATTTATTTGCACCGGAAGTAATTGACGAAGCTCTTATCATTTTAAGAGAAGATATGCCTCTTGCCCTGTGGGAAACCTTTTATGTAACGGTTCTCTCCACCCTGTTTGCTTTTATCATCGGTATGCCCCTCGGCGTGCTGCTGGTGGTCGGTGAAAAGGGCGGCGTGCTGCCCCTTCCCAAATGGCTGCTTGGCGTACTGAACATCATCATCAACCTGCTTCGTTCCGTTCCGTTTCTGATTTTGATGATTATGGTATTCCCGCTCACCAGGCTGATTGTGGGTACCACCGTAGGTACTACGGCTTCCATCGTGCCTCTGGTTATCGCCGCGTTTCCTTTTGTGGCAAGGCTTGTGGAAAGCAGCCTCCGGGAATTAAATCCCAACATTATTGAAACAGCACAGAGTATGGGCGCTTCTCCTTTCCAGATTATTACGAGAGTCATGATACCCGAAAGCGTGCCCTCCTTAATTTCCAACGCTACCATTGCCATTACCACCATTTTGGGCTACACAGCCATGAGCGGTATCATCGGCGGCGGCGGACTCGGTAAAATTGCCATCAACTACGGCTACTACCGTTACAAATATCTGGTCATGCTGTTTGCGGTTATCATCCTCATTCTGCTGGTTCAGGTGTTCCAGAGCATCGGTACCCGCTTAGCAACCCGTCTGGATAAACGTATCAAACGCTGATTTACCGGCGAATACGGTACGCATCTGCCTTATCCGTGCAAAAAAGCTGCCTGCAACCTAAGTTGCAGACAGCTTTTTATACATCCTGGTGATGTTCGTTGCGCAGATGCTCTTTGATTGCCGCAAAGGATTTATCACTGATATCGTGCTCCATTTTGCAGGCGTCTTCCGCTGCTGTTTCTTCGTCCACGCCCAAGTTTATCAGCATGGCAGTCAGTGTGGTGTGGCGGTCGTAAATCTTTACCGCTACTTCTTTTCCGGCATCGGTCAGTGTCAGGAACCCGTTCTCGTCCATCAGAAGGTAGCCGCCCTCTTTCAGGATACGAACCGCACGGCTGACGCTGGGTTTGGAAAAGCCCATATACTCTGCCACATCAAGTGAACGAACTTCTTTGTTTTTCTGAGAAAGAACATGTATTGTCTCCAAATACATTTCTCCGGATTCCTGTAAACGCATATGCCATACTCCCTTTCATACATAACCCACTGTCGTTGATAACCCTATGCTATCATTAAACAAAAAAAATTGCAAGGTGTATAATTTTGTATAATTTATGGTTGACAAATGCCGATATCTCGCATATTATAATTAGGAAGTTAGCGAAAGCTAACCTTTTTATGGCGTAAATAGTTAGTTAGTGCTAATTAAAAAAGTGAGGAATGCTTATGATGCCACTGAATCTTGCAGATGTCGGGGAAGAAAATACCATTAAGAAAATCGGAGGCAGCCCCGAAGTCAAAAAACACCTCGAAAACTTAGGCTTTGTCGTAGGTGGAACCGTTACCATCGTGAACACACTGGGAGGAAATGTCATTGTGAATGTAAAAGAATCCCGTGTTGCAATAGACCAGGAAATGGCAAGAAAAATTATGGTCTGATGACCTGATTTTTTATGAGAGAAGAGGAGGATAAAACATGAAAACGTTGAAAGAGACGAAAATCGGCGAAACCGTAAAAATCGTCAAGCTCCATGGAGAGGGCGCTGTTAAGCGTCGTATCATGGATATGGGTCTTACCAAAGGTACAGAAGTTTACATCAGAAAAGTAGCTCCTTTAGGTGATCCCGTAGAAATCACCGTTCGCGGCTATGAGCTTTCTTTAAGAAAAGCCGATGCCGAAATGATTGAAGTTGAATAAGGAATTGTATTTTAGAAAGAGAGGATGAAAAAATGGATTTGCGAATCGCCCTTGCGGGTAATCCTAACTGTGGTAAAACCACATTGTTCAATGCTCTCACCGGTTCCAACCAGTTCGTTGGTAACTGGCCGGGTGTTACGGTAGAGAAAAAGGAAGGTAAATTAAAGAAGCACGATGGCGTCATCGTAACTGACCTTCCCGGTATTTATTCCCTTTCTCCTTACACACTGGAGGAAGTTGTTGCACGTAATTATCTGATTGAGGAACGTCCCGATGTTATCTTAAACATCATCGACGGTACCAACCTGGAGCGTAACTTATATCTGACCACACAGCTTACCGAGCTTGGCATTCCTGTTGTTGTTGCTATCAACATGATTGACCTGGTTAAGAAAAACGGAGACATCATCCATCTGGATGAACTTTCCCGTCAGTTAGGCTGTAAGGTAGTGGAAATCTCCGCTCTGAAGGGAACCGGTATTATGGAAGCAGCCGATGCAGCCATCGACGCAGCAAAGAATACCAAGACCGTTCCCATGCATACTTTCTCAGGCGTGGTTGAACATGCCATTGCCCATATTGAGGAAGCTGCCCTTCATGATTTACCGGAAGAACAGCAGCGCTGGTATGCCATCAAGATTTTCGAGCGTGACGATAAGGTTCTTGCCAAGCTGAACATCGAAAAGGCAACCTTAGACCACATTGAAAGCGATATCCGGGCAGCCGAGAAGGAACTGGATGATGATGCCGAAAGTATCATTACCAATGAAAGATATGTATATATCTCTTCCATCATCAAGGCATGCTACAAGAAAAAGAGTGTCGGAAAGCTTTCCACCTCTGATAAAATCGATAAGATTGTTACCAACCGTTGGCTGGGACTTCCTATCTTTGCCGTTATTATGTTCTTAGTATACTACATAGCTATGCAGACCATCGGTGCTGCCGCAACAGACTTCACCAATGACAACATTTTCGGTGATGGTTTCCATCTCTTCGGTATGGGTACCGCTGCATATGAAGAAGCTGCTGAGCAGTATGGTGACAGCGACTCCATTATTGATGCTTTTGTTTCCGAATACGGAACCGACGAAATTGCAGATGCTCTGGATGCAGAGTCTGAGGACTACACAGAGGATGGCGCTAAAGCAGCTCTGGAAGAATTAGTTTCCTTAACTCCCGACGATGCAACTGCAACCTATGAAGTAGTTGATGAAGAAACATTGGAAATTACCGATACGCCCGAAGTTGGTAAGGCAGATTTACAGACTGCTGTAGATGAATATCTAAATACCGAATACAAGGAAGCATATGGTGCTCCCGATACTTCTACATACGGAACCTGGGTTCCCGGTATCCCTGTTTTATTTGAAAACCTGCTGGATGCTGTCGGTGCTGCCGACTGGTTAAAGGGTCTTATCCTTGACGGTATTATCGCCGGTGTCGGTGCGGTACTTGGTTTCGTTCCCCAGATGTTGGTACTGTTCTTCTTACTGGCATTCCTGGAAGCCTGCGGTTACATGTCCCGTATCGCATTCGTGCTTGACCGTATCTTCCGTAAATTTGGTCTTTCCGGTAAGTCCTTCATTCCTATGCTGGTAGGTACCGGTTGTGGTGTTCCGGGTATCATGGCATCCAGAACCATTGAAAATGAACGTGACCGTCGTATGACCATTATGACAACAACCTTTATCCCCTGCGGTGCGAAAGTTCCTTTCATCTCCATGATTGCCGGTGCAATCTTCGGTGGTTCCGCATGGGTTGCAACATCTGCATACTTTGTAGGTATGGCAGCAATTATTGTTTCCGGTATTATGTTAAAGAAGACCAAGATGTTCGCAGGCGACCCCGCTCCCTTCGTTATGGAGCTTCCTGCATACCATATGCCTACCCTTGGCAACGTACTTCGTTCCATGTGGGAGCGTGGCTGGTCCTTCATTAAGAAAGCCGGTACCATTATTACCCTTTCCACCATCCTTGTATGGTTCACCACTTACTTCGGATTTGTAGACGGCTCCTTCCGTATGCTTTCCGAAGACGAAATCGACAGCTCCATCCTGGCAGCTATCGGTAATGTAATTGCATGGATCTTCATTCCTCTTGGCTGGGGCAACTGGCAGGCAGCCGTTGCATCTATCACCGGTCTTGTTGCAAAGGAAAACATCGTTGGCACCCTCGGTATCCTTTACGGTGGCGGAGACGGCAGTGTATATAGTAACCTGGCTGCTGCATTTACTCAGGTAAGCGGCTACTCCTTCTTAGTATTCAACCTGCTGTGCGCCCCTTGCTTCGCTGCTATCGGTGCTATCAAGAGAGAGATGAACAATGCGAAGTGGACCTGGTTCGCTATAGGCTATCAGTGTGGATTCGCTTACGTCATTGCCTTAATGATTGAACAGTTTGGTAATGCCTTCACCGGCAACTTAAATGTACTTGGTTTAATCGTAGCTATCGTTCTTCTGGCTGCTATGATTTATCAGCTTGTAAGACCTTACAAGGAAGCTACCAAGCTTACAGCCAAGGTTAAATAAGTAAAATGCTATTAGAAAGGAGTCTTTCATATGCTGACATGGATTACGGAAAACATCGCAACCATCATCATTACCCTGATTCTTGTTATCATCGTTGCAGCAATCATCGCAAGTATGGTAAAAGGCAAGAAGGCAGGCAAGTCCTCCTGCGGCTGTAGCTGTAGCCATTGTGCCATGGGCGGCACCTGTCACAAGCATTGATTGAAACAGGAAGGCGCACCGAAATGCGTCTTCCTCTTCTTTTTATTATAGGTTAGTCGCAGCTAACCATTGATTATGAGGAGGGTATTATGTCTCTTATCACATTTGAGGATGTGAGCCGTATCTATGAAAACGGTGATCATAAACAAAAGGCACTGGATCATGTAAATTTATCTTTGGAAGAGGGAAAATTTGTAGTCATCTTAGGTCCCAGCGGTGCCGGAAAAAGTACTCTGTTAAACCTTTTAGGCGGACTGGACAGTCCCACCGAAGGTAAAATCATCGTAGACGGAAAAGATATTTCCGGGCTGTCCGGAAATGAACTTGCCGATTATCGTGCTTCCATGGTCGGCTTTGTATTTCAGTTTTACAACCTGATACCGACATTAACGGTACATGAAAATGTTACTCTGGTAAAAGAAATCGCTCCCAATGCCCTTTCCGCTACGGAAATGTTAAAGGAAGTGGGGCTGGAAGACCATCTGAAAAATTTCCCGTCCGAACTTTCCGGCGGCGAACAGCAGCGTGTCTCCATTGCCAGGGCACTTGCCAAAAATCCGAAAATCTTACTTTGTGATGAACCCACCGGCGCTCTTGATTCCGAAACCGGCGTACTGGTTCTGAAATTACTTTTGAAAATGGCACGGGAATACGGAAAAACCATAGTCATTGTTACCCATAACCAGAATATAGCCAAAATGGCGGATGTAGTTATCCGTGTTAAAAACGGAAAAATAGTTTCCCGGAAGGAACAGACAAATCCTACACCTGCCGATGAAATTGACTGGTAAGGAGGCCTCCATGTTAGTAAGAAAGCTTTTTCGTACCATGGGCCTTTACCGGGCGCAGTTTCTTTCCATGATTATTATGATTGCCCTCGGCATCGGCGTTTTTGTGGGCATGAACATGGAATGGTACAGCATTGATAAAAACACCGCATACCTGTTTGATGCCACCGGCTTTGCCGACTACCGGATTGTCTCCGGGAACGGTTTTTCTTCGGAGGATGCCGGTAAAATTGCAGACATTGACGGTGTGGATGCGGTATCCCGTTATCTTTCCATTCACGTGGATGTAAAAGAAAAACAGGATGAAAGCGTTGCCCTGACGGTAACGGAAAATGCAGATGTTTCCGGTTTTCTGTTAATGGAAGGCAATGCATATGAGAAAGACAGCAGGGACGGCATCTGGCTTTCCGACAAATATGCCGCCGCCAACGATATTTCCGTTGGAGATACTCTTACTTTTCTGTATGCCAATAAGGAAATACAGGGGCATGTGGAGGGTCTCATAAAATCCGGGGAATACCTGATAAATGTCCGGGATGAAAGCCAGCTTATGCCGGATTACACAAACTTCGGCTTTGCCTACATCTCTCCCGCCATGTACGAGGATGCCGTGGGCTTTGCCTATTATCCGCAACTCCATGTGATTTCTTCTTTATCCAAGGAAGATTTCACAGAGAAAGCGGATGATGCCCTGCAGTCCACTGCTCTCATTCTGACAAAGGATGAAACCGTTTCCTATGCCCAGGCAGACGGAGAAAAAGAAGAAGGTAGGACTATGGGCTCCGTGCTTCCGGTTCTTTTCCTTGTGATTGCCGTTTTAACCATGGTTACCACCATGCACCGGATTACCTCCAAGGAAAAAACGCAGATTGGCACCCTGAAGGCGCTTGGTTTTAAGGACAGACGTATCCTGCGGCATTATACCTCCTATGCCTTTACCATCGGCATTATCGGTTCCGCTCTCGGTATCGGCTTCGGCTATTTCCTTGCCTGGTATATTATGAACCCTTCCGGTTCCATGGGTACTTACCTGGATATGCCCACCTGGCATCTGTATCTGCCCGGATTCTGTATTTATATTTTAATCGGCATTCTTATCCTGCTTACCCTCATCGGCTTCTTATCCGTGAAGGAAATGCTGAAGGGAACGGCTGCCGATGCCCTGCGGCCTTATACGCCGAAGAAAATGAAAAACCTGTTCATCGAGCGCACGCGGCTTTTCCATATGCTGCCCTTCGGCACCCGCTGGAACCTGCGTGATACCATACGGCACAAATCCCGTACCGCCATGAGCCTGATTGGCATTATCGGCTGTATGACCATTATGGTAGGGTGCCTGGGTATGCGCGATACCATGGATGAATTTTTAGACATCTCCTTCGGAACCGCCACCAATTATGCTTCCCGCATCTTTTTAACGGAAGATGCCACAGAGGAGGACGCAGACCGCCTGCTTCACGAATACAACGCAGACCGCAGCGCTTCTGTAAGCATTCAGTTGGGAGACAAAGCGGTTTCCCTGGATATTTATGACATTACCCATGACACGGTCCGTTTTATTGACCGGCAGTCCCAAACCGTCGCCTTGCAGAATGACGGTGCCTATATCTGTTCCCGCATTGCCGAGGACAGCAATCTGGCTGTGGGTGATACCTTTACTGTCAGTCCTTACGGCTCGGACGATACCTATACGCTCCGGGTAGCCGGCATCCTGCATTCCATGTCGGAAAACGTCGTTGTGACCGCTTCCTATGCAGATACACTGAAAATTCCCTACACATTTTCTTCTCTGTATACTGCGGTGGAAAAGCAGGATATCAAGGCGGACGATGCGATTAAAAGCATCCAGTCCAAGCAGATGATTATGGACTCCTTTGATGTATTTACGGAAATGATGAATTTAATGATTTCCCTGATGGTGATTGTTGCCATGCTTCTGGGAATTGTGGTTCTTTACAATCTGGGCGTCATGAGCTACACGGAACGCTACCGGGAAATGGCTACCTTAAAGGTGCTGGGTTTTAGGGATAAAAAAATCGGAGCACTTCTCATTGACCAGAACCTCTGGGTTACCCTTTTAGGTATTCTCATCGGCATCCCCGCCGGCAGAGCAACCCTGCAGTATCTCTTAAAGGAGCTTGCCGGTGAATATGAAATGAACATGGCGATTTACCCCGCCAGCTACCTTATCAGCATTGTACTGACCTTTGGTGTGTCCTTGCTTGTGAGTCTCATGGTGTCACGTAAGAATAAAAAGATTGATATGGTAGAAGCCTTAAAAGGCACTGAATAACGCGTACTGACTTTAGTTTTCATAATACATTCTCTCATAAAAAGAAGCGATTGGATTTTCCAACCGCTTCTTTTTCATTTTATTTATTCTGCAAACAGAGCTGTGGACAGGTATCTGTCGCCGGTATCGGGAAGCAGAACCACGATGGTCTTGCCTTCGTTTTCGGGACGCTTTGCCAGTTCTACTGCCGCATGTACGGCTGCACCGGAAGAAATACCAACCAGAACACCTTCCTTGTGTCCGATTTTTCTGCCCATAGCAAATGCATCTTCATCTGCTACCGGAATGACTTCATCATATATCTTGGTATCGAGTACTTCGGGAATAAATCCTGCGCCGATACCCTGGATTTTGTGTGCACCGGGTGTTCCTTTGGATAATACAGGGGAAGAAGCAGGCTCAACAGCTACTATCTTCACATCTGCTTTCTTGGATTTTAAGTATTTGCCGACACCGGTTACAGTACCGCCGGTACCTACACCTGCTACAAATACATCTACTTCGCCGTCGGTATCTTCAAAGATTTCCGGACCGGTGGTTTCAAAATGTGCCTTCGGGTTAGCGGGATTCACAAACTGTCCTGCGATGAATGCACCGGGAATTTCTTTTGCCAATTCTTCTGCCTTGGCAATCGCACCCTTCATACCCTTAGCGCCTTCGGAAAGTACTAATTCTGCACCGTAGGCTTTCATAAGTTGTCTTCTTTCTACAGACATGGTTTCGGGCATTACGATAATAATACGGTAACCTCTGGCCGCTGCAACGGCTGCCAGACCGATACCGGTGTTGCCGGAAGTAGGTTCAATAATAACGGCATCTTTGGTAAGCTTGCCGGTTGCTTCTGCATCGTCCAGAATGGCCTTTGCAATACGGTCTTTTACGGAGCCTGCAGGGTTAAAATACTCTAACTTTGCTAAGACTTTTGCTTTCAGTCCGTATTCCTGCTCGATATGGGTGAGCTCCAGTAAGGGTGTCTTTCCGATTAACTGATCTGCTGATGTATAAACCTTTGCCATAATAGTATCCTCCTCGTTAGGTCGTTTTTTATGTTAAAACTGTTATACACCTACTAAACCTACGTTGTCAATAGGTTTTGTAATTTTTTCTTATTTTTCTACCAGATTGCTTATCCACATGCCAGTTTTTACCATAATAAAGCCAATGACGCACTTTATCAGGTCAAGCAGCTGGCAGCACAGGTACAGCGGCACAATAGGCATATCCGTGTAACGGCTTAAGAAATACGCGCAGGGGATGCTGACCACCCACACGAATACACTGTCAAACAAAAAAGTGATGACCGTCTTGCCGCCCGCCCTTATGGTAAAGTAGCAGGTGTTCAAAAAGGCATTGATGGGAATATAAAGCGCCACGATGCGGATAAAGCTGGTGGCAAGCCCCCGTACTTTGTCCGTGGTGTTGTAAATCATGGGGAAGAAGGGTGCCAGAATAAACAGCACAACACCCACTGTCATGCAGGTCAGGATGGAAAAGACAATGAGCTTGGTATCCGTGTCCTTCGCCTCTTCCATTTTTCCTGCTCCCAGAAGCTGACCGATGATAATTGCCACCGCATTGCCCATGGAAATATAGACCACGCCGAACAGGTTGGAAATCGTGGAGGAAATATTCATGCCTGCCACCACATCCAGTCCCCTCATGGAGTAGCACTGGGTCATAACCGCCATGCCCATCGCCCACAGAAGCTCGTTTGCCATCAGAGGCGTGCCCTTTATCAGTATCTTGGACACCAGACTGCCCGGAATGTGCAGGCTTTCGTAAGCGCCCTTGATAAACGGATAACGGTCGGCATGCTTATGCGTATAGAGAATAACGATGACCATTTCCACGTAACGCGCCAGCACCGTTGCACTGGCGGCGCCCACAACGCCCAGTCTGGGAAATCCCAAAAGGCCGAAAATCAGCACCGCATTGAAGCACATATTAACGCCCACCGCCGCCATACTGGCTTTCATGGGCAGAATGGTTTCCCCGCATTCACGCAGGGTGCTGGTATAACACTGGCTGATTGCAAAGGGCGGTATGCCGATTAACATCACTAAAAGGTACTGTCTGCCGTAATGAAGGGCCGCCTGCAGCGCCGCCGGGTCCGTGGTTTCCTCTTCATGCAGGTACAGGCTGATGAGGTTTTCTCCGGCAAAATAAAATAACAGGCAGGCGCACAGCGTCACAATAATAATGGCTATCAGCTTAAAGCGGAAGGTGTGACGCACCCCATCGTGCTTTCCGCAGCCGTAAAACTGTGCACCGAAAATACCGGCGCCGGATATGACGCCGAAAATGCCCAGATTAAACACAAACAGAAGCTGGTTGACTATCGCCACACCCGACATCTGCTCGGTTCCCACTCTTCCCACCATGATGTTGTCAAGCAGGCTTACGAAGTTCGTAATGCCGTTCTGAATCATAATGGGCAGCACAACTCCCAGGACCATAAGGTAAAACGCCTTATCGCCCAGATACTTTTTCTTAAACTTTTCCATGTCTCTCTCCCTTTTTATTCCACGCCGCGCAGCTCCGCTTTTTTCACGTAAGGCTTCACAAGCTGCAGAAAGCTCTCTAATTCTTCCTTTTCAAAGGCGGAATAGCCTTTTTTGATTACGTTCTCGTTGTCCCGGTATGATTGCAGGTAATAAGCCTCTGCGCCCTCAATCCACTGCCCCATTTTGGCAAAGTCCTCTTCTTCATGAAGTCCTTTTACCACAGTGGTCCGAAATTCATAGGCAATCCCGGAATGTAAGAGCATGTCCACGCTCTCCTCTAACTTTTCTACCGCCAAATCCGGCTTTCCCACCGTCAGCGCATATTTTTCCTTGCTGTTTTTCAAATCCATTGCCACATAGTCCAGAAGCTTTTCTCTTAAAAGGCTTTGCAGCACCTCCGGTCTGTAGCCGTTGGTATCCAGTTTCACCAGAAGTCCCAGTTCTTTTATTTTACGGATAAAATCCGCCAAATCCGGCTGCAGGGTAGGCTCTCCGCCCGTAATGCATACACCGGAAAGTATGTTTTTTCTCTTTTTTAAGAAACCAAGCACCTCTTCTTCCGAAATCAGCGGAAACTCGCCCGGATGCAGCACCAAATCGCCGTTGTGGCAGAACGGGCAGCAAAAATTACAGCCCCCTGTAAAAACAGTGGCTGCTACGTGTTCGGGATAATCCAATAAGGTTGTTTTATTTAATCCATGAATCTGCATTTCGGTTGCCTCTTTTCCTTCTTGCAGTTATAATAAAAATACAAAAATCCGTCCGCCGGACAAGTTCTATCATACCAATAAAAAGGGACGAGTGCAAGTGCGCCGCCGCGCGGAGCATTGGTAAAACAGGTAGAAATCACAACAGACTCTATGCAAACCGACGGAATCTGCAACCAGCTCCACCCGGGAGCTATGATATAAAGTAAGGAAATGAAAATGGAAAACAACGGTCAGGATAAGCGGAAAGACGATGCTCTTATGCAGCACGAAAAATATATGAAGGAAGCCATAAAGCAGGCGAAAAAGGCATATAAATTAGGAGAGGTTCCCATCGGCTGCGTGATTGTGTACGAGGGTAAAATCATCGGGCGCGGCTACAACCGCCGCAAAACGGACAAGAACACGCTCTCCCATGCAGAAATTATTGCCATCAGAAAGGCAAGCAAGGTCATGGGCGACTGGCGTCTGGAGGGCTGTCAGCTCTATGTGACTTTAGAGCCCTGTCAGATGTGCGCCGGAGCCATCGTACAGGCACGCATTCCCGAGGTTTACATGGGCTGTATGAACCCCAAGGCAGGTTGTGCCGGTTCTATCTTAAATATCCTGCAGATGCCCGAATTTAACCATCAGGTTGCCGTTACACGGGGCATACTGGAAGAAGAATGCAGCAATATGCTGAAAACTTTTTTTAAGGAGCTGCGCCTGCGGCTGAAGCAGGAGAAAGAGAACTCTTGACACTTTCCTTAAAAACCGATATACTAAATAAGCCGTGCATATGCCTTTAGGCGGGCATTTCTATGGCTGGCTTTCTGAAGCGATGTTGAAGTTTGGGTCTTACGCAATGGACATCCACGAACCGTGTCAGGGTGGGAACACAGCAGCACTAAGAGGAACCGTTCATGTGCCGTAAGGGTGCCTGGCGGAGTCGTTTTCAGGAGTACCGCATAGAAGTGTCTACCCAAATGTGTATGCGCGGTTTTTCTATGCCCGGAGGGGCAATCTGATGTATGCCGGATGGCGAGCTGCATGCCCGGGCGGCATAAGACTTGCTGTTTTAAGGAATGGTGATTTTGATGGGTTGTAAATTATGCAAAAGAGAATGTAATGCGGACAGAACGCATGGGGAATGCGGCTATTGCGGGGAAAGCGACGGTATATGGGTAGCACGCACCGCCTTGCATTTGTGGGAGGAACCCTGCATCTGCGGCAAAGCCGGCTCCGGCACCGTGTTCTTCTGCGGCTGCCCGCTGCATTGTGTTTACTGCCAGAATGCCTCTATTTCCTGCGGACATGCCGGGGAGGCTGCCTCACCGAAATGCATCACCACAGAAAGGCTTACGGATATCTTTTTGTCCTTGCAATCCCAGGATGCCTGCAACATTAACCTCATTACCCCGACACAGTACATCCCGCAGATTATTACCGCCTTAAAGAACGCAAAAAAGCAGGGACTTTCCATCCCCGTTGTCTACAATACCGGCACCTATGAAAAGCCCGAAGTCCTGCGCTCCTTAAACGGTCTTGTTGACATTTATCTGCCGGATTTCAAATACTATTCCCACAGGCTTTCCGAAAAATACTCCGCCGCACCAGACTACCGGGAAGCGGCTGCCGCCGCACTTGCGGAAATGGTACGCCAGACCGGCTCACCCGTATACGACGAAAACACCGGACTGATGAAATCCGGTGTCATTGTCCGTCATATGATGCTTCCCGGACACCTGCAGGACTCTAAAAAGGTGCTGTCCTATCTCCGCGATACCTATGGCGATACCATTGTTTACAGTGTTATGAGCCAGTACACGCCTGTCCGGATGTTTCCCGACATGCCCGAACTGAACCGTCGTGTTTCCCACCGGGAATACAATGCCCTGCTGGACTATTGTCTGTCCATCGGCATCGAAGACGGCTACATGCAGGAAGGCGAAGCAGCGGAAAGCAGCTTTATTCCCTCTTTTAACGGGGAAGGTGTATAGTGCGCGTAGTTTATTGTTTATTTTCTTCCAGCGCAAGCTGCAGTCTGTTTTCTATGTTATCACATGTTCTGTCCAAATCCTGCGTACCTGCAAAGTAGGCGGCTGCTTCCTCTGTTATGATATTTTCATACGCATCCTTCATGGGCTTTATATACTTTGCCTCCTGCAGGACGGTTATCGCTTCTTCCGCTTCCTGTTCCGAAACAGAGCCTACTTTTATGACACATTCTGCCGCTCCCATACCAATTTGAAAATCATATTTCCGATGAAACTTTCCATATTTATCTTCATAAGCTTCCGTTGCGAGAAAATATTCTTTCCAAAGCTCATACTCCTCTTTTATAACGGGCAGCCCGTTTGATGAAAAAGCTATAGTATGATAACGGGTGGGCTCAAACAGGAAATCATAAAAGGCATATAAAGCCTCTTTATGCTCCGACTTTGTGCATACGCCGAGCAATCCGTCCCTGCTCCCGATTACCAGTCCTTCCGTTCCCACATTGGTAAACACTGCATTTCCGTGAAACCAGTTATTGTAATGCAGATATTGTATCGGTTCCGCTATTGTTACATACGGCACATAAGCCTCGCCGTCCAGATACTGCAGCAGTTCGTTGTTGTTCTTATGCCGGCAGGCACTCTGCATTTTCAAAAACTGAAGCATGGAACGGAAAGCTTCCTCCTTCACATGGATTTCTCCGGTTTTTTCATTCAAAAACCTGTCCCCGGAAAAATACAGAAGCTTGGATAAATCAAGGTCCGTCTCATAACCGGCCAGAAAGGACTTGTCCTCTTCACACAGGCTTTGGTACTGCATCAGATTAGAGAAATCAATTTGTTCCCCATATGCATATGCGGATGCATGGAACAACGTATAAAGAGCATAAATTCTCCCTTCCTCATCCGTTACACTTTCCAGATAATGCGTAATAAAACTGTCCTCTGAAACCGCTTTACTCTGTGCAAAGTAGTCTTTCAAATCATACAATGCATCATTTTTCACAAGTTCATCTTCTATATCATCAAGAATTATCCCATCCAGCACACCGTTCTGACAGTCCAGAAAAAGATGGGTAATAGCAATCTCCCTGTCCTCATACAGGTCCATATAGGATACGGTTTCAAAATAATAGTCTTCCGATTGACGGTTAAAATCCTCTATGCGATATTTCAGGTACACGTCGTTGCCGAATAAAGCACCGATTTTACAACATGTCATATCCGCTTTCAGAGAATAGTCCTGTACCCGGTCGCTCGGTGTAAAATGGTACAAAGCAGTTCCCTCATCATTCTTTATAACCCAGACCCAAAATCCATTCTGCGCATCAGAAGTAATATTCTGCACATATAAATTTTCAATTCCCATGGCGGTAAAGCTCCAAATCTTTTCCTGTTTTTCACCCTTTACCCCGATGAGAAAATCCTCACTTACCCCGGTTTCTTCGTTCCCATACCCATTTGTATAATAAAAATAATCGTACTCTGCATTTCCCCGGCAAAAGCCTCTCGTGGAGGAAGCATTCAGTACGTTTTTCGGAATTTTTCCCACATCCTCCAGTGCATTCTTTTCTTCGTTATAAGTATATATATGACCTTTTTTATTATCAATAAGCCCTATCCGGTTATTCTGCATGGGAATAAACATCCATTCCCTGTCGGCAAAGAATGCATTCTTTTCTTTTAAGTCCATGTCAAACACAAGCATCGTTGCCTTATTCTGTTTATTTTTCCCGCTTATGTATACATAATTTTCATCACATCTGACATCGGAAATCGTATTCAGACGGCTCTTTTCCTCATCCGTCTTCGGAAATGACGTTTCCTGTAAATTCGTTTCTGCCACAACTTTATGCCCGGCATCCCTTAAGGATACATCCCAGTTCACGGGGTCATATACCAGCCAGTTATTATCCGGAGTAAGACAATAGCCACAATATTCTTCAACATCCGTTAATAAATCCAGCTTACCCGTTTCTCCGGTTGCATAATCATACTCATAAATATTCTTGAGGACATATTTTTGTTTTCCGTCTATATCCTCAAACCTACATTCTGCATAAAAACATTTTTCATCAAAGCTGACCATTGTGTCAACACTGGTGTCAGGATATTCCTTGGTCGGAATGTATAAGGTTCTTTCATAGGCATTCAGATTTTTTGAGTCCGCTACTTTTGGGGAAGAACATGCGCTGATAAATGCAGCCGCCATACAAAGCATTATGACTGTAATGTACTTCTTCATATTATCCACCGTACCTTTCCGCAGCCTGCAAACTCTGAACCGCCGGTACAAAGTTGCGTGTGGCAAATTTATTTTCGTGCTATTCTTCATGCATATAATATAATTTTATATTATAACAAGCATTTGCTCATGTCAAATAAAACACGGACCGGAAAAGTACATCAGCCGCATTCGTTAGCCGCCTTCTCTTTTCCGGTCCGAAACATTCGTCTATATCTCTACCTGTTTCATGTAATAGCCAAAACTGCCGTCCTGGACGGCATCCCCGTCTCCTTCAAACCCTTCAAAGCCAAAGAGCAGGGCTGCCTGTTTTTCTCTCTCATAGTAAACTCCGGGCACACCCAGATAATAATTATCCTCTATTCCTTCCTTTATTTTTGTCAAAATCAGATGTCCGTAGTTATAGTAGCCGTGCAGCAGGAAACTGTTTTGCACCATTTCCTGATAGTGCTCCGACAGGATTACAAAATCGCAGGGAGCGATGGATAAATATTCCCTGACATCCCCGAATGGCTGGATTTTAGGATAGATGCGGTTAAGCTGCTCCCATTTGTTGGGGGAAATCTGCCCTGCCTGCATTTTCCGCTGGGAGTGCAGGAACGGAGCTTCGGCGGCTTGCTGGGGCTCATAAGACTGCGCTTCTTCCTCTGCAGGCGGGGCGGCTTCCTGCCGCGGCTCCTCGGCTTCAGGCATGGGCTGTAGTCCTTCTACACTCGGTTCGTCCTGCCGCATTTCTTCATTCCCCGGCATGGGTTGCGGTTCCAGCACCGTATCGTCGTACGCATCCAGTACGGTCTGCGCGGCTGCAAGCATAGCGGGCTCCGGCTTATTCTGCGGCACCGGTTCCGGAGTCTCCGCTTTGTGTTTTTCCCGATTTCGCCAAATTCCCCTCAAAAATCTGGTTTCGGAAAGTTTTATGATAATTCCGTCACACCCCTCATAAGGAATTCCGGTTCCGGCTAAGTCTTCATTATGCCAGATGCCGGCATACTCTGCGGTTCCGTACCGCAGATAAATGGTGTCTGCGGGATAGCCTTCTCCTTCCGAAAGCAATATAAGCTCTCCCCGGCAGGAGTCCGTAGGATACAGTCCCCTGATATGTATCTGCACGCGGCTTTCGTCCCCTCTCGCTTCCCACTTAATCACACCGCCGTTTTTTATTTTATTCTTCCGCTCAACATAGTCTAAATAAATAATTTTTTTCTGAAAAAAAATCTTGTCCCCTTTTTCCATATCCGCAAAATCCCCTTAGCCAATTCCTTTAGTGATATATATGCGGAATATCCGAAAAATATGACAAGATTTTTCTCAATCCTTCTGTTTAATAATATGTTTCATCACAAACTGCATCATGGGGCCTATGGCAATGACGCAGACCACGGTGCCGATACCGATGACGCCGCCGAAGAAATAGCCGCAGACAAGGTAGCAGGCATCCACCAGTACCCGAATAAGTCCAAAGGGCTTTTTCGTGCGGTTTGCGATGGCAAGGTACAGCGCATCGTTGGGTGCCACACCTATTCCCGCGGATTTAAGCAATGGAAAGCCTATGGACACAACCACACAGGTCAGGGCAAATTCCAGTGCAATAACCGGTATGGACGGTTCTTTCGGCAAAATAACGGCTACCACCTTTGCCATGCCGTCCAGAAACAGTCCCGCAAACGCCACGGCAAATACCATGCCAATCTTAAACTGCGTCCTGTCCAGCAGAAACACAATGATTAAAAGCACCAGTGTCAGCAGAAAGTTTGCCGTTCCCACGCTGACGGAGCATACCTTGGAAAGTCCCTGCATGAATACGGTAAAGGAGTCCGACCCAATCCCTATCTGCAGGAAAGAGGCGACTGCCAACTGTATAATGGCAAGTCCGGCAAAAAAGCGCAGCAGCGTCATGGGAGTCAGGGATAAAATCCCCGTTTTCCGTAAAAATGATTTTGTCTTTTCTTTCATAAAAAATAAACCAGCTTCGTGTAATTTATTTGCAAAAATTTAGTACTCCATGGTATCCAGATACTTCATGTAATTTACGACCATGAGAGCAATCTTGAAGGTCAGGGCATCGTCAAAGGTACGGATGTCCAGTCCCGTGCATTTCTGCATTTTCTCAATACGGTAAACCAGCGTATTCCGGTGCACAAACAACTGTCTGGATGTTTCGGAAACATTCAGGTTGTTTTCAAAGAACTTATTGATGGTCGTGAGCATTTCCTCATCCAGTTCCTCCGGAATGGAATCACCGAAAATCTCCTTGATGAAAATTCTGCACAGGTTAATGGGAAGCTGGTAAATCAAACGTCCTATTCCCAGTGTGCTGTACGCCATAACATCCTTTTCCGCATAGAAAATCTTGCCGACATCCAGAGACATTTTTGCTTCCTTATAGGATTTGGAAACGTCCTTAAGCTCCGGCACTACGGTACCGAATGCCACCTTGACGTTGAGCATAGCTTCCGTATTCATCATATCCACTATGGTGTTGGCAATGTCCAGAAGGGAGTCCTGTGTATAACCGTCCTCCAGGGATTTAATCAAAATCACATTGCTTTCATCTACCGAAGTAATGTAGTCGCCGTTCTGTGCGGAAAACATTCCTTTAAGAAGCTCGGTGACAATACCGTCCTTTTCCGATTTTGTTTCAATCAGATAAACCAGACGGGGCACGCTGACTTCAATGTGCAGCTTCTTAGCCCGGTTGTAGATGTCCACAAGAAGCAGGTTGTCTAAAAGCAGATTCTGGAAGAAATTGTTCCTGTCAAACCGTTCTTTATACGCAATAATCAGATTTTGCAGCTGGCAGACGGCAATTTTGCCCACCATGTAAACATCATCCGAAGTTCCTCTTGCTACCAGTATGTATGCAACTTCCCCCTCATCCAGCGCTTTCAGCAGATGTTCATTGCCAATCACCTGACTGTCCGCCGGTGACTGGGCAAAGCTCGTCACAAAGTCATTGGACAGGCTGCCTTTTTCCGCTGTAGCCGCTACCAGACTGCCTGTGATGTCGTAGACACAAAGGTCAACCTTTGTAATCGCTTTTAATTCGTCAATGCTCGTCTGAATAATCTGGTTTGAAATCATAAACCGAAATCCCCTCTTTCTTTTTATTATCCGTAAATGCAAAAACGGGGGTGCATATGCACCCCCGAAGTGTTTGTTTATTAGTTGGTAATAACCTGCTCGGTATCCTTATCGAATACATGAATTTTTTCAACATCCAGAGCAAATCTTACGGTATCGCCAGGTCTTGCAGTGGTACGGGAATCTACTCTTGCAGTTACAGGGAACTCTTCCAAATCGAAGTACAGATATACTTCAGCACCCAGTAATTCGTATACCTTGATGGTAGATTCGAATACGCTGTTAGGAGAAGCTTCGATGTACATTTCGGAATCATATACATCTTCAGGACGGATACCGAAGGTAACAACCTTTCCGTCATAACCGCCGTCAATCAGCTTCTTGGATTTTGCAGGAGGAAGAGGAATGCTGTGACCAGCAATCTTTAAGTTAGCTACATCGCCTGCTACTTCTACAGTTGCATCTAAGAAGTTCATCTGCGGAGATCCCATAAATCCTGCTACGAACAGGTTGCAAGGCTTCTCGTAAAGGTTCTGAGGAGTATCTACCTGCTGGATAACGCCATCCTTCATAACTACGATTCTGGTACCCAGTGTCATAGCTTCGGTCTGGTCATGTGTTACGTAGATGATGGTGGTACCTAATCTCTGATGTAATTTAGCGATTTCGATACGCATCTGTACACGAAGTTTTGCATCCAGGTTGGAAAGAGGTTCGTCCATAAGGAATACCTTAGGATTACGAACGATTGCACGACCCATGGCAACACGCTGTCTCTGACCACCGGAAAGAGCCTTAGGCTTTCTGTCCAGGAGGGGAGTCAGGTCAAGAATCTTAGCTGCATCTTTTACCATCTTATCGATTTCATCCTTCGGAACTTTTCTTAACTTAAGTCCGAAAGCCATGTTGTCATATACAGACATATGAGGATACAGAGCGTAGTTCTGGAATACCATCGCGATATCTCTGTCCTTAGGTTCTACATCGTTTACGATTCTGTCGCCGATTCTTAATTCACCGGAAGAGATATCTTCCAGACCAGCGATCATACGAAGTGTGGTGGACTTACCGCATCCGGAAGGTCCTACGAAAATAATAAATTCCTGATCTGCAATTTCAAGGTTGAAGTTCTTAACTGCTTCGAAACCGTTAGGATATACTTTGCAGACATTTTTTAATGATAAACTTGCCATATTTTATGACTCCTTTCTTGCTGTACAAATAAATACATTCGGCCTAACCTTGTTTTAGTATACCGAAAAAATCCTTTTCTTGCTATAACACTATTTCACAAAGTTTTCGTTGGGGTTTGTAAAAATTGCTTATGCTTCAGTCCAAATCGGGCATTTTGTACAAACTTTTTCTGTTTTAATATACAATGTGCCGAACAAGTTTCAGACCTCCGTGTACTCCTCCCCGTAAAACGCCAACTGGTTCTTTCCCTTCTTTTTTGCCACATACATTGCCTGGTCCGCCGCTTTATACAGATCTTCAAAGGACTGGGCATCCTTGGGATATACGGCTGCACCGATGCTGGCAGTGGCGGAATACTTCACATAGCTGCCCGCCTGAAATCCTTGGAAGAAGTTTTCCAGACGTTTTGCTTCCTTCTTAATGATGGCTTCTTCTTTCATATTGCATAAGAATATCATGAATTCATCACCGCCGGTACGTCCGATAATGTCGCTGGCGCGGAATTCTCCGCAGATATGTTTTCCCAGTGTTTTGAGCACTTCATCTCCGAATGCATGCCCCATGGTGTCATTGATTTTCTTGAAGTTGTCAATGTCAACCACGAACATCACCGCCACTTCGTCAGGATGGGCTGCCAGATGTTCCCTGATTTTCCGTTCCGTCGCTATCTTATTGTTCAGGGTGGTAAGCAGGTCCGTGTCGGCTTTATCCTCCAGTGCCTTCTTTTTTTCATTGTCATGAATTCTTTCCACCACATCAATGACTGACAAAATCACTATGAAAACAACCAGAGAAACCATAATCTGCACGGCTATGGAGTGTGAAGGGCTCCAGCCTATGCGCACCAGTTCATCCACATAGGTCTGCTCCGCTCCGATTATCAGAAAATAATCGCCGTCCAGAACCGGTACCTCAAACAGAGTATAGGAATACTCCCCGCCGGTAAATGCTTTCGTACACGTCAGATTGTTTTTCATCTGCGATTTTAAGACCTCTGTCTGAAAGCCGCTGTCCGTCAGGGTCTTCAGTGTCTGTATGTAATCGTCGGAAGCCACGCAGAAGGGATTGCCCTTTGCCTGCGCTTTTTCATCCAGATACACCACTTTGCCGTTCTTATCTAAAATCAGATAAAAAGCATCGCTGCCGAAATTTTTCGTCACATTCTGCCTGGCAATCAGATTTCTGTCGTAAGCGCAGATGACATATCCTTTCAGCGCTCCATCCTTCTCAATAGGCGCCACTGCATAAAAGGACTCCCTGCCTGCGTAAATATTACCCTTCTGTTTGCTTTCCCGGTTCATCTCTGCAGCCTTTGCATACCGTGTCATTTCCTCTTCCGTCAGCTCTTCGCCGCCGGCACGGTATCCGGTACCGTCCATATCGTAGATAAAAATATCCTCTAAATTGGTCGTATCCAGAAATGCCTGTATCACCTTATTCACATCACCGGCATTTTCGTACCCCAGATACTTTGCTATGACATCCACAGCCTTTTCCGCTAAATGAAAGGTTTTGTCAATCTGCTGTCCCACGGCGAGTGCCTGCGCTTCAAAATTATCCGTAACCTTTTCCTTCTCCTGTTCCTTTGTAACAGAAAGGGAGCGGAGAAGCAGTCCGGTAATTACCAGCACAAGAATAGCCGTAGGCAGCACTTTCCTTCGGAAAATCCTGCCTATCCGGTTATCGTTCATTATTTGTCCTCTTGCTTTTCTTCAAACATCGGCTTGTCACTAAAGATTTTTTCCTGTTCCGCGTCGGCGGACTTCTCTTCGGAAGTACCCTGTTCCTCTTCCTGATTTGCTAAAATCTTGTCTTCCAACTGTTTGAAAAACTTACTGTAGAGCGCCGCGCTGCAATAAACTGGCACGGAAATTCCAAACAGGAATACAATGGGAAACAGATAAAAATTGGAAACCCATAAAAGTACCCACGGACAGGCATACAGCACTACCATGGCTATGGTAAAAGGAAACTTCATCATACTGATGGCAAACGCATTTTTCATGGTATTTTTTATGGTATTGATAAATTTCGCCTGTACGGCGTAAACCCATACCAGATAAAAAATATACATAATGGCTGCTGCCATAATCAGAACCTGTGCCACCTTGGGGATATGGATGTTGGAATTTTCATTCATAAGGAAAATATCCGTTACGAAAACCGTAAGCAGCAGTAAATTGATAACACCGAGAATAAATCCCTGCTTGAAATTTACCTTAAATGCCTTAAAGAAATCCCTGGTAATATACCCCTCTTCGTTACGGTACATTTTCAATTCCACATAATGTGCTGCGGAAAGTGCCGGCCCGATGGTCACAATGGGAATACAGCAGATAAGGGTGAGGATGTTTAACCACATCAGGTCCGCAAACTTGTTAAGTATCCTCATCAAGGGACTGTCCAAATCAAAAATTCTACTCATTTTGTGCTTTCCTCCTACAAAAATCTCTCCATGGAAGTCACCCGGATGCCGGAGAAGCTTTCCTCCGGTGCGCACGCATGAAATCCTGTTTTACGGTAAAAAGCCACCGCATAAGGCGCCGCTTTGACAGACATATAGATTTCTCCCCGTACTTCTTTGAGATACTTTGCCATTGTCTCTATCAGTGCCCTGCCCACTCCCTGCATATGATATTCTTCGTCTACAAATAACAGAGAAATAAAATTCCTCCCTCTTACGGAAATCTCTCCGATAATTTTTTCACCATCCAGTGCCACCAGCATAGGATATCTCCCGTTCAAAAACATCTGGTAAATCTTTCCGTTTGTCAGAAAATCCTGAAAATTAATAACGCCCTCTTCTGTATAATCGGCTGCTTCGAAGCGCATAAAAGTCTGCCAGACCATCTGCATGGTTTCCGGCCAGTCCTCCGGCTTTGCCCATCTGATCGTATAAGGAATATCCAAGATATTGCTCATATAAGCCTTCTTCCGTTCTAAACGTTAATTAAGTTATTATAACAAATGGAACCTTATCTCACAAGATGCTGTTTTACCCAATTTTCAATATCTTCCATAATATCGTACCGGTCCGTTTCATTCATCAGCTCATGACGGTCCTTCGGGTACAGCTTTAAGGTAACGTCCTCCACGCCCGCTTCTATCAGGGCATTGTAGGTCTTCTTTACCCCTTTTCCGTATCCGCCCACGGGGTCGTCTTCACCGGAAATCACAAACAACGGTAAATCCCTGGGGATTTTCTTCATATTGTCCATACTGCGGGCACGGGAAACCAGTGTGCTTAAGGTCTTGAACCCGTTGGGTGTAAAATAAAAGCCGCAGTTGTCGTCCGCAATATATTTGTCCACTCTCTCCGTTTCCTTGGACAGCCAGTCAAAGCCGGTGCGCGGCGACTCCACCTTTTTGTTGTAGGAGCCGAAGGTTACCTTGTCCAGAAACTTACTGGGTACATTTTTACCGTGGAATACCCCTACCAGAGAAGTTACGGCTTTTCCGAAGGACACATACAGAGGGGACTTCATGCCGGTTCCCATAATGATGGCTCCCTGAATACCGGTGCCGTAACGGTAAATGTAGTTTCTGGTGATGAAGGAGCCCATGCTGTGTCCTAGAATAAAATAGGGAACGCCCGGATAAAGCTCCTGCGTCATTTTTTTCAGTCTGTGCACATCCCTGACCACAACCGTTGCCGGGTCCTGCTCGCAAAAATATCCTTTCACCCCACCTTCGGGCACGGATTTCCCGTGTCCTAAGTGGTCTTCTCCCGTCACAAGATAGCCTTTTCCGGTAAGGAACTCCGCCAGTTCCTCATACCGTTCCACATATTCCGCCATACCATGCACAATCTGTATAATTCCCTGAATGTTTTCACTCTCCGGCAGCCATCTGACCGCGTGGATTTTCGTAACATTGTCCCGGGACGCAAATGTAAACTCCTCTTTTTTCATAGATAACCCCATCTTTCTCTATAAAATACCGGACATTACTGTGTCCATCATTTCCTAACCGCTTTGCAGATTAGCAGATTTCCGCACCTGCGGGCATATCCTTCTCCGGCTTCATCAACGCCAGATTTCCTTCCGCATCCTCTGCACATAACAGCATACCTTCGGAAAGAACGCCTGCCAGCTTGGCGGGCTTTAAGTTCACCAGTACCATAACCTTTTTGCCCACCATTTCTTCCGGTGAGTAATAAGCCTTGATGCCGGACACAATCTGCTTTACCGTGCTGCCGATTTTAACCTGGGAGCACAGAAGCTTCTTGGACTTGGGCACTGCTTCACAGGCAATAATTTCGCCTACCTGGAACTGCATAGCGGCAAAATCCTCATAGGAAATTTCCGGCTTTGCTTCAATATCAATGCCTTTTTCTTCCTCTTCTTCCTTTGCTTTGGCAGCCATCATTGCCTGTGCCAGTTCTTCTTCCTTCTTTGCCACTTCCTTCATATCCAGACGGGCAAACAGAATTTCAGGCTCTGCCGTTACCTTGTTGCCGTTCTCATACAGGCCGAACTTCTTAAGGTCGCTGAAATCTCTTACGGAAGTATTCAACTGCTTCACAATCTTTTCAGCGGTTTCGGGCATATAGGGCTGCAGAAGAGATGCGCCGATGGTAATGCTTTCCACTAAATTGTAAAGCACGGTGGAAAGACGGTCGCTCTTTGCTTCATCCTTTGCCAGTACCCAGGGTTCTGTTTCGTCAATGTATTTGTTGCAGCGCTTGAAGATACCGAAAATCTCGGTAATGGCATCTGCCACACGCAGAGTGCTCATCTTTTCTTTTACCTTGTCGTAGGTACCGGTTACCACTGCCTTTAAGTCACCATCCAGCGCTTCATCCACAGCACCCTTGTCGGCAACTACACCTCCATAGTATTTGTTGCTCATGGAAATGGTACGGTTTACCAGGTTGCCGAGGGTGTTGGCAAGGTCGGTATTGGTACGCTCCGCAATGAGCTCCCAGGTTGCGTTGCCGTCATTTTCATAAGGCATTTCGTGAATCATGTAATAACGGACCGCATCTACGCCGAAGAAATCTACCAGGTCATCCGCATAGATAATATTGCCCTTGGACTTGCTCATCTTGCCGCCGCTCATGAGTAACCAGGGATGTCCGAATACCTGCTTGGGCAGGGGTTCTCCCAGCGCCATCAGGAAAATGGGCCAATAAATCGTATGGAAACGGATAATGTCCTTGCCGATAAGGTGCAAATCCGCAGGCCAGTATTTCTTGTACTGCTCGGTGCTGTTTCCGTCCGCGTCATAACCGATACCGGTAATGTAGTTGGTCAGCGCATCCAGCCATACATAAACTACATGCTTCGGGTCGAAGTCTACCGGAATGCCCCACTTGAAGGAAGTACGGGATACACATAAATCCTGCAGACCCGGCAGAAGGAAGTTGTTCATCATTTCGTTCTTGCGGGAAACCGGCTGGATAAATTCCGGGTGGGTGTTGATGTGTTCAATCAAGCGGTCCGCATATTTGCTCATCTTAAAGAAATACGCCTCTTCCTTAGCGGGCTTTACTTCTCTGCCGCAGTCCGGGCACTTGCCGTCCATAAGCTGGGACTCTGTCCAGAAGGATTCACAGGGGGTACAGTAAAGACCTTCATAGGAACCCTTGTAAATATCACCCTGGTCGTATAATTTCCTGAAAATCTTCTGTACCTGTTTTTCATGGTAATCGTCTGTGGTACGGATAAAGTGGTCGTAGGAAATATTCAAAAGGTCGCACATATCCTTAATCTGTCCGGCTACCTTATCCACAAATTCCTTGGGGGTCACACCGGCTTCGTTGGCTTTCAATTCAATTTTCTGACCGTGCTCATCGGTACCGGTCTGAAAAAATACGTCATAGCCTTCGGCTCTTTTGTATCTGGCAATGCTGTCTGCCAGCACAATTTCATAATTGTTTCCGATGTGAGGCTTGCCCGATGTGTAGGCAATTGCTGTTGTGATGTAATACTTTTCTTTACTCATTTTTTACTTCCTTTCTCCCTAAAACTTTCATGCATACTTTTCTCTATGCTTTCGCATGGAAGGCCGCCCGCATCCCTGCGGTACTTTTTCTAATATAAAAACCCGCCTTCCCATACGTAATCCGTACAAGAAGACGGGAGCTTGACCCGTGGTACCACTTCTCTTTATCCTTCCTTCACAGGAAAGACCTCTGCAAGTGCCCGTTAGCACTCTCCGCTATAACAGGCGGACCTGTTGCAACCTAACCTTCCTGCCTTCCGGATCCTCCCGCAAGCTACCGGCTCAGTGCACTGCTCGGAAGCCATGTTCCCCAAAGTCCGTGTCCGTCTCCTTCCAGCCTGCATGAAACCATGTCCGGGAAACTTCTCTGTAAGACCTTTCCAAAGGTACTCTCTTCGTCAACGCTTTCTTTTAAGAATAGCACACATTATAAAATCTGTCAAAACAGATTATCTTTCTTATTCTGTCTCTTTTTCCCGAATTTATTTGGAGAACATTACTTTTTCATCGTTAAACATCCTAGTCAGGATAAAGGTAAGAATACCTGCATAAATCAGGTTGCATACCATGGTGAGCACCACATTCACGGTGCTGCACTGGAAGGAGAAAATATCGTACATGCTTCTCACGCTGTTAAAGACCGGAATAAAGGAATAGGCAATGCTGCTCTCTCCGCCGCCGCTGAACATGGGAATGAGACTGACACCCATTACGACAATCATAAGCGGAGAAATGGCGGTGCCCGCTGCCTTTACGCTCTTGGACATGGCGGAAATAATGGAAATTACCGCTACCAGAAGCAGGACGGTTGTTAAAATCAGTCCCAGAAGCAGACCGTAATCCGCCACGCTGTATACACTGGCGTCCATGCCGGAGCCTTCCTCCATTCCCATCAGGTTCGGCAGGGAAAGCATGGTGCCTAGGAAGCTGGACAGACCGGACAGGAGCGCAATGGCGCTTAAGCTGATGATTTTGCCCAGTGCAAGGGAGCTTCTCTTCATAGGGGTAACCAGCAGGGTGGCAATAGTGCCTCTTTCCTTTTCCCCGGCAATGGACTCCGGTGCTACCGCCATACAGCCGCTGAACAGGAAAATCATTAGCAGCATGGGCAGCATCATGGAGAATATCTGACCTACCACGTCTTCCTTGGTGGCGCAGTCATACACACCGTCCCCGGCATTTACGTCAAACTTGTTTGTCATGGATGCTTCGTAGCTGTCCAGAAGGTCGTTTACCGTGCTCTTTATCTGTTCGGAGTCGGTTTTGGTGGAATTGTAGTAAATCTCCACATTGGGTGCAGCCACACCGCTTTTTACATCATAGGCTGCGATTTCCTCGGAAAAGTCTTCCGGGAATACCACCAGTACATCCGCTTCTTTATCCTGTATTTTCTGTTTTACGGCATCCGTATCCGCTTCCGCCGTATCTTTCCAGTCTGCGGAAAGCTCTTCAAAGGAGTCCTTCAGTTCGTCCGGCAGGTTTACCACATAAGCATCCGCCACATATGTGTCATCCGCCATGAACTGCTTCATCATGCCCTGACCCATAATGGTATACATAATGTAAATCACAAGACCCGGCATAATAACGGTGGTAAAGAATAAATTTTTATCCCCGAAAAAGCGGGCAAATTCCTTTTTAATAATGGTCAGCATATCTTTTCTCATGCGATATCACCTGCTTTCTCTTTATAAATCTCGAAAAATCTGTCCTCTAAGCTCATTCCCTGGCAGATGGCATCCAGTGTATCGCATGCTTCCATGTGACCGTTGATGATAATTCCCACTCTGTCGCAGATTTTTTCAATCAGGCTGAAAATGTGGGTGGACACGATAATGGTCTTGCCCTGTGCCTTTAAGTCCAGCAAAAAGTCCGTCACCACCTTGGCGGTCAGAACATCCAGACCGTTTGTAGGCTCGTCGAAAATAATAATATCGGGGTCGTGCACCAGAGAGATGGCAAGGGAAGCCTTCTGCTTCATACCGGTGGACAGGTTGCCCACCTTTACCTCGGCAAATTCATCAATGCCGAAACGCTTAAACAAAAGCTCTTTTCTCTGTTTTCTGCTCTCCGCATCCATACCGTGTAAATCCGCGAAGAAATCAAACAGATAATTGGGGGTAAAGAAATCCTCCAGCTTCAGCTCGCTGGTTAAAAATCCAATCTTGCTGCGCACCTCTTCCGGCTCCTTTACAATGCTGGCGCCGTCCAGTACGGCATCCCCGCCGTCCGGTTTGATTAAGGTTGCCAGCATACGCAGTGTAGTGGTTTTGCCGGCTCCGTTGGGACCTAACAATCCGAACACTTCTCCTCTGTATGCGGTAAAGGAAAGGTCATTGACCGCCACCTTTACTTTTTCTTTGGTCTTTTCGATTTTCTGTTGTTTGGCAGACAGCTTAAATGTCTTTTTCAAGCCCTGCACCTTCAATATTTCTTCCATATTCCCTCTTTTCCACGCACCTAAGTTGTATGTAGCTGTGCGTTCTTTGCATATAGAAACCCGTGCGCTTTTGTCCGCACAGGAATACTTTCCGGTTGTTGTCAGTCATTCATCATCTTCCGTGCCCTTTTGCAGGAAATCTGATAGGTGACGTTCTGTATGAGCCAGATAAATGCCGGTACCAGCATGGGCAGAAGACCAATCTCGATTACCATGCCCAGCATCATAAAAATAAGCATGAATATCATGCATGAAATGCCCGTCACCTGTAAGGTATGGTAGGAAGCAATTCCTATCTGGCGGCGTTCCGCCTCATCACAACTGTCATACCACTGTTTTTTAAACTTCTTATCATACAGACTGCCCTTCTTTTCCGGGTTCATTTCCTTTGCCATATTGACAGCCACATGCTGCATATGGAAGGAACCGTATACATAGAGTAAAAAGAAAACGATGCACATTGTCATGGTGAAGGTATCATCTGCGGCATGCATGCAGTAGGACGCAATGCCGAAGCAGATAAAATTCATAATCGCCATTACGTTGGCAAGTGCCAGGGAAACATTCAGCGTATCATCTATTCTGTCATAATCCTCGTCCAAATCCGTGCTTTCCTTCTGGATTTTCCGTGCCTTACGGTAAAAGCATTCCGATGTTGTCCAGAATACGGCACCCGATACCACCGTAACGTACCGGAACGGAATTACCAGACTGCCCTGCACCAAAGATAAAAGCTCCGGGAAGGACAGTTCATTTGCCGCCATGTAGTCTTCGAGAAAGCCCATCAGAACTCCCGCTGTTCCTCCTACGATAGCGCCGATGAAAAGGAGTATTATAAATTTCCAATAGAATTTTTTATCCTCTGTTTTTATGTTTTTCAGTCTTTCTGTATTTTTTTCCTGTCTGGTTTCTTCTAATCTTTCCTCATTCATTCTCTTTTTCCTCTCCTTCCTCATATTCAAAAATATCCTCTACCTGCACACCGAAATATCCGGCAATCTTCAGTGCCAATGTAACGGAAGGAGAATAGTCTCCTCTCTCAATCAGGCTGATGGTCTGACGGCTGGCATTCACCATGCTTCCCAGCTCCTGCTGGTTAATGTTCTTCTTTGCCCTGTATTCTTTCAAATGATTTTTCAAAGGCATATGCATTCCTCACATTCTTTCTTAAAATCGCATATAATTCGTGATGAAAATAAACAGAATATAAATCATGAATAAAAGCATACCCCAGTTAATCCATGCCGCCGCAAATTTGCCTTTTGCCACATATTTAGGCGGCTTTACAAGGAAGAACTTCTTTTTGGCAAGTGCTACGATTAAAAGAACAATACCGGCAATGGCAAGGCACGCCAGAAATCCCAGCCATGCATATAACACAAGGAGTTTCGGAAGCATATCGCCCATTAACGCCTCTAAATTGCCGCTTGTTTCTGCCGACAACAGCTCATCATATCCTACCCACTGCAGGATGCCTACGGAGCCGATGGATGTGGTCAGGTTCACTGCCATGTGTAAAAAGATGGTGTAACGGATGCGTCCGGTACGGATATAAATATAGGCAAACAGCATACCCAGGCCTGCCGCAAAGAAGCACTGGCTGAAGTTGCCGTGGAACAGTCCGAACATAAGACCGGAGGTAAGAACTGCCATACCTTCACCGTATTTTACGGTGCGGTCAATGATGAACTTACGGAAAATCATCTCCTCCACCATGGGAGCCAAAATACCTACCGTAAGAATGCGGTAAATGGGATTGGAGTTCAGCATCAGGTTCTGCAGGGTAGCGGCGTCTGTGGAGCTGCTCTGGGTAAACAGGCTGATTACGGTATCCAAAATCGTACCGATAACCATACCGACGGCACAGATGCCGGCACACATAAGCGCCGCAATAAGCCATTTGCCGAAGCCCATTTTATGCTGCATGATTTTTACACGATCCTTTTTACCACCTATTAAATATAAAATCGGGAAGGCAATCATATACATGGGAATAATCATCACGCCCCAGATATACCATTCCGCAGCATAAACACTTTCCCCGAACAATTCGGGGACCGCCAGCGTGTACAGGGTCTGCGCCGCCACGACGATGACCGCATACAGGAAAATTTTCCATTCTACCCGGCAGTAAGCCTTTCTCATGGGTTTCTTATAATCTTCCTGCGGTGCGTAGGGATTTCCATTCTTCTCAAATTGTCCTTCCATTTGTTTTCCTCCTGACATTTATTCTTGTCATTCTGACAACTATTCTTGTCACATATACTATCATTGACAAAGATAGTTGTCAATATGTATTTAAAAGTATTTAAAATAAAAAGGCTCGGTAAATAAAAGGGGCTGTCGCATTA